>JALYXV010000264.1 GCA_030947025.1 Actinomycetota bacterium | reverse complement strand
AGCTACCGCTGGTCACAACCACGGCCACGCCGCCGCTGCCGCCTCCGGCGCCGCCGCCCGTGCCGCCCGAGAAGGTCGTGCCCGACGAGGCCGGGCCGGTGGTGCCGCTCGAGGGTGACGAGGACCCCGCCCCGCCCGCCCCGCTGGTGGCGGTCACCGTGGGAGAGAGCGTGGCGGTGCCTGAAGTGCCGGACGTCCCCCCGGTGGCCGTGGCCGTGGCCGTGGCCGGTCCCGAGGTGGCGACCCCCGAGGTGGTCGATTTGTTGGTGGCGTCGCCCGAGAATCCTCCCGCGCCGGTGCCCCCGCTGGCGGATACTCCTGTCCCTGTGCCCTGGCCACTGCCTCCAGTGGGCCCGGAAACGGCCGGTGCGGCGGTAGTGGGAGGGGTGGCCGCGGGCGCCGAATCCCGGCTAAGGGCGGCAGCGAGCGCGAGACTTACAAGCAGGCCTGACATGGCGGGGGACGGTACATGACGTACAACCCGTCCGCAACCATCCCCATCGCGAAGAACCAAAGGTATACACGATCATCGAAGTCCTGATCGAGAAGTCCGCCATCGGACCCCTGATAGGTTGCTCAACGGTCGGAACAAGAGGTAACGGTGGGCTCGGAGCAGCAGTCCAAATTTGGGGTCAAAGGCACCCGCCAGGGCAAGGTCACCGTCTGGCGTGGGGTTCCCTACGCGGCCGCGCCCACCGGTCCCGCCCGCTTCCAGCCCCCCCAGCCGTCCCCGCCCTGGGACGGTCCCCGCACCGCGACCGACTTCGGCCCCTCCAGCATCTCGACCGAGGTGCCCGGGCTGGTCCTCCCGTCGGGATCGGGCGTCCAGCCCGAGAGCGAGGACTGCCTCTACCTCAACGTGTGGTCACCCCGGAGCAGGGGAAAAGCCCGCCCGGTCCTGGTGTGGCTCCACGGGGGGGCATTCGTGTTCGGCAGCGGGAGCAACTTCGATGGCTCCTGGCTGGCCAATCGAGGCGACGCCGTGGTCGTCACGATCAACTACCGCCTCGGCCCCTGGGGGTTCCTGGACCTGGCCACGGTGGGCGGAACCGGCCTCGAGGCCGCGGTCAACGTCGCCCTGCTCGACCAGGTGGCCGCCCTGCGATGGGTCAACGACAACATCGAGGCCTTCGGCGGTGACCCGCACCGGGTGACGGTCATCGGGCAGGCGTCCGGAGCGACGTGCGTGGGGGCCCTGCTGGCCATGCCGGCCGCGGCCGGCCTGTTCCACCGGGCCGTCATGCAGAGCGGTGCCGCTGATCGAGTGCAGAGCCGGTGGCGTTCCCGGGCGGTGGTGGTCCGCATGCTCAACGGGCTCGGGGTCGACTACCGGGAGGCGTCGCATCTGCTCGACCTGCCGGTCGACACCATCCGAGCGGCGGCCGCCACCTTGATGCGCGACGCCGACGACGCCGAGCTGGAAGGCGAGCCCTTCCTCCCGGTGGTCGACGGCACGGTGCTGCCCGGTCACCCTTTGGCTGGGCTGGTGGCCGGGGCGTCGGCCCATGTGCCGCTGCTGATCGGCACCTGCCAGCAGGAGGCCAACCTGTACCTGGCCATCTCCCCCGAGGGCTTCATCAAGGCCAAGGAACTGCGGGCCCGGGCCTGGTTCGGCGATGTCGCCTGGGAGCGGCTGACCCGGACCTACCAGAAGGGCGCCCCCACCGACGATCGGGGGCGGGCCGACCTGCTGACCGACCTGCTGTTCGGCCTGCCCGCCCTGCGCACCGCCGAAGCCCACCACCGCGGCGGCGGCCGGAGCTGGATGATGCGCTTCGACCACACCCCGGGCCAGGTGCCCTTCGACCAGCTCGGTCCCTGCCACGGTTCGGACCTGCCGTTCACCTGGCTGGATTTCACCGGGCCCAACGAGTCGGCCTTCCCGGGGCTGTCGACCAACGCCGACCGGGTCGTGGCCGAGACCCTGCAGGATGCCATCCTCACCTTCGCCCGTACCGGCGACCCGGGCACCTCGGCCCTGCCCGCGTGGCCCTCCTACCAACCGGGACGGCGGGCCGTCATGGCGATCCAACCACGCAGCGTCCTCGAGTTGGACCCCTCGGCCGAGCGACGGCGGGCGTGGGACGGGCTCCCGTTGCCCCAAACGCTCAACCTGCGGCGCTCGCCCCGGTCTACGCCTCGTCCAGGTAGTGCTCCACCTCCCACGGCGTGACCTGGGACCGGTAGTCGTCGCCCTCGGCCCGGCGGCCGTCCACCAGGCGGGACAGCAGCCGGCTGTCGAACGCGTCCACCAGGACGTCGTCGGCGAGCAGGGCGTCGAGGGCGGCGTCCAGGAACCGGGGGAGGGCGCGGACCTGCACGGCGCTCGAGGTGGCGGGATCGAAGCCGCCGATGTCCTCCTCGAACGGGGCGCCGGGATCGAGGCCGGCATCCATGCCGTGGGCCGCCGACGCCAGCAGCCCACCGATCAACAGGTAGGGATTGGCGGCGGGATCGGCCAGCCGGAACTCGATGGCGGGGCGCTGCTCGCCCGAGCTGCCCACCCGGATCAGGGCGGACCGGTTGAGATGGCCCCAGATGATGTCGCCCGGCGCCTCGGGGCCGCTGTGCAGGCGCTTGTAGGAGTTGATGTTGGGGGCGGCCAGGGCCGTCAGGCCGGGCGCATGGGCCAGCTGCCCGGCCAGCCAGCCCCGGCCTGCGGCGGTGAGCGTTCCTCGCTGGTCGAACAGCTCATGGCCCGACCCGACGTCGTGCTCACGGTGCTGGTGGAGGTGCAGTCCCGAGCCCGGCTCGCCCCGGAACGGCCGGGCCATGAAGGTCACTCGCAGCCCCGCCCGGGTGGCCTCCTGCCGCAGCACTTGTTTGGTCAGGACCAAGGCGTCGGCCAGGGCGAGAGGCGGGAGGGATGCCAGATCGAGCTCGTACTGGCCCGGCCCGGCCTCCAGATGGGCGCTGATGACCTCGAGGCCGTACCCGGCCAGCCGTTCGGCCGCGGCCCGCGTCACCGCCATCCCCGGACCTTCGAACTCGCCGAAGTAGCCCCCGCGGTCAACCGGGCGCCCGTCGGGGTGGAGGAGGTAGAACTCAAGCTCTGCGGCAGCCCTATAAGTAGAGGCCACCGCGTCGAGGTCGCCCAACAACTTGACCAGGGCGGTTCGGGGATCGCCCAGCCACCGGAGGCCGTCCGGCCCGATGACGGTGCACGCGGCCCGACCTTGGCCGTCACCCAGGTCGAGCAGGGTTGCCGGGTCCGGCACGAGGAGCATGTCCTCCTCGAAATGGCGTGCGCGCCCCGCGAGGGCCGAGCCATCGAACGGCGCCCCTTTCTCCACCGCAAGGGAAAAGCGGTCTGCGGGAAGTACGACCGCGTGGGCCGCACCGAACACGTCCACGAACATCAGCCGGATCCAGCCAAAGCTGTCGATATCGGTCAATGGGTTCCTTGTCAGCGGAGGAGGACGGACAGCGTGATGATGATGGCCGACAGCGAGAGGAAGCTGGCGGCAATGATCGCCGCCACCGCCCAGAGGCGCCGGGAGGACTCCGTGGCCGCCATCCCGCCCATGGGTGTCTCCGGGCTGAGGTCGTAGGCGGCCGGGTCGAGCTGGTCGAGGTGCTCGAGGTCGGCCAGCACCGCTTTGGCCGAGGGGTAGCGGTGTTCGGGATGGCGGCGCATGGCGTGCATCACCACCGCCTCGAGCGCCGGAGGCACGTCGGGGCGCAGCTTGTGGATGGGTTTCGGGTCGCCCTGGAGGTGCCCGGCCATGACCGCCATCCAGTTGTCGCCGTCGAACGGGACCCGCCCGGTCAGCAGCTCGTACAGCATCACGCCCCATGAATAGACGTCGCTGCGGGCGTCGCCCCGCTCGCCCTGCACCTGCTCGGGGCTCATGTAGTCGGGGGTGCCCAGGTTCTCGGAGAGGTGTTTCCAGGTCAGCCGGCGGGCGCCCGCCAGTTGCGCCGTCCCGAAGTCGCCTACGACCAGGCGGTCGTCCGGGGTGACGAGGATGTTCTCCGGCTTGAGGTCGCGGTGGACCACGCCCTTGCCCTGGAGGTAGGCCAGGGCGTGGGCCAGCTGGCGGCCCCAGTCGACGATGGTGTCGACGGGCACCAGGCTGCCGAAGGAGCGCATGCGCTTGCGCAGCGACACCCCGTCGATGTACTCGAGGACGAGATAGGGGGCGCTGCGGGTCTCGCCCGGGTCGACCGCCCCCTGCACGCCCGGGTGGTCGAGTCGCCGGGCCACTTCCGCCTCCCGGCGGTACCGGTTGAAAGCGGCGGGATCGGAGAACAGGTTGGGGTCGGGCACCTTGAGGACCACGGTGTGGCCGTCGCGGGTGTCGGTCGCCTTGTAGGACTCGGCGTAGGCACCTGAACCGAGGAGTTCCTCGATGCGGTAGTGGTCGAGGAGGTCGCCCGGGGCGTACCGGCTCACCGAGTCACCGACGGCGTCATCCGCCCCTCGTCTTGAACATCTTGGAGAAGAAGCCCTTGCCCGCCCCGCCTCCCAACACGTTGCCCATGGGCGACTCAGGCGAGAGGTCGTAGCCGCCCGGGTTCAGGCTGTCCAGGCGGTTGAGGTCCCGGAGCAGGTCGTCGGCTGTCTGGTAGCGGTTGTCGGGGTAGCGGCGCATGGCGTGCAGCACCACCGCTTCGATCGCCGGGGGCACATCGGGGCGCAGTTTGCCGATGGGGGTGGGGTGGCCTTGGAGGTGGCCGGCCATAACGGCCATCCAGTCGTTGCCGGGGAAGGGGGTGCGGCCGGTGAGCATCTCATACATCATCACGCCCCAGGAGTAGATGTCGCTGCGCGCGTCGCCCCGGCCCCCCTGGGCCTGCTCGGGACTCATGTAGTCGGGGGTTCCCAGCATGCCGGTGAGGTGCTTGAAGGTCAGGCGGCGGGCGCCGGCCAGCTGGGCCGTGCCGAAATCGGCGATGACGAGGCGGTCGCCCGGTCCGATGAGGACGTTGCCCGGCTTGAGGTCCCGGTGGACCACGCCTTGGCGGTGAAGGTAGGCCAGGCCCTCGGCCAGCTGGCGGCCCCAGTCGACGGCGGTGTCCACCCCCAGGCCGGGCTGGCCACCGTGGTGGTGCCCGGTCAGCTGGGCGGTAAGGCTTCCCGCCTGGGCCCCGGGCCGGTCGCGCTGGGCGTGGAGGCGGTGGCTCAGTGAGTCACCGTCCACGAAGGTCAGGACCAGGTAGGGCTCGCTGCGCTTCTCGCCCGCGTCCACCGCCGCCTGGATGGCGGGGTGGTTGAGGCGGCGGGCCACCTCGGCCTCCCGCTTGTAGCGGTTGTAGATGGCCGGGTCGGCGAACAGGTTGGGATCGGGGACCTTGAGGACGACGACGCGGCCGGTGCGGGTGTCGGTGGCCTTGTACGACTCGTTGTAGGCGCCCGCGCCGAGCAGTTCGACGATCTCGTAGCTGTCCAGGCGCTCACCCGGGGAGAACCGGCTCATCTGACCACTCCTCGGGCGCGCCGTAGGAAGGAGCGCCGGGTCGTGGCCGCGGGCACGGGACGGTCGGTCGTAATCCGCACCACGAGGAGGGTGACGTTATCAGGGGTCTTGCGGGCCAAGGCCTGCTCGATGAGGGCATCGGCCGCGGCCGTGACGGTCGGAACGGGTGCGGTTCCGATGGCGCCCACCACCTCGGTGATCTCGGCCCGGCCCACCACGTCCCACAGCCCGTCGCTGCACAGGAGAAAAGTGTCGCCCGCTTGGGTGGGTTGGCGGATGATGTCCACCTGGACGGACGGCTCGCTGCCGACCGATCGGGAGATCATGGAGCGGGCCGGGTGGTTGGACGCCTGCTCGGGGGTGATCAGGCCCGCCCGCAGCATCTCGCCCACCCGGGAGTGGTCGCTGGTCATCTGGGTGGTGGTCTGGCCCCGCACCAGGTAGCAGCGGCTGTCGCCCACGTGGCCGACGATCGCCTCCCGGCCCGCCAGGGTCAGGGCGGTGAAGGTGGTCGCCATGCCCTGGCGGCGGGACTGCAGGGCGGCGTCGAAGACGGCCACGTTGGCGGCCCGGGTGGCGGCCCGAAGGGCCTGATGAGGAGCGGGCGCGGATCCCGTGGTCCAGTGGGCCAGGGCCGCTTCGACCGCGGTGCGGCTGGCCACCTCGCCCGCGGCGTGTCCGCCCAGGCCGTCGGCGACGATGAAGAGGGGTCCCCGGTCCCAGGCGTCGTCGGGGATGGTCGGGGCGTACACACCGGCGAAATCCTCGTTGTGGGGCCGGACGTCACCCGGCTCGGACCGCATGGCCCAGGCCAGCTTGGCGAGGATGGCATGCCCGGCGAGCCGCCCGTTCCCCACGTCCTCAGCATGCGCGGCAGGAGCCTCGGCCTCGGCCTCGGCGTCGGCGGGCGCCGGTGGCG
>JALYXV010000244.1 GCA_030947025.1 Actinomycetota bacterium | reverse complement strand
ACCCCGAACCGCGCGGGGCTGAGCGAGGCCGTGGGCGCTTTTGTGGTCGGGATCATGCTGTCCAGCCTGACCGGCGGGCTGGCGGCCGCGGTGGTGGGGTACCACCAAGGCCGAGGCCAACCGATGCCCCTGGCGGTCACCGTGTTCGGCCTGCTCGGGCTGTGGCTCGGTCTGGTCGGTGGCGTGGTCTTCTACAGCCGGTTCCGGGGCACAGGCGACCTCCGGGAGGACTTGGGCCTGTACTTCCGGTGGCCCATCGACGCCGTGGTCGGCGTGGTCGTCGGGGTGGGGACCCAGCTGGGGCTGATCCCTCTGCTCTACCTGCCCTTCGAACGGGCCGACCCGACCCTCCACCGCCGCCTGGAAGCGCCGGCCAAGGCCGACACCAGTGCCATCCATGGCGGGTGGCAGATCGCCGTCCTGGTGCTGTTCCTGGCCGTCGGCGCGCCCATCGTCGAGGAGCTCTTCTTCCGGGGCCTGTTGCTGCGTTCGCTGTCCCGCTGGTTCGGGCCCCTGGCCGGTATTGCCGGTTCCGCGGTGGTGTTCGGCCTGGCCCATTTCGAGCTGCTGCAACTCCCGGCCCTCATCATCTTCGGGCTCATCCTGGGAGCGCTGGCCCACAAGACGGGCCGGCTGGGCCCGGCGGTGGTGGCCCATGCCGCCTTCAACGCGGTCACCGTCTTGACCTTGACGCTCAAGACGTGAACTTCGAGGGGCTTGAACTCCAATTGGCAAGTCTTCAGGTTTGGCGGCGGTCGTGCCGATGTATCTCGTGCCGATGTATCTGGCCTGAGCGACTAAATCCCAAGGAGGCATGGCCGGTGCAGTGTCCCCAGTGCGAGTCGCGCCAGATGGTCGAGATCTCCCTGTCGGTGGCGGGCGAGCGTGTGGTCTTGCGCAGCTGCTCGGCGTGTGACCTTCGCTGGTGGGAGGGCTATAGCGGCCTGCTCCCCCTCGCCCATCTGCTGGACATGGCGGCCCGCGACCGCTGACCGCCAAGCCGGTTGGCGGGGATGATCGCGCGACCGGCCAGAATCAGGGCAACATAGTGGTCGCCATGACCGCCCTCGATGTCACCGACCGCCCTTCCAGTTCCCCTGCCGGCCAGGATCTGACGGAGGACGATTCCCCGGTCCTCGATGAACGCGGACCGGCCGGCCCGAGCCGCCGATGGCGCTGGCCGGATTCCATCCACTGGCCCGAGGCGGTCATCACCTTCGTCATCGTCGCCTTCCTGTGCGGGTTCATCTTCAAGTACCTGCAACCGTCGAAGCTGTTCTTGGACAGCACCCCGTCGGGCGGGGACATGGGAGCCCACGTGTGGCAGCCCGCCTTCCTGCGGGACCACCTGCTGGCCCACTTCCGGCTGACGGGCTGGGCTCCGGACTGGTACGCCGGGTTCCCCTCGCTGGTGTTCTACTTCCCCCTGCCCAGCCTCCTGATCGTCATTTTCAGCGCACTCATGCCGTACAACGTGGCCTTCAAGCTGGTTTCGGTCCTGGGGATGGTCAGCCTGCCGTTGGCCGCCTACCTCTTCGGCCGGCTGGCCCGCTTCCGTTTTCCCGGGCCCTCGTGCCTGGCCGCGGCCACCCTGCCGTTCCTCTTCTCCCGCGACTTCACGATCTACGGCGGCAACATCGCCTCCACCCTGGCCGGGGAGTTTGGCTTCTCGATCAGCCTGTCCGCGGCCCTGATATTCCTGGGTCTGGTGGCCCGGGGGCTGGAGACGGGGAAATACCGAGCGTTGGCGGCCGTGGTCCTGCTGGTCACCGGGCTCTCGCACCTGTTGCCCGCCATCTTCGCCATTATCGGGGCAATTGTCCTTCTGATCCTGCGCTGGGACCGCCGGTCCTGGCGATGGATCACGCCGGTGTTCGCGGTCGCCGCAGGGTTGGCCGCGTTCTGGTGGCTGCCGTTCCTGATGCGCCTCCCGTACGCCACCGACATGGGCTACGAGAAGGTGACCCAGTACTACAAGAACCTCTTTCCCAACCACGAGCTGTGGCTGTACCTGCTGGCCGGGCTGGGGTTCCTGGTCTCCATCCTGCGGCGTCAGAAGCTCGGGATCTTTCTCAGCATCATGGCGTTTCTCGCCTTTCTGATCTTCCGCTTCGCGCCCCAAGCCCGCCTGTGGAATGCCCGGGTCCTCCCGTTCTGGTTCATCTGCCTCTACCTGTTGGCCGCGGTGGCCGTGGCTGAGGGGGGCGCGGCCCTGTTCGAGCCCTTGAAGGCGGGCCCGGTCCCAAGGTGGTCGCGGTTGTCCACCTTGGCGGTGCCCCTCCTGGCCGCGGTGGCGGCATGGATCTGGGTCGGGTTCCCCCTGCACGGCCTGCCCGGCGGTTCGGTCAGCTCCCACACCGGCAAGTACACCTGGCTCGGGATCACCAACGCCGACAGTTCGTTCATCCCCTCCTGGGCCAGCTGGAATTACAGCGGTTACGAGTCCAACGCCAAGTCCCGCAAGGCCGAGTACTTCGGCCTGATCAAGACCATGTCCCAGGTCGGCAAGACCAATGGGTGCGGGCGGGCCATGTGGGAATACGAACCCGGGCTCGACCAGATGGGCACCCCCGACGCCCTCATGCTGCTGCCCTATTGGACGCACAGCTGCATCGGTTCCATGGAAGGCCTGTACTACGAGTCGTCCGCGACCACGCCGTACCACTTCATCGACGCGGCCGAGCTGTCGCTGCAGCCGTCCGACCCGGTCCGGGGGCTCACTTACCCGCCCACGCCGAAGGTCGATGACGGCGTCCGCCATCTCCAGCTGCTGGGCGTGCGCTACTACATGGCGCTGACGCCCGAGACCCAGACCCAGGCCGACGCCAATCCCGATCTGCGGCTGGTCACCACCTCCGGCCCCTGGCCGGTCACCTATTCGGGCGGGACCCAGAGCGGGGTCAAGGAACGCACCTGGAAGATCTACGAGGTCGCCGACTCCCAGGTCGTCGGCCCCCTCGTCAATCAACCGGTGGTGATGAAGGGCATCTCCAAGGGCGGCAAGCAGTGGCTGGACGCGTCCGAGGCCTGGTACCTCGACCAGAACCGGGCCGACGTGCTGTATGCCGCCTCGGGACCCAAGTCGTGGTCACGGGTTCGCCCCATGGCGACCACCCCACCGCGAACCGCGCTGGCGCCGGTACAGGTCGACCGCATCGTGCAGAGCGACAACTCGGTGTCGTTCAACGTCGACACCGTGGGAGTGCCGGTCCTGGTCAAAATCTCGTACTTCCCGAGCTGGCAGGCGTCGGGCGCCAAGGGGCCCTACCGCGTCGCCCCCAACCTGATGGTGGTGATCCCGACGTCGCATCATGTGAAGCTGCACTACGGGTACACCCCGGTGGACTGGTTCGGGTACCTGTTCGGGCTGATGGGCCTGGCCGCGCTGGTGTGGCTGGCCCGGGCCCAGCCGGTGGTCTTCGCCGGCGCCCGGCGGGGCCTGGCCAGCCCTCCCGGCTCGGCGGCCGTCGCCGACGTGGAAGAGGCCTATGTCCGGCTCCGCCGGGAGCTGGCGGGCGGCCTCACCCAGTCGAGGAACCAGGAGATCGACCGCTGGCTGGGATTCCCCGGGGGACTGGGCGGCGCCCCGCCCGTCGACGCGGGCAACGCGGAGGCGGGCAACACTGATGCGGGCAACGCGGAGGCGGGCAACGCTGTGGTTGACGGCCCGGACGGCGGGGCGGACACGGTGTGGCTGGGCTCGTCCCGCGCCGACGGGGCGAAACGCCGTTCCGAGCCGCATCGGGGCCGGAGCGATGTTGACGGCTCGACCGCCGCTGGGCCCTCGCTCCCCGGGGAAGACCTGACCGGGGGCCGCGGCGAGGCGCCGCCCGGCTGACCCCTTTCCCCGGCCCCACTAAAGTCGAGCCCGCCATGCCCGACACTGCTCTGCTCGACAAGCTGTTCAAGGCCTACGACATCCGCGGTCTTGTCCCCGACCAACTCGACGCCGACCTGGTGCGTCAGATCGGGGCCGCCTTCGCCGACTTTGTCCACGTCCCCCGGATCCTGGTGGGGCGGGACATGCGGGCCTCGGGCGGCGACCTGGCCCGGGCCTTCGCCGAGGGTGTCACGGGGACGGGCACCGACGTGGTCGACCTCGGGTTGATGTCCACCGACGAGATGTACTTCGCGTCGGGGCGGCTGGACGCGCCCGGGGCGATGTTCACCGCCTCGCACAACCCGGCCCAGTACAACGGGATCAAGCTGTGCCTGGCGGGCGCCCGCCCCGTCGGCGAGGACACGGGGCTGGCGGACATAAAGGCGGCGGTGGCGAAGGACGCCTTGGCCGAGCCCGGCTCGGGCCAGGGATCGGTCACCACCGACGATGTGCTCGACACCTTCGCCGAGCACGTGCGGTCGTTCGTCGACCGCGACTGTCTCCGACCGCTTCGTGTCGTGGCCGACACCGCCAACGGCATGGGGGGACTGGTCGTGCCGGCGGTGTTCGAAGGCCTCCCGTTCGACCTCGAGGTGATCTACGGGGACCTGGACGGCACCTTTCCCAACCACCCCGCCGATCCCATCCAGCTGGCCAACCTGCGGGACCTGCAGGCCAAGGTGCGCTCCGAGGGCGCGGATGTGGGGCTGGCCTTCGACGGCGACGCCGACCGGTGCTTCCTGGTGGACGACACGGCGAACCCGTTGTCAGGATCCACGACGACCGCCCTGGTGGCCGCGGCCATGCTCGACAAGTACCCCGGTTCCACCATCCTGTACAACCTGATCTGCTCCAAGTCGGTGCCCGAGATCATCCGGGAACGGGGGGGCACACCGGTCCGGACGCGGGTGGGCCACTCGTTCATCAAGTCGGTGATGGAGAAGACCGGTGCCGTCTTCGGAGGCGAGCATTCGGCCCACTACTACTTCCGGGACAACTTCCGGGCCGACTCGGGCTCGATCGCCGCGCTCGTCGTCCTTGAGGTCCTGTCGCGGGCCGACCAGCCGCTGTCGGAACTGCGCAAGCCGTTCGAGCGCTACGCCGATTCCGGTGAGATCAACACCGAGGTGGACGACCCGCAGGCCGTGATCGCCCGCATCGCGTCGGCCTTCGATCCTGCCACCCATCCGGGCGTGACCCAGGAGCGGGTCGACGGGTTGACCGTGGACCTGGGGGACTGGTGGTTCAATCTCCGCCCGTCCAACACCGAGCCGTTGTTGCGGCTCAACCTGGAAGCGGCGACGCCGCCCGAGTGCGAGGCGCACACGGCCGAGGTTCTCGCATTGATCAAGGAGTCTTAGACCCATGGCCCTCGACCCCAAGCTGCTGGAGATCCTCGCCTGCCCCGAGGACAAGGGGCCGCTGTTGTACTTCCCCGACGAGGACACGCTGTACAACCCCAGGATGAAGCGGCGCTACCGCATCCAAGACGACATCCCGATCATGCTGATCGACGAGGCCACGACCGTCGACCAGGACGAGCACGACCGGCTGCTGGCCAAGGCCGACGCCGAGGGGATCAAGCCCACCTTCGACCCCGCCACCCCGGCCGCCGGGTGAGCGGCCTCAACGGCCCGGGGTCCGGCCCGGGGCCTGAGGTGCTCTCCGAGATTTTGGACAGCCAGGGGATGTTCGCGGCCGCGGCCGGCCTGCCCGAGCAGATGGAAGCGGCGGTCATGGCGGCCGATCTCGTGGTGGATGAGATCAAGGAGCTGGCTTCTGCCCGGGCGTCGGAGATTCAGCAGATCGTGATGTTCGGCATGGGCGGCAGTGGCATGGCGGGCGACATCGTGCTGGCCGTCACCGGCACCGTGCTCCCGATCCCGGCCCTGGTCGTCAAGTCGTACGAATGCCCGCCCTTCGTGGGCGAGGGCACGCTGGTGTTCGCCGTCTCGGCGTCGGGCGACACAGAAGAGACCATCGAGGCGACCACCGAAGCGGCCCTCAATGGGGCCCGGGTGGTGGCGGTGACCACCGGCGGCGAGCTGGCCCGGCTGGCCTCGGGATGGGGAGCGCCCGTGATCAGGGTTCCGCCCGAGCTGCCCCAGCCCCGCAGCGCGGTGGCGGCCATGTCCATCCCGCCCATGGTCGTGCTCGAGGACCTCGGGTTGTTCCGGGGCGCCCGGGCCTGGATCGGCGAGGCCGCGGGCCACCTGAAGGGGCGACGGGACCAGTTGGTGGCGGCGGGGGAGGGGAGCGAGGCGGCCGCCCTGGCCCGGCGCATCGGACGGACGTGGCCGCTTATTCAAGGCGGCGGTCTGGTGGGAGCCGCGGCGGCGGAGCGGTTGAAGAACCAGGTCAACGAGAACGCCAAGGCGCCCGCCTTCTGGAGCACCCAGCCCGAGCTGTGCCACAACGAGGTGTGCGGGTGGGGCCAACACGGTGATGTCAGCCGGCAGCTGCTCACCCTGGTGCAGATACGCCACGACGGCGAGCACCCCCAGGTGAGCCGGCGCTTCGAACTGGTCGCCGACGTCATGCGAGAGGTGGTGGCCGGGATCATCGAGGTGCGGGCCCAGGGCGATGGCGACCTGGGCCAGCTGTTCGACCTGATCCTGATGGGTGACCACGTGTCGCTCTGGATGGCCGCCGCTGCGGGCATCGACCCCGGCCCTGTTCCCACCCTGGTCGAGCTCAAGGAGCGACTCCGAGCCGGTTGAGGTTCGGCTCCCCACCCGCCATCCCCCCCGGAGCCGGGTCGGCGTCCCTACACTGCGGCATGGGCCTCGTGCGGGTCTGTGGTTGAAAGTCGATGCCAGTCGCAGGCGAAACGACCCACGTAAGGCAACCCGTGGTTGCTGAGCATGGTGCGACTTAGAGGTAAGCCCTGCCCGTTCACAGGCCGGCTGTCGGCCCGGAACGGAGACGGCCCCAAGCGGGTTCGTTGGGCGGCGTTGGGCGACGACACCGGGCCAAAACCCCGGTATCAGACCGCCGTCGCCTACCCGCCACGGCCGCAGCAGGCGAGTGTGGGGTCAAAGACCAGGTCAGCCGCACGAGACCCTGAAGTCCCGACCGCCTCGACCCACCCAGGGAGGACCGGCCATGGACATCGCCTTCCGGGCGCGCCACGTCGAGGTTCCCGAGAGCCTCCGGCTGCTCACGCTGGCCAAGGTGACGAGGCTGGCGGCCCCGTGCGCAATCGACCGGGTGGACGTGTGCTTCTGGCAGGAGCGCAATCCCCGAATAGCCGAGCGGGAGGTGTGCGAGATCACCTTGTTCGCCCCGGGACGGGTGGTGCGGGCGCACGCGGCCGCGACCGATGTGGCCGTGGCGGCCGAACGGGTGGTCAACAAGTTGGCGCAACGAGCCGACCGGCTCCGGGGTCGTCGGTCCGGTCGGCGGTATCCTCGCCCGTGGGCCGCGGGACTCCGCGCCCCCTCAGGCCACTTCGGATCGGTACACTTTCGGGCAAATTGGACTGCGGCGGGCAACGAGCCGGGTGCCGTTGATCAGAACGTGGGTGACGCCGGAGAGGCGGCGGATATGGGCATCAGGGACTCTAGCGATCAGCCAATGACGCCAGAGGAGGCCGCCTTGGAAATGGGCGAACGGGGGAGCGACATCTTCTTTTTCTTGAATGCCGAAACGGATCGACCGGCGGTGGTGTACCGCCGCATGGACGGCAACATCGCCCTCTTCGCCGCCGCGGTTGAGGCGAGGTTATGAATTTGAGCGAAGCCCCGCCCTCCCCCGGCCCTGCCGCCCCTCCCGCCCACGCCCACGCCGCGCTGTCGGCTCCCCCGCCCCCCGCGGGCTCGGCCCCGCCCTCTCGGGCCGACACCGTCCGGGTCCTGATCGCCGACGACCAGGCCGTGTTCCGCCGGGGCCTGTACGTCGTTCTGTCCACCGAGGACAACATCGAAGTGGTCGCCGAGGCGGAAAACGGCGAGGAGGCGATCGCCAAGACCGAGGAACTGGCCCCCGACGTGGTGCTGATGGACGTGCGGATGCCCAGGATCAACGGCATCGACGCCACCCGGCAGATCCGGGCCATCAGCCCGAGCACCAAGATCTTGATGCTTACCGTCAGCGATGAGGAGGACGACCTCTACCAGGCGATCAAGGCCGGAGCCAACGGCTACCTGTTGAAGGAGATCTCGGTCGAGGAGGTGGCCGACGCCATCCTGGCGGTGGCGGAGGGCCAGAGCCTGATCTCGCCCTTCATGGCGTCCAAGCTGCTCAACGAGTTCAATGCCCTGGCCAAGCGGGCCGAGGAACGCGACCAGTACCTCGCCCCCCGGCTCACGGCCCGCGAGCTCGACGTCCTGCGCCAGGTGGCCCGGGGGATGAGCAACCGGGAGATTGCCGACACCCTCTTCATCTCCGAGAACACGGTAAAAAACCACGTCCGCAACATTCTGGAGAAGCTCCACCTGCACTCCCGCATGGAGGCCGTCATGTACGCCATGCGGGAACGTCTGTTTGACGTCCGGGGCTCCGAGGAGTCCCGACCGGCCAGTCGCGGCCCCGCCGCCTGAGTCTGCCCGTTGGCGAGGTTGGGACCGCCGGTACACTCGTTAGCGGCATGAGCATCTTCACCAAGATCCTCCGAGCGGGCGAGGGCAAGAAGGTCCGGGCGCTGCAGAGCCTCGTCCCCGACATCAACGCGCTCGAACCCGAGATAGAGGCGCTCAGCGACGAGGAACTGGCCCGGCGGACGGTCGCGTTCCGTGAGCGCCTGGCCAACGGTGAGGAGCTCAACGACCTGTTGGTCGAAGCGTTCGCCACCGTCCGCGAGGCAGCCCGCCGGACCATTGGCCAGCGCCACTTCGACGTGCAGTTGATGGGCGGCGCCGCCCTGCACTTCGGGTGGATCGCGGAGATGAAGACGGGCGAGGGCAAGACCCTCGTCTCCACCCTTCCGGTGTATCTCAACGGGCTGACCGGCAAGGGTCTCCACGTGGTCACGGTCAACGATTACCTGGCCCGCCGGGACGCCGAGTGGATGGGCCAGATCCACCGCTTCCTCGGCCTGACGGTCGGGCGGGTGACGCCCGATGTCGACGACTGGGCCCAGAAGAAGGCGGCCTATGGCTGTGACGTCACCTACGGAACCAACACCGAGTTCGGCTTCGATTATCTCCGGGACAACATGGCCCGCTCGGTCGAGCACATGGTGCAGCGGGGCCACATCTACGCCATCGTGGACGAGGTCGACTCCATCCTCATCGACGAGGCCCGCACACCCCTCATCATCTCCGGGCCGGCCACCGACTCGGTCCGGCTGTACTACCAGTTCGCGGGCATCGCCCGCACGCTGATCCGCGATGTCGACTACGAGGTGGACGAGGAGAAGCGCCAGACCGCCCCGACCGAAGCCGGTATCGAAAAAGTCGAGCGCCAACTGGGCCTGGACAACCTGTATGACCTGGTCTCCTCCAACTTGGTCCACCAGCTGACCCAGTCGCTGCGGGCCAAGGAGCTGTACCGCCGGGACAAGGACTACATCGTCGCCGACGGCGAGGTGAAGATCGTCGACGAGTTCACCGGCCGGGTGCTCGAGGGGCGGCGTTGGTCCGACGGCCTTCACCAGGCGGTGGAAGCCAAGGAACGGGTCAAGATCAAGGAGGAGAACCACACCTGGGCCACGGTCACCCTCCAGAACTACTTCCGCCTGTACAGGAAGCTGTCGGGCATGACCGGTACGGCCGAGACCGAGGCCTCCGAGTTCGCCAACACGTACAACCTGCCCGTCGTCCCCATCCCCACCAATCGGCCCATGGTCCGGGAGGACCAACCCGACCTGATCTACAAGACCGAGCTGGCCAAGTTCGAAGCCGTCATCGAAGACCTGGTGGAGCGGTACGACGAGGGTCAGCCGGTCCTGGTGGGCACGGCGTCGGTGGAGAAGTCCGAAGTCCTGTCGCGGATGCTGGACAAGCGGGGCATCCCCCACAACGTGCTCAACGCCAAGCAGCACGTCCGGGAGGCCGGCATCGTGGCCCAGGCCGGGCGCCTGCATGCCATCACGGTGGCGACCAACATGGCCGGGCGGGGCGTCGACATCCTCCTCGGCGGCAACCCCGAGGGCCTGGCCGCGTCCGAGGTGCTGGGCAGCGGGCTGGAGCTCGACACCGAGGAAGGCCAGAGCCGGTACCAGGAGCTGCTGGCCAAGTACGAGGAGTCGTGCGCGGCCGAAGGCGACAAGGTGCGGGAACTGGGTGGCCTGTATGTGCTCGGGTCGGAGCGGCACGAGTCCCGCCGTATCGACAACCAGCTGCGGGGCCGGGCGGGACGCCAGGGCGACCCGGGCGAGAGCCGGTTCTTCCTGTCCCTCGAGGACGAGTTGATGCGGTTGTTCGCCACCGGCGCCATGAACTGGGTCATGGGCAAGGCCCTGCCCGACGACGTGCCCATCGAGGCCAAGATGGTCACCAAGGCCATCGAGCGGGCCCAGAACACCGTCGAGGCCCGCAACGGCGAAGTGCGCAAGGACGTCCTCAAGTACGACGAGGTCATGAACTCCCAGCGCAAGGTGATCTACAAGCGGCGCCGCCAGATCCTCGACGGGGAGGACCTGCGGGCCCGCACCCTTGAAGTGCTGTCCAGCGCCCTGGAATCGATCGTTCGGGCAAACTGCCCGTCGGACATCAGCGAGGACTGGGACCTCGAGGGGCTGCTCCGCGAGGTGCGGGTCTACTACCCCACCGCCTTCGCGGTGGAGGACTTCTCCGAGGCCACGCGGTCCGACGAGCTGTACGAGGGCCTGGTGGCCGAGGCTCTCACGTACTACGAGAACCGTGAGCAGACCATGCCGGGCGACCCGCCCGAGGAGACCATGCGGGCGCTCGAGCGCGAAGTGATGCTGCAGATCATCGACCAGAAGTGGCGGGAGCACCTCTCGGAGATGGACTACCTGCGTGAGGGCATCAACCTCCGGGCCATGGGCCAGCAGGATCCCCTGGTCGAATGGCAGCGTGAGGGGTACGAGATGTTCGGCCAGCTCATGTCGGGCATCGACGACGACTACGTCAAGATCGTCATGCACGCCCAGGTCCAAGTGCTCGAGCAGGTGGCGCCGGACGAGTCGGCCGAGTTGGCCCGGGCTCGCTACCTGGCGGCCGACGACCCGGTCCAGGGCAACAGCGGGGTCCAGCGGGCCCTGGCGGCCGGACCGGCACCGGGCGAGGAGGTCGTCTTCGCACCCGAGCCGGGCGGAGCGGCCCAGCCGGACCGGGTCCCCGCCGCGGGCGGCGGAGGCGGAGGTGGCGGCCGGGGTGGTGGCGGAGGCGGCGGTGGCGGCCGGGGTGGTGGCGAGGCGGCCGATGTCGATGCTCCCCAGGCGCCCATCGTGAAGGACTCGATGTTCGACAAGGCCGGCCGCAATGACGCCTGCCCGTGCGGCAGCGGGAAGAAGTTCAAGTTCTGCCACGGGCGCTAGGAGGTCGCCATGGGCGTCCGTGACTTCAGCGACGACCTGAGCTCCCTGCGCCGGCGCCTGACCGAAGCGGCCGGCTACCTCGACCTCGAAGGCAGCCAGCGCCGGTTGGCCCAGCTCGAGGTCGACGTGGCTCGCCCGGATCTCTGGGAGGACACCGACGCGGGGCAGCGGGTCACCCGGGAGTACGGCCACGTCAAGACCGACGTGGACGAGATGGCCGGACTCGACGGCCGGCTGAGCGACGCCGAAACGCTGTACCAGCTGGCGGTGGAGGAGGACGACTCCTCACCCGAGGCGGAGTTGTCGGCCGCGGTCGATGCGCTGGCGCGGGAACTCGACCGGCTGGAGCTACGGTCGCTGTTCAGCGGTGAGCACGACGGTCGGGACGCGGTGTGCGAGATTCACGCGGGCGAGGGCGGGACCGACGCCCAGGATTGGGCCGAGATGCTGTTGCGGATGTACCAGCGCTGGGCCGAGCGCCGGGGCTTCGAGCTCGAACTCGACGAGGTCACCGCCGGGCAGGAAGCCGGGATCCTGTCGGCCACGTTCATCCTGCGGGGCCGCTACGCCTACGGGCTGCTGTCGGCCGAGCGGGGGGTCCACCGGCTGTACCGGATCTCGCCGTTCGACTCCCAGGCCCGCCGCCAGACGTCGTACGCTGCCCTCGATGTGACGCCGTTCCTGGAGGATGCCTCGGCCGAAGTCGAGGTGGACGAGAAGGACCTGCGGATCGACACCTACCGGTCCTCGGGGGCGGGCGGCCAGCACGTCAACGTCACCGACTCGGCCGTGCGGATCACCCACCTGCCGTCGGGAATCGTGGTGTCGGTGCAGAACGAGCGCAGCCAGTACCAGAACAAGGTCAAGGCCATGCAGATCCTGGCAGCCAAGCTGGCCGAACGCCAGCGGGAGGAACGGCGGGCCGAGCTCCAGGCCCTGAGCGGACCGCAAGGACAAGTCAGCCGGGCCGGGGCGTTCATCCGGGCCTACGTGCTGGCGCCCTACCAGAAGGTCAAGGACGAGCGCACCGGCCACGAGACCGGCAACGTGGAGGCGGTCCTCGACGGCGACCTGGACAACTTCATGGAGTCGTGGCTGCGCTGGCGCCGCACGACCCAGGGTGTCCCGAGCTAGTCCGTGGTCAGCTGCCACCAACTCTGACTGCTTGCTGGACTACACTTCCTGCCCGTTGCGCTGGGCGGGCGTGCGCGAACCCCCGACCCCAAACCAACCTCCCACTCATGATTCGTCTCGACAACGTCACCAAGGCCTACAAGGGCACGACTGTGGCTCTGCGCGAGGTGTCGGTGGACATCCAGAAGGGGGAGTTCGTCTTCCTCGTGGGGCCGTCCGGCTCCGGGAAGTCGACCTTCGTCCGTCTGGTCACCAAGGAGGAGGAACCGGACGAGGGCAGGATCTGGGTGGCAGGCAAGGACATCGCCAACCTCACCCAGTGGAAGGTCCCCTACCTGCGCCGCAATATCGGCTGCGTGTTCCAGGACTTCCGGCTGCTGCCGACCAAGACCGTGCATGAAAATGTCGCCTTCGCGCTGGAGGTCATCGGCCGGCCCCGCCATGTCATCCGCTCCCAGGTGCCCCAGATCCTCGACCTGGTCGGGCTGGGCAAGAAGGTCGACAACCTCCCCCACGAACTCTCCGGCGGTGAGCAGCAGCGGGTGGCCATCGCCCGGGCCTTCGTCAACCGGCCCCTGATCCTCCTGGCCGACGAGCCGACCGGCAACCTCGACCCGAGCACCAGCGCCGGCATCATGCGGTTGCTGGACCGGATCAACCGGACCGGGACCACGGTCATCATGGCCACCCACGACCAGAGCATCGTCGACTCCATGCGCCGGCGGGTCATCGAACTCGACCGGGGCAGCGTCATTCGCGACCAGGCCCGTGGCGTCTACGGCGTGGGGACGGGATAGGTGGCCGTCTCCGCCGGCTACGTGGTGCGTGAAACCGCGGTCAACCTCCGGCGCAACCTGCTGATGACGGTCGCGGCCGTGATCACCATGGCCGTGTCACTGACCCTGGTCGCCTCGTCGCTGATGATGAAACAGGCCATCAAGAAGGCGTCGGTGCAGTGGCGGGGCGGCGTGGAGTTGTCGATCTTCCTGCAGCCCGGCGTCACGCCCAACCAGCAGCAGGCGCTGGGCCACGAACTCAACGGCATGACCGAGGTCAAGAAGGTCCGCTACGTGGACAAGCCCCAGGCCTTCGACGAGTTCAAGCAGATGTTCGCCAACACCCCCGATCTGATCAGCAGTCTCAGTGTCAACGACATGCCGCCCTCCTACCGGGTGGTGCCCACCAAGGCGGAGGACGTCAACGCCATCGGCCAACGGTTCCAGAGCCAGCCCGGCGTCAAGGAGGTCGTCTATGCCAAGGAAGTGATCAGCAACATCCTGAAGCAGTTCGACACCCGCCGGAAGGTGGCGATCGTGCTGGCCGCGGGTGCCTTCGCGGGCGCCTTTGCCCTGATCGTCAACACCATCCAGCTGGCCATCTTCGCCCGCCGCCGCGAGATCGCGGTGATGAAGCTGGTCGGGGCGACCAACTGGTTCATCCAGATCCCCTTCATGCTCGAGGGGGCGATCCAGGGGATCCTCGGCGCGGTGGTCGCCTTCGGCATCAGTTTCGTCTTCCGCGGCACCATCGCGTCGCTGGCGTCGAGCGGGACCTTGGTGGGGGGGCCACCGTTGTACGTCACAGCGAACGAAGCCGTCATCACCGGCGTGGTGATCATGATCGTCGGGGGCCTCATCGGCGTGGTCGGATCGGCGTTCTCGGTGCGCCGCTTCCTGTCGGTCTGACCTAGGGCGCCGGCACCTGGCGCCGTGACCCTGCGCATCGAGGACTATGCCCTGATCGGCGACACCCAGACCGCGGCCTTGGTGGGATGCGACGGTTCCATCGACTGGCTGTGCGTTCCCCGGTTCGACTCGTCGGCCTGCTTCGCCGCGCTCCTTGGTACCGCCGACAACGGCCGCTGGCTCATCCACCCGGCCGGCTCGATCGAGGTCACCGGTCAGGATCGCCGTTACCGGGCCGGGACGTTGGTGCTCGAGACGGAGTTCGCCACCGCTCACGGCGAGGTCCGGATCATCGACTTCATGCCCCCGCGCGAAACCAAGCCCGACGTGGTCAGGATCGTGGAGGGGCTCCAGGGCGACGTCGAGATGGAGATGGAACTGATCATCCGTTTCGACTACGGCTGGCAGATCCCCTGGGTTCGCCTCGTTCGGCCCGACCGGACCAAGCCGGGCGCCCACCGGGGCGCCCACCCGGGTGCCGACCGGGGCGCCCACCCGGGTGCCGACCCGGCGGTGCTGGCCATCGGGGGACCGGATGCCCTGGTGCTACGGACCCCGGTTGAGACCCGCGGTCACGACCTGCGCACGGTGGCCTCGTTCCGGGTGACCGAAGGCCAACGGATCCCCTTTGTCCTTACCGCCTTTCCGTCGCACCAACCCATACCTGCGCCGGTCGACCCGGAGGACGCCCTCCGCGACACCATGGCCTTCTGGGAGACGTGGACGGGCCGGCTCCGCGACGTCCACGGCCCCTGGCAGGAGCAGGCCCGCCGCTCGCTGGTGACGCTGAAGGCGCTGACCAACCTCCCCACCGGGGGCATCGTCGCCGCCCCCACCACCTCGTTACCCGAGGAGCTCGGAGGGGTCCGGAACTGGGATTACCGCTACTGCTGGGTCCGTGACGCCACCCTGACCCTGGCCGCCCTGCTTGAGTCGGGGGCCGTCACCGAGGCCGCGGCCTGGCGGCGATGGCTGCTGCGGGCCGCGGCCGGCTCGCCCGAGCAGCTCCAGATCATGTACGGACCGGCGGGGGAGCGGCGCCTGCCCGAGCTGGAACTGGACTGGCTGGCCGGCTACGAGGGCTCGCGCCCGGTGCGGATCGGCAACGCCGCGGCCAAGCAATTTCAGCTCGACGTATACGGCGAGCTCATGGACGCGCTGGAACGAGCTCGGCGCCGGGGCGTGGACGAGGACAAATCGTCCTGGGATCTGCAGCTCGCGGTCATGAGCTTCCTGGAACAGCACTGGTCGCAACCGGACAACGGGATCTGGGAGGTCCGCGGTCCCCTTCGCCACTTCGTCCACTCCAAGGTCATGGCCTGGGTCGCATTCGACCGGGCCATTGCCGCGGTCGAGCGCCACGGGCTATCCGGTCCGGTGGCGCGGTGGCGCCAAGTCCGCCAACAGATCCACCAGGAGGTGTGCCGCCACGGCTACGACGCCGCCAAGGGGTCCTTCACCCAGTACTACGGCTCGCCCGAACTCGACGCCAGCCTCCTGATGATCCCCCTCGTGGGGTTCCTCCCGCCGACCGACGAGCGGGTCATCGGCACGGTGCTGGCGATCCAGCGGGAGCTGCAGGTCGACGGCCTGGTGATGCGCTACCAGACCCACGGCACCGTCGACGGCCTGCCGGGCCGGGAGGGCACGTTCCTGGCGTGCTCGTTCTGGCTGGTCGACAACCTGGCCCTGATCGGCCGGGTGGACGACGCCCGGGCCCTGTTCGAACACCTGCTGTCCCTGACCAACGACGTCGGGCTCCTGTCCGAGGAGTACGACACCCGGGCAGCCCGCCAGGTCGGGAACTTCCCGCAGGCGTTCAGCCATGTGGGCCTGGTCAACAGCGCCCGGCTGCTGGCTCAGGCGCTCGAACCGGCGGGGGAGCGGCCCGCCCGGTAGCGACTCGCCTCGTAGCGACTCGCCTGGTAGCGACTCGCCTGGTAGCGACTCGCCTGGTAGCGACTCGCCTCGTCGCGACTCGCCTCGTAGCGACTCGCCTCGTAGCGACTCGGACGAGGCCCGGGCCCGGTCACGTGCTTCAGGCGCGCGTCACCTGGCGGACCGCGGCGGCCACCGCGTCGGGATGCTGTTGGGCCAGCAGATGGCCCGCCCCGGCCAGTTCGACCAGCCGGGCGCCGGGGATGGCGGCCGCCAGGCGGCGACCGGTGGCCGGTGGGACGAGGCGGTCCGCCCCACCCACCAACACCACCGTCGGCACCGCGATGGCGGTCAGGGCGGGCGCCAGGAAGGGCAATTCGTCGACGAGGGACCGTTGCTCGGTGACGAAGCTGTGCCACACCCGGTTGCTGCGCCACGAGGAGACCAGGACGTCGGGGCCCGCCTCGTTGCCGTCGGCCGCCCCGATGGCGCCCGCGGCGCGGGTCACGGTGTCATCGGTGGTATTGACGGGTTCGGTGGCACCCGAGGCAGGGCTGGCGCCGGAGGAAGGGGTGGCACCGGAGGCACGGGTGGCACCGGAGGCACGGCTGGCACCGCCGGCAATGGAGGCTTGCCGACGGCGCCGCAGGGCCCGACGCACGGGCGGCACGGATAGGACGCCGCTGGCCAGGAACAACGCCGAGGCCGTCACGGCCGTGCCAATCGGTGGCACCGCCAGCATCCGGTCCAGCCGGCTCAGGGGGTCGCCCGGCCCTACCGACGAAACCAGGACCAGGCCGGTCAACCGCTCCGGTGCCGCCTCGGCCAGGGCCACGGCCACGCCTCCCGACCAGCTGTAGCCCACCACCGTCGCTCGGGCGATCCCCAGGCGATCGAGCAGGCTGACGATCGCGGCGGCGTTGCCCCGGAACCCCCGGGCCCGGCCCCCGGTATCGCCGTACCCGGGCCGGTCGGGAGCGATGACGAGGAAGTCCGCTTCCAGCCGTTTCACCACCTGGGCCCAGTCGCCTCGGCTCCCCGGCTGGCCGTGCAGGAGCACGACCGCCGGCCCGGAACCCGAAGTGTCAGCGACCAGTTCGCTCATGGCGGGCCTAACCGAACCGGGGCAGGAGAGTCCCGCCCGGGGTTGTCCACTTTGTCACGTAGATGCCGCTTTTGACGAAGCGGGCCCAACCGGCCATGATGACACCGGCGAGGACGGTGACAAATGGGGCATCCGGGGCAACATGGCGAAGTGGCGCGGCGGGCGGCCCACGCAGCACCCAGTAGGGGATTTCATCGCAGCCGGATGTGGTCCGGTCACCGGGCGGTACAGGGGCTGGTCGCGCTTTTCGTGGCCGCTGTCCCGTTCGTCGTGGCCATCCCGTCGGCCTTCGCCGGTGTCGGCTTCAGCGTTTCGCCCACCTTCCCGACCAGTGTGACCGTGGGCCAATCCTCTCTACCAGCGACGCTCCAGGTGTCCAACTTCTCGACGGCGCCGGAGAACGCCGGCAACGTGACCGTCAACCAGATCAACCTGGTGCCCGCGTGCGGTACCAGCGCGTCTACCGGCGCGGGCGACTGCCCTCCGGCCAGTGCCGACCCGGGCGTGTTCCAGGTCAGCGCGACCGCGGTGGGCGAGGCGGGCACGGCGTGCGCCGGGCAAACATTTACCGTTTCCGTCGTCGATCCGGCTACCGGCCAGGTGAGCTTCACCCCGAGCGGGCCGCCGGTCGTACTCACCCCCCCGGGCACGCCCAGCTCGATCTGCCGGATCGACTTCCTGCTCAGCGTCCTGAAGATGCCGACCCATCCGGCCGCAAGTCCGGCGCCGAACACGCTGCAGACCGACCAGATCGGCTTCGCCTTCGGGACGTCGACCCTGAACAACAACCCAGGGTCGGGATCGGGATCCTCGGCCACCAACGTGGCCAAGGCGCAGCCCGGCCTCGCCACCACCGCCACCGCCACGGCCAGGGTCGGCTCCCCGATCAGCGACACCGCCACTCTGTCCGCCGCCAATCCGCCCGGACCCCCGCCGACGGGCACGATCACCTTCAGCCTGTTCGGGCCCAACAACGCCACCTGCACCGGCACGTCTGCCTTCACCGCGACGGTCCCGGTCAGCAGCGGCCCGGGCAACTACACCTCGCCCGTGTTCACCCCGACCACTCCTGGCACCTACCGATGGGTCGCGAGCTACAGCGGCGACGCCAACAACGCCGCAGCCACCACCGCCTGCGCTGACGCCAACGAGACCTCCACGGTCTCCCCGGCGACACCGGGCATCGTGACGACCGCCTCCCCGTCGGTCGTCATCGGCGGGCCCATCTCCGACAGCGCGGTGCTGTCTGGTGGGTTCTTTCCCACCGGGACCATCACTTTCACTCTGTACGGGCCGTTCAACGCCACCTGCATCGGGCCGCCCGCCTTCACCTCCACCGTCGTTGTGTCGGGCAACGGCACCTACCCGTCCAGCCCCTTCACGCCGACCGCGGCCGGGTCGTTCAACTGGGTGGCGTCCTACAGCGGCGATGCCAACAACGCCGCGGTCACCAGCGCCTGCGGGGTACCGGGCGAGACCAGCACGGTCAACAAGGCCAACCCGTCCCTCGCCACCACGGCGTCGCCGTCGGTCCGCTCGGGCGGACAGGTCAGCGACAGCGCGGTGTTGTCCGGCGGTGCTGCGCCTACAGGGACAGTCATCTTCAAGTTGTTCGGCCCGGGCAACCCCACCTGTACCGGGACGCCCGCCTTCACCTCGACCAAGGCCATCGGGGGCAACGGCGTGTACGCCTCGGACCTGTTCACCACGACGACCGCAGGTACCTACAACTGGGTTGCCAGCTACAGCGGCGACGCCAACAACGCCGGCGTCTCCGGTGCCTGCGGGGCGGCCAATGAGAGCGTGACGGTCACCAGGGCCATCGCAACGCCGGACGATTTCGATGGTGACGGCAAGTCCGACATCGCGGTGTTCCGCCCGTCGTCGGGCACGTGGTTCATCCGTCCCAGTGGGGGGGGCACCGACATCGTCCCCTATGGCGCCAGCGGTGACATCCCCGTGGCGGGCGACTACAACGGCGACGGCAAGACCGACATCGCCGTGTTCCGCCCCTCGTCGGGCACGTGGTTCATCCATCCCAGTGGGGGCGGCATGGACATCGTCGTCCCCTGGGGCGCCAGCGGTGACATCCCAGTACCGGGCGACTACAACGGCGACGGCAGGGCCGACCTGGCCGTGTTCCGCCCCTCCACCGGCAACTGGCACATCATGTTGAGCGGCGGGGGCACCACGGCCACCAACTTCGGCACCAACGGGGACATCCCCGTCCCCGGTGACTACAACGGCGACGGCACAACCGACCTGGCGGTATTCCGCCCGTCCACCGGTACCTGGTTCGTCCTGCTCACCAGTACCAGCGGCACCTTCACCTATCTTGGCACGGCGGGCGACATCCCGGCACCGGGCGATTTCAACGGCGACGGGTCAATCGACGTGGCGGTGTTCCGTCCCTCCACCGGCAAGTGGTACATCGATCCCAGCGGCGGGGGGGCGACCACCGTCACCTCGTGGGGCGCCCCGGGCGACATCCCGGTCGAAAAGCCTCCCGGGTCCTGACAGTCCTCGCCCCGTTGACGGTCCTCGCCCCGTTGACGGTCCTCGCCCCGTTGACGGTCCTCGCCCCGTTGACGGTCCTCACCCCGTTGACGGTCCTCACCCCGTTGACGGTCCTCACCCCGTCGAGACACCGAACCACGGCAGCACTGACTGCACGACCACCAGCGCCGACATCAGGCTGACACCGACGACACAGACCGTCGCCACCACGCGGAAGATGGGGCCGTTGACCGCGTCACCGAGCAGGCTGCGCCGGTTGGCCAGGGTCAGCACGAACATCAGGATGACCGGCGTGATGATCCCGTTGAGGATCTGGGTCCGGATCAGCAGGTTGATCAGGTTGCCCCCTGCCAGGGCGACCGCGGCGCCAACCACCACCTGGCCGGTGAACAGCGACAGGAACAGCGGAGCCTGGGTGAACCGCCGTGACACCGACCGTTCGACGCCGATGGCCTCCGAGAGCGCGTAGGCGGTGGACAGCGGTACCACCGCCGCGGCCAGGGCCGAGGCCCCGAACAGCCCGATCGCGAACAGGTCGACCGCGAATCGGCCCGCAACCGGCTTCAGGGCCGCGGCCGCGTCCTTGGCTGACGTCAACGGCTGGGCCAAGCGGCCGATGGTGGCACCGGTGGCGATGATGATGAACAAGCTGATGATGTCGCCGAAAATGGCGCCGCCGATCGAGTCGAGCTTCTCGTAGCGGTACTCCTCGGGGCCGATCCCCTTGTCTGCCACCGCGGCCGCAACGTAGAGCTGCATGTACGGCGTGATGGTGGTGCCTATGAGCGCCACCCCGAGCAGAATGAACGCCTTGCTGGTCAGCAGGTGCGGGACAATGGTCGACCCGAGGGCACTGCCCCAGCTGGGGTGACCAAGGATGGCCGCCATCGGATAGGCGAAGAACACCAGCGAAAGCACCAGGAAGATGCGCTCGGCGTAGCGGTAGGAGCCGAACAAGACCAGGGCCCAGATCGCAACGGCGGCGACGGGGATGGAGATGAACCGGCTGACCCCCAGCAGCTCCAGGGCGGCGCCGATCCCGGCGAACTCGGACACCACCAGACCCACGTTGGCCATGATCAGGCACAGGAGGGCGAAGGCCGAGACCCGCAGCGTGAACTCCTCCCGGATGAGCGCGGCCAGTCCCTTGCCGGTGAACGCCCCCAACCGGGCCGCCATCTCCTGGACCACCACCAGGGCGACGGTGACCAGAACCATGAAGAACAAGGTCCGGTAGCGGTACTGGGCGCCCGCCGACGCGTAGGTGATGATGCCGCCCGCGTCGTTGCCGGCGTTGGCCGCGATGATCCCCGGGCCCGCCCAGGCCAGGTAGGTCAGGAACCGCCGGCGCCTCGACATCGGCGGCCGGGGCGAGCTCGCCGGGCCGCCCGCCCCGGCGCCCGTCTCGCCGGCCGTCTCGCCGGCCGTCTCGCCCGCCCGAGCGTCGGGGTTGTCCCCTTCTGTTGCAGTGGTCGTCACGACAGCAGGCGGGGAAAGTGGAACCGGCCCCGCTCGGGCAACAAGGCATCGATGACATCGTCGGCCAGGATGCGGCCGATCGGGCGGCAATCGTCGTCCACGACGACAACCGACGACCGCCTGCCCTCGGTCAGCTGGGCCGCCACCTCACGCAGCTCGGCGTCGGCCGATACCGTGACCGGCTCGGTGTCGCCCAACAGTTCGCTGATCAGCTGGTCGTCGCGCCCGATTGCCAGGTGGAAGAGGCTGACGTCGTCGAGGTACCGGCCGTTGTCGTCCACCACGGCCACGGCATCGATGTCGCCCCGATGTTCGATCTCGCCCCGAAGCTGGTCGCGGACCGCCTCGACCCGGTCGGCGGGAGTGGCCAGCACCAGGCTGGTGGTCATGAAGCCGCCCGCGGTGTTCTCGCGGTAGTCGAGCAACTCGGCCAGTTCCTCTCGCTGGTCGTCATCCATGTGCTCCAGCAGTTCCTCGCGCTCGCTTTCGTCCAGGTCCCGCAAGGCGTCGACCGCCTCGTCCGGCTCCATGTTGGCGACCAGCTCGGCCGCCTGCTCGGGGGGCGTCTCCCGCAGCAGCGCCCCCAGCTCCTCGGGGTCCATCTCCTCGAGGGCGTCGGCCGCCATCTCCGGCTTCAGGCTGGCCAACAGCTCTTGGCGGCCCGACCGCCCCAGGTCCTCCAGCAGGTCGGCCAGTTCACCCGGGCGGAGGCGGTGCAGGCCCTCATTGGACGAGCGCAGCTTGACGTGGCGCACCTCGCCCGCGAACGGCTGGATGTTGGACCAGTCGATGACCCGCTCGGGCGTGGGCCGGCCCCGCCACCGCTTCGGGCCCAGCCGGCGCAGCAAGGTCTGCATGCTCACGTCGGCGCCGACCAGCCGGAGCACCCGCTCCGCCCCGGTGCCGCCGCCGGTGGCGCTGGTGGTCGCCGCCCCGGGCATCCAGGCCAGGTAGAGGTCGGCGGCTCGGATGACCTGAACTCCGTCGATGTCGACCAGCTGGTGGTCCACCACGTCCTTGCCCAACATGACCTCACCGGGCCGGCGGGCAAACTCCCGCAGGTCGAGCCGGGCCGAGCGGAGCTGCACTCGGTCATGGGTCACGTCTGCCACCTCGTCAATGGCGACGAACGCCACCCGCCGGCCCACCCGCACGACCAGGCCGGTGATGGGGGGATAGGACTCCTCGCCGTCCCACCGGGCCACCACATCGACCAGCGTCCCGATCTCCTCGCCTGCCTGATTGAGCACGGGCCCGTGCATGAGCCCAGCCAGGGAGATCAGGTTGTCGCGAAGCGAGCGCGTGGCCAGCAGCCGCTGTTGGCGGTGATGTTGGGCGGTGCGCAGCGGATTAGGGGGAAGGGGGGGACGGATGGCCATGGGTACCCTCGCACTGGTTGGGGGAAACGAGTGGGTGGGCCAGCCAAGCCGTCGACTGACGTGTGGAGCGGTCGCTACACGGCAGTCCCGGCTCGGGAGGCGCGGCATTGCCAGCGACTACTAGGGGGTTCGCCGTTGTGCATGCGTCCTCACCTCCTCCGATAGGCCGTGCGGGCAGATTATCGCCTTCGTAACGCCCTGGCTTCGGCCTTGACGCCCTAGCTTCGCCACGCGCTCCAATCGGCTTCGGTGTCGGCGGCCATCCGCTCGGCCGCCGACTCAAGCCACTCCGGGTGGCGCCCGGCCCGGTCGTCCAGGTCGCTGAGGATGGCGGGCCCGGCGCCGGCAGTGCCGAGGTGGATGTTGGCCAGTTCGTACCCCATCGAGTGCAGCAGGTCTGTCTCGTCGCGCTGGGCGGGGAGATCGGCCAGCTCGATCCGCACGCAGTCAGGCGCCAGCCGGCGGACCAGCCAGCGGTCCCGGACACCGGTGTAGGGATCGGCACCGCGCACCGCTCCCGAGACCACCTCGGCATAGTGGATCGTTGCCGCCGGCGTCCCGTGGGCCCAGTCCCAGGCCGAGGGCACAACGGCCCTGACCTCCCGGGCGACCAGCCCTCCCCGCCACTGCGTCAGGGCGACCAGTCGGGGCCGGCCCAGGCTGCCCAGCCCGGCCCGCCGGGTGCGGACGCTGGTGCCGGTGTCGGATTCGGTTTCGGATCCGGTTTCGGATGGTAACGCTCCCATGACCAACTCCACCGCGTCGGTTGGGTATCGGGCCAGTGGCGCCTCCGGGAGGGACTGCATCTTGGTCCAGAACCGGACAGGATCGCGGAGCTCGGTGGTCGCCAGTCGCCGCAGACGGTTGTGCCGTTCGGCCAGGACGAACGGCTCACCCTGGCGGGCCAGCCCTTCCCGGTACCCGGCCTCGATGGCGCCGGCCGCCTCTTTGAGCCGCAGAGACAGGGTGTGTTCGCCCGTCGCCAGGGCCGCGCTGGTCGCCAGCCGCACCAGATCGGCGGGGTAGGGAAGGTTGGTGGCCTCGTCGAAGTCGTTGATGCCCCAGACAAGGCGGCCCTCGGCGTCGCGCCAGGTCCCGTAGTTCTCCACATGGAGGTCGGCCACGCCGAGAACAACGGGAGCCGAGGCGAGGTGCGGGCACAGGTCCGCCCACCGTTCGGCCCAGCGGTAGAAGGTGGCTCGGAGAAAGGGGAAGGCGGCAGTGGCCATCTGCTGGTGCTTGAACTCGAGGTCGGCCTCGATCACGACCGGAAGCTCCGATCGCAACCACGCTTCGTAGTTCGCAGTCGCGTGCTTGATGTCCATGGCCTGGTTGGGTGCGGACGCTACCGGCCCCGCCACCTGCAGGCAGTGCACTCTAAAGGCCGTGCACCGAGGGCGTGAACCGGGCCAGATAGGACGTGAGGTGTCGATAGGTGTCGGTCGCGAGCAGCACGCCCAGGATCACCAGGAGCACCCCGGCGATCCGCTCGATGGGCCGGCCCGCCCGGCGCAGGGCGGCGGCCAATCCGGGCCACGACGCCAGGCCGAGCGACGCCACAAGGAACGGGACGCCTATGCCCAGGGCGTAGGCGAGCAACAGAATCGCGCCCCAGCCCGCTTGGCCGCTGTCGGCTGCCACCGTCAACGCCGCGGCCAGCAGCGGTCCCACGCAGGGGCTCCACGCTGCTCCGAAGGCGATCCCGATCACGTAGGGCCGGAAGGGGCCGCCCACCTTGGGCACGCTCCGGAAGAGCCGGACTTCCCGTAGCAGGGGGCCCCGCACCAGACCGAGCAGGGCCAGACCCATCAACGCGACGATCACACCGCCGACGCGTTGCACGACCTGCTGGAGGTGGTGGAGGGAGGATCCGACCAGCCCGGCCGCGGCGCCCAGCCCGGCGAAAACGGTGGCGAAGCCGAGCACGAACACGGCGGTGGCGGGCACGGCCCGGCTGGCGTCGCGGCTACCCGCGGCTTCGCCCGTGATGATGCCGAGATAGGCGGGCAGCAGAGGCACGAGGCACGGCGCCAGGAACGACGCCACGCCGGCGCCGAACAGGGCGACCAGGTCACGCACCATCGGTCAGGTGCCCCTTCATGTCCCAAAGGTGAAGGCGTAGGCCCGCAAGCCGGGAGCGCCCGCCGTGAGGCGCAGCACGTGACCCTCGACCGCGGCACCGAGGACCAGCCGGTACATGTCCGAGTTGGTTACCGAGATGGTGGTCCGTCCCGCCGTGTCGACCACCGTCTGGCTGGTCCGGTAGGCGGGCGGCAGCGGGTGGCCGTCCAGTTCGACCGCGACCGGTATGGCTCCGGTCGTGGCCGGGGCCAGCACCAAGTTGACCTCCCGGGCCTGGTAGTGGAGCACGATGGCGCTGCCCGTACCGCCCGCCTGCACATATTCCGAGGTCCCGGTCCACGCCCCCGACAGCACGGCCGTGTCGACCGGGACGTCGCCCGGATCGGGATAGGTCGCCGGTCCCTCCTTGGCCGCGTTGCCTCGAAGTACGCCCAGGTAGGTCTCTGGGGTGATGTCGGCCGGGACCTGCGAACCTCCCACCGGCGAGGCCGGAGCGGCCGCCCGGGGCGATCCCGGGTCCACGCCGAGGAGCTTCCTGATGACGTCCTCGGTCTGGCGGTAGTCGCCCTCGCCAATGTGGCCGTACCGGAGGTGGCCGGACCCGTCGGCGATGAAGTCGGCCGGCCAGGAGTTGTTGCGGAAGGCATCCCAGACCACCATCTTGTCGTCCAGGGCGACGGGCCAGGTAACGCCCAGGTCGGTGACCGCCCGGGTCACGTTGGCATGGTTCTTCTCGAAGTCGAACTCGGGCGAGTGGATGCCGATGATGACCAGCCCCTGGGCCCGGTAGCGGTCGTACCAGGACCGCACGTAGGGGATGGTACGAACGCAATTCACGCAGGAGTAGGTCCAGAAGTCATAGATGACGATTTTGCCCGAGAGGCTGGCGGGCAACAGGGGCGGGGAGTTGATCCAGCCCACGGCGGTGACGGCGGGGGCGATGGACCCGACCGGCAGCTTGTTGGGGTCGACTTTGGGTTGGAGGCTGGACGGGCTGGTGTGGGCTGCGAAGACCACCGCGGCGACGGCGACCACAGCCAGGCCCGCTGCCAGCAGGGGGTAGAGCCGGCGGCGGGCCGCGGATGGGACGCTGGGCTCGGCCGGCTCGGCCGGCTCGGCCGGCTCGGC
>JALYXV010000241.1 GCA_030947025.1 Actinomycetota bacterium | reverse complement strand
TCCCACGCCCGCCGCAGGGCCGGACCCGACTCGTCGCGCCCGACCGCGTACTCAAATTGAGGAGGCCATACCCGCCGGCGGTTGAACCACCGGTAGCCCCGGTCGACGGCGCCGCCATCAGCCGGTTCGTCGGTCCGGTTGGCGGTGACGACCCGGGCCCGGTCTCGGCCGGGTAGCCAGGACAGGGTGAAGTAGTTGTTGCCGTCGGCGTAGGCGGCGAAACGGTCGAGCGCCTCGCCCAGGTCCAGCGATGCCGCCGCCGTTCGCACGTTGAACCCGGGCTCACAACGCATGGTCACGGTGGAGATCACGCCCAGCTGGCCCAATCCCACCCGGGCGGCATCGAAGATCTCCCGGTCCTCGGTGGCCGAGCAGGAGATGACGGTCCCCGCGGGGGTGATCAGCCGCAGCGCCGTGACCTGGGTTGCGACGGCCCCGTAGGCGGCGCCCGTCCCGTGGGCACCGAGCGAGATCGCGGCACCGAGCGCTTGACCGGGACGACGGCCGCCATTTTCCAGGGAGAGCCCCCACGACCCGAGCGCCACGGCGAGGCGGCGCAGCGTGATCCCGGCCTCGGTCGTCGCCTGGCCGCCGGCCCGGTCGACCCGCAGGACCCGGTTGTATCCGGCCAGGTCGATGAGGATGTCGTTGCCGTCCCACCGGGGGGCTCGGCCGGCCCGGCCCGCCACCCGCACCGGGCGGCCGGCCGCCGCCGCCCGCTTGACGATGGCGATCAGCTCCGCCTCGGTCCCGGGCCGCTCGACCACGACGGTCACCGCACCCCCCTTTATGTGCGGTTCTTGAAGGCTTCGATCAGCTTGGGCAGCACCTTTTGCACGTCGCCCACGATGCCAAGGTCGGCGATGGAGAAGATGGGCGCCTCGGCGTCCTTGTTGATGGCCACGATGTTCTTCGAGCCTTTCATGCCGACCATGTGCTGGGTCGCGCCCGAGATGCCCACGGCAATGTAGACGGTCGGCTTCACCGTCTTGCCCGTCTGACCGACCTGGTAGGCGTAGGGGACCCAGCCGGCGTCGACGATGGCCCGGGAGGCGCCCGGGGCGCCGTGGAGGAGCTTGGCTAGTTCCTCGATCAGCTGGTAACGACCGGCCTCACCCAGCCCCCTCCCTCCCGACACCACGACGGCGGCTTCGTCCAGCTTGGGGCCGGTGCGTTCCTCGACGTGGCGCTCGGTGACGGTGGCGGCGTTGGCCGGACCGACGTCGGGAACAGGGAGGGCGATGACCTCGGGGGCCCCGCCGCCGCTCTCCTCGGCCGCGTTGGACTTGGCCCGCACCACGAACAGGGCGGGACCGGGGCCGGTGAAGCGGGCCTTCAGGATTTCCGATCCACCGAAGATGGCGTGCTCAGAGACGAGCGCCCCGTCGTCTGCCGCGGTGAGGCCGACGACGTTGGTCAGCAGCGATCGGCCCAGCCGGGCCGAGAGGCGGCCCGCGATGTCGCGGCCGTCGTAGGTGGTGGGGATCAAGACCGCGTCGGGTGGCCCGGTCTGCTCGAACAGGGCGGCGATGGCCGCGGCCACCGGCACCCCGGGCAGGGCCGGGCCCAGGTCACCGAGGGAATACACCTTGGTCGCCCCGTAGGCCCCGAGCGGGGGCGCCACCCGGTCGGGGTCGCCCCCCCAGGTGACGGCCTCCACCGTGCCCTGGGCCCCGGCCAGCTGGCGGGCCTTGGTGAGAAGTTCGAGGGTGATGGGCAGGGCGCCGCCGTCGAAGGCTTCCGCCACCACCACGACTCGGTCGGTTGCCATGCCGGGCCTCCTAGATGACCTTGAGCTGCTCGAGGAACGCCACGATGCGCTGGTGCCCGTCTCCCTCGTCGACCACGACCTCGCCCGCCTGGCGGGCCTCGGCCGGATCGACCGAGACGATCTCTTGGCCCGCCCCGGACCAGCCGACCTGGTCGGGGGACAGGTCGAGATCGGCCACTTTGAGCTTGTCGATGGGACGGCTCTTGGCCGCCATGATCCCCTTGAACGACGGGTACCGGGGCTCCACCACGCCTGCCGTTACCGTGACCAGCGCGGGCAGCGGGCACTCCACTTCGTCGTAGCCGGCCTCGGTCTGGCGATCCACCAGCACCTTGCCGTCTTCTACCCGGACGCGCTTGGCGAAGGTGATCGACGGCAGGCCCAGCAGCTCGGCCACCTGCACCGGCAGCGTCCCGGTATAGCCGTCGGTCGACTCGGTGGCGGCCAGGATCAAGTCGGCTTCAACCCGCTGGAGCGCCTTGGCCAGGACGCGTGCCGTTCCGAGGGCGTCGGAGCCCTGCAGGCTCTCGTCGCTTATCAGAATGGCCTTGTGGGCGCCCATGGCCAGGGCGGCGCGCAACCCGCTGACCTCGTCATGGGGGGCCATGGAAACCAGCGTCACCTCGCCCCCGCCGGCTTGGGCGATGAGCTGGAGGGCCATCTCCACGCCGTACTCATCGGACGGATCCAGCATCAGCTTGCCGGAGCGATCGAGGGTATGGGTGTTGGGATCGAGCTGGCCGGGACTGGCAGTGTCGGGCACCTGCTTGACGCAGACCGCAATGTTCATGGCTCGATTGTTCTCCACTCCGGTCAGTATCTACCAGTCGGTAACTTAGGCGGACAGGTCGGCCCGGCGCTTCGATCGGCCAAAGGCCGAGTGCTAGGTTCCCACGGGTGGGGGCGCCCGATGAGGTCAGACTGTCTGTACCCGCCATGCCGGAGTTTCTCCGGCTGGTCCGAGTCACGGCGGCGGGACTAGGGAGCCGTCTGGGGTTCAGTTACGACCAGGTCGAGGACCTCCGCTTGGCCATCGACGAACTGTGCTTCGGGCTCACCGGAGCCAGCGGGCGGCCCGGGAGCGTGCACGTCGTCTTCGTGGTGGACGGCGACGCCCTCAAGGTGTCGGCCCAGGGGTTCTTCGAGGATTCGCTCGAGACCCCCCCGGAGTCGGAGTGGTCCAAGGTGATCCTGGATTCCCTGGTGGACGACCATGAGCTGGCGTCGGGTCCCGACGGGCCCCGGTTCCGGTTGGTGAAGCGGCGCACCCCCGCCGGAGCGGAACCAGCCGCCCCATGATCAGGTGGTGGGCGACGGCGAAGGCCGGGCACGTGCAGGCGGGTCGGGCGATGGCGGCCGCGGCATGAGCACCGATCCGGTCCAGCGCGAGGAACTGCGGGCCAAGTTCGTGGTCTTCGCCGGGTCGGGCCGGCGCGACCTGCGCGACGAACTGGTGGCGGCCCACATGGGCCTGGCCGAATACCTGGCCCGCCGCTTCGCCAACCGGGGCGAGCCGTTGGACGACCTGGTCCAGGTGGCTTCCATGGGCCTGGTCAAGGCCGTCGACCGGTTCGACCCGGAGCGGGGAGTGGAGTTCTCCACCTATGCCACCCACACCATCGTGGGCGAACTGAAGCGCCATTTCCGGGACAAGGGCTGGGCCGTTCGGGCCCCTCGGCGCATGCAGGAGCTGTACCTCCGGCTCACCAAGGTCATCGGTATGCTGGGCCAGACGCTCGGCCATTCCCCCACCATCGCCGAGTTGGCGGCCGAGGTCCAGGTGTCGGAGGAAGAGGTGTTGGAGGCGCTGGAAGCAGGCCAGGCGTATCGGTTCGCGTCCCTCGACGCCCCGAGCGGCGAAGGGGAATCGCCCAGCTATGCCGCCTATCTCGGGGACGAAGACCCGGGGATGGACGACGCCGAGCGGCGGGCGGTCCTGGCGCCGCTGCTGCAGAAGCTTGCGCCCCGGGAGCAGTTGATCGTGCACCTGCGGTTCTTCCAGGGCATGACACAGTCCGAGATCGCGACCCATTTGGGCATAAGCCAGATGCACGTGTCGCGGCTCTTGGCCAAGAGCGTGGCCCATCTCCGGGCCGCGGCCGACGATGAATCCTGAGGGCTGAAGCCGCCGGGGGGCGCCAATGAAGCTGCTCCTGTTGGCCAACGCGTCGGCGGCATCGGTCACGCCCCGGGTCCGGGTGGTGATCGGGGAGCTGCTGGCGGCCGAGCACGACGTCACCGTGGCCGAGACCAGCCGGCGGGGGCATGCGTCCCGGCTGGCCCAGGGCGCGGCGGCGGACGGGTACGAGGTGGTCGTCGTGCTGGGCGGCGACGGCACGGTCAACGAGGCAGCCAACGGCCTGGTCGGTTCGTCGACCGCGATGGGGCTCCTGCCGGGCGGATCGACCAATGTGTTGGCCCGTACCCTTGGATTCACCAACGACCCGGTGAAGGCGGCGGGAGAATTGTTGCTGGCCCTCCGCCAGCCCGAGCGGTCGATCCGGCGGATCGGTCTCGGTCGGGCCAACGGTCGGTATTTCCTGTTCCACGCCGGATTGGGGTTCGACGCGGCCGTGGTCGAACAGGTGGAGAAGCGCGGTTCGTTGAAGCGCTTCGCCGGCCACCCGTTATTTGTCTATGCAACCATCCTGACCTGGTTGCGCCATTTCGACCGTACCCGGCCCCATTTCGACATCGTGGTGGTGGACGGGCCGGAGCCGGGCCGCAAGATCACCGGCGTCTACTTCGCCATCTGCCTGAAGACCAACCCGTACACCTTCCTCGGGAACCGCCCCCTGAATGTTTCACCGGAAGCGGGCTTGGACACCGGCTTCAGCATCTTGGCCTTCAAGACCCTCTCGCTCAGCACGGTGGCCGGCGTGTTCACCGCCACCCTGACCGGGCGGGGCGGCCCGGCCCTGGCTCGGCGCAGGAACATCGCCTACGCCCTCGACGTAAACGTGTTGGAGGTCCGGGGACAGGTGCCCTTCCCCTACCAGTTGGACGGCGACTATCTGGGCCAGGTGGAACAATTGGAGCTTCGCTTCGAGCCCGGCCTACTCCGACTGGTCGTGCCCGCGACCTGAGGAGGTTCGGCTCACCCCGAGAGGGTCGCTCGAGCCAGGTCGGGGACGTTGGTGATGATGGCGTCGACCCCGGCTTCGGCCAGCTGGCGAATGGAGACGGGGTCGTCGGCCGTCCACGCCGTCACGCGGATGCCGGCGTCGTGGGCGGCCGCCACCAATGCCTCGGTCACGGCCTCGTAGTGGGGGTGCAGCGCCCGGTAGCCGCGCTCGAGCAGCGTCTCCAAAGCGTCGGCCTGGTTGAACCAACGGGGCGTCAGCCATCCCGTCGTCAGCGCCGGCTCCGCGTCCATGGCGGCATCGAGGGCCACGAGATCGAACGACGACACGATCACCCGCCCCACCAGTGCTCGATCGGCCACCAACTGGGCCACTTGGCGGGCGAGAGGGTACGCCGGATCGTACCCCGGCTCGCCCGGAAGGTCCTTGAGCTCGATGTTGATCACCAGGTCGCCGCACGCATCGATGGCCCCGTCGAGGAGCGGGACATGCGGCGGGAGGTCGGCGGCCCGAAGCGATGCAATCACCCCGACACCGGCGACGTCGGGGTCGTGATGCACGACGAGGGCGCCGTCGGCACTGGCCCGAACGTCCAACTCGACTCCATCGGCGCCCAGGCGCCGGGCCTCGCAAAACGCCTCCACGGTGTTCTCCCGCGCCACCTTGGATGCGCCCCGATGGGCCAGGATCATCACCACCGCTCCTGATTTTCTCAGGTTTTCTGAACAAACCCCTTGCCTCGGATGACTGATTCACCGTAGTCTAACCACTGCAACGCGGAGGCTCGGCAGGTTGGTCGTCCGCTTGTGAACATTTTCACATTTACATTGGCCCATAGTTTGTCCGTTGGAGGCGCAGTGGCCCTCACCTGGAGCCGCTCGATCGAGTGGGATCTAGAAGATTGGCGCTGCCGGGCGGCATGCCGGGACACGGACCCGGACTTGTTCTTTCCGGTAGGCACGACAGGTCCGGCGATCGAGCAGATCGAGTCCGCCAAGGCGGTGTGCTATTCCTGCCAGGCCCAGTCGGCCTGCCTCGACTTTGCCCTGGCGACCAACCAGGAGTCGGGCATCTGGGGTGGGACGTCAGAAGAAGAGCGCCGCAAGCTGCGCAAAGCCTGGTTGGCCCGCCAGCGCCGCGCCTGCTGAGCCACCCTGTACCTTGCCAAAACCCTGGCGTCGCCATCCCCGCCAACAACCCCAGCCCGTCGTTAGGTACTACACGGCCAACACCCAAACACCCCTCCCACCAGGTCATATGCCGCACCCCAATGCCACAGCCAGGAAAGTACCGCTAAGACGAAGTCACAGAGCCACAGCGACAACCGTGACCACTGGACCGATGTACTGCCACTGGTCAATGACCCGTTGCACGACTGACTCGATGAGGCCGAGGTCGGGTCCGGACGTGATGTCGGGGCGCGGGGGCCCGTTCGGATCTGGCTCGGGGAAGGCGTCCCATTTGTCAGCGATCAGTTGGAGGGAACCAGTCTGGTCGGGTGGCCTGAAGTCGGAGACTTCGCCCGCCGCGAAGGCAGAGCCGCTCACGCCAAATGCATAATTGGACCCCGCAGCGGGCAAAGCCCAGGCGATAGCGACCTTCAGCGGAAACACCGTCGCGTTGTGTACATAAGCCTGCAATGTCCAGCTCCCGTCCGCCCTAATCGTGAGCTTCGAGGTCCAATCGCCATCCCAAGCCCCGATCGGGCCGGTTACTTTCTCATACGTTCGGGATTTCGGCGTGTCCCGGGCGCCCGCCGCGGCGCTCCAACTGATTGATCCGTGCTTGAAGTCGCTACAGCGTCCGGCGGGGCACGCGTGGTCATCCGACACCGGGTATCCGAGGTAGGACCTTTCCCATCCCTTCGAGGCCCAGAGATCACGGATGGCGCCTTGGATATCATGGGCGCCGGTCTCCGGCGTCCAGTAGATCGACCCGTGCTGGAAATGGTTGTACCGGCCCACGCCGTCGGGGGTCCCCGTCTCATCAGTCTCGGGATAGCCGAGGGGACTCCGCTCCCATCCCTTCGAGGCCCACAAACCCTGGATGGCGCCGCGCACCTCATGGGCGCCCGTCGACGGCGTCCAGTAGATCGACCCGTGCTGGAAATGGTTGTACCGGCCCACGCCGTCGGGGGTCCCCGTCTCATCGCTCTCCGGGTAACCGAGGGGACTCCGCTCCCATCCCATCGAGGCCCACAAGCCCTGGATGGCGCCATGGACCTCATTGGCCCCGGTCGACGGTGACCAGTAGATCGAGCCATTGGCAAAGTGCTGGTAGTACCCAATGCCGTCCGGGCAGGCAGAGATGCCACCCGATGCCGGTCCCAGTACGCCTCCCTGCTCTCCCAGTTCCTTGTACTTCCCATTGATAGCGAGAGCCACTTTCGCATTCACGTTAATCGGAATGTTCGGCACAGGCGCCTCCTTATTTAGAGCGCCAATCCTGGCACACGCCACTCGGAATGGCGGCGGACGATGGCCATCTCCTGAGTCAGTTCCTGGTCGCTCGAGCAGGCTTCGACATGGGCAAACGGCCGGAGTTCGCTAGCGCCGCGAACGTCTCAGGGGTGCGCAACCGCACCTTTATGTTCAGCCAGCGCCGGGACAGCCGCACCATGTTCGCCACCGACACCCGCTACGGGGTGCTCGCCAAGTCGGGGGCGTGGTGTGGCGGCGACCGCGAGCTGGTCGCCGCCTGCCGACGGACCCTCAGGGCCGCTGGGATCCCGGCCAAGGAGGTGGCCGGCATCGAGGTGGTATCCGAGTTCGGCTCTGCCGGAGAGCACGTCGATGGCGAGTTTCGGCTGGAGGAACCGGCACTGCTGCGAAAAATCGCCTCGGCCCGCCGAGCCTTCGACGGTCTCCCGGTGTGGTCATCGTCCGCCAAGGTCGGCCTTTGTGACGACGGACAGCTGGGATGGTTGGAGCTGCACTGGCCGGTCGTGTCGCCCGAGACGCTCCAAGAGGGACACGTGCTCGAGGCCATCGTAGAGCGGGGTTTCGACCCGCCCCAGCTGGCCGGGTCGCACCCAGGCACCATGGAGGCGGGAATCCTGCACTCACCGGCCGTCGCCTTCTTCATGGATGTCACCGCCGCGATACGCGTCGTGTACGAACCCGACGAGCCCGAAATGGGCAAGCTGGCCACCCTCTACCTCGACCGGCACGCCAACCTCGTCCACCTCCCCCGCGACGTCCGGGTGGACAACCCCGACCCACGACAACGCCAGAACCGAGACGACGACCGGTCGGTCAATTCCCCGGGGTCTGTTGCATAGGCGAGCGGCGGGATGGGCGGGCACCTTGATGGCATGTATCTGTTCAGGTCCCAGCTGCTGGTGGGATTGTTATGGCGCGTTCGTCGACGTCGAGGTGGACGGTGGCTTCGAAGGCAAGACGCAGGACGTTGTCGGGCCCGCGTTCGTCCTCTTCGAAGACGAGGCTGTCGATGCTGACATGGAGCGCGACTGCTGTGTTGCGGAGCACATCGAGAGTCGGCGCGCTGGTCCCGGCCTCGTAGCGACGGACCTGGGTGGCGTGGGTGCCGACACGTTCGGCGAGGGCCTGCTGGGTCAGCCCCGCTGGTTGCGGGCGGCTACCAGTCGGGCGGCTACCCGTCCGGTGGCGAAGTCCTGGTGAGCGCGTGCACATCGGCTTCGTCGACCATGCGAGCCGCCCTCCTCATTCCCTTGACCGAGTAGGCATCGGGATGACCCGAGCCTCTTTCGCGGCGGGGAAGGGGCGTACAGAGGTCGTGATTGCACAAAACGGGGGCCTCTCTCTAGAGCCGCCCCGCGGGCAGGTTGGGGTCATCGCCGCCGCGGGGCAGGGTGGGGACGATCACGTTCACGGTGGTGCCCCCGTCGGTCTGCATCTCGATCCGGCCGCCCAGCTGGGTCCTGACCAGGTCCCGGACGATCGACAACCCCAGGCCGGCCGACTCCTCGATGGAGAACCCGGCGGGCAAGCCCCGCCCGTTGTCCTTCACCTGCACCAGCAACTCGCCGTCGTCACGCTTCAGCGACACGTGCACCCGCAGCGGGCCGTGCCGGGCGACGATCGCGCCTCTGGCCCCGTCGGAGAACGCGTGCTCGGCCGCGTTCTGCAACAGCTCGGTCAGGATCACCGCCAGGGGTGTGGCCACCGACGCGGGCAGTTCCCCCGCCTCACCGTCGTAACCGATCCGGAAGTGGGCCTCGGGTGCCAGCAGGTCCTCGGCCATGCGCAGCAACGACGGCACGATGTCGTTGAAGTCGACCTGGTCGGACGCGTCCCGGGACAGGATCTCATGCACCAAGGCGATGGTGCGCACCCGCCGCTCCGACTCTTCGAGCGCGCTTTTGGCCTCGCCCGACGGCAGCCGCCGGGCCTGGAGCCGCAACAGTGACGAGATCGTCTGCAAGTTGTTCTTGACCCGGTGGTGGACCTCCCGGATGGCCGCGTCCTTGGACAGCAACAAGCGGTGGAACCGCCGCAAGTCGGAAATGTCGCGCATCAGGACCAATGCCCCCGTGACCTTGCGGTTCTCCAGCAGCGGCATGCAACGGATCACCACCGTGACATCGGGCCCGCCCTCCACCTCCTCGGTCACCGACAGGGCGGTGGCAAACGCCTGGTCCACCGCGGTCTCGTCGATGCCCACCTCGTTGAGGCGCATGCCCTCCAGGCCGGAGTACATCCCCATTCGGTGGAGGGCGTTGACGGCATTGGGCGAGGCGTACTCCACCCGCCCGGTCGAATCGAGCAGGATCACGCCGTCGCCCACCCGCAGTTCGCTCGTGACCGCCTCTTCGGCCGGGTAGGGATACTCCCCCGCCACGATCATGCGGGCGAAGCGGTCGAAGACCTCGACGTAGACCCGCTCGAGCTCGCCCGGGCGCCGGCCGACCGACAGCGCCGACTCGCGAGTCATTACGCCCACCACGTTGTCCTGCCAGCGCACCGGGATGGACACCAGCCGGCCCCGCTCATTGCGGCTCGGGATGCCGACCTCGCCCTCCACAATGCTGGCCAGCCGCCAGCACCGCGACACCAGGGGTCGCTCGACCTCGTCGATCACATGGCCCACCAGGTCGTCGCGGTGCAGGGTTTGGCTGGTGGTCGGCCGCACCTGGCCCAGCACGATGAACCGGTCGGCGCTGCTGGACACGGGCACGAACAGCAGCAGGTCGGCGAAACAAAGGTCCGACAGCATCCCCCACGACGCCACCAGCCGCTGGAGATGCGACAGCGAAGGACCGTCAAGCTCGGTGTAATCCCGGGCCAGCTCGGCCATGGTTGCCATCAGGGTCCCCTACTTCTCACGCCGCGCGCCGCAAACCAACCGAGGCGCTAGGTCCAGAACTTCTCGCCCAATCGAAGCAGACCTTCGAGGTTGTAGATGTCGGTTTCGAAATAGGGCACCCCCGCCACCACCGCCGGTGCCGCCGGTGCCGCCGCCAGCGCAGCCCGCTGGGCCGCCTCCCGCTGGGCCACCACACCGAAGTTGCGGAAGCTCTCGCCCACCTCGGTCAGCACCCGCTCCACCTGGGCGGGATCAACTCCGGTGGCGCCCGCCACCTTGGCGGCCAGCTCCGGGGCCCGGTCAACCAGGACCGCCGCTCGGGACGAGGCCGCTTCGTCGTTGAAGTAGGCGGGCAGCACCTTGTTCAGCACCAGGGCGTCCAGGTGGAGGTTCTTGCTGGTCAGCACGTCGATGAAGAACTCGGCCTCGTGCACCGGTGCCGCCTCCAGCGTGCTCACCACGACGAAGGTGGTGCGCTTGTCGCGCAGCAGCCGGGCCACCGCCTGGGCACGCTGTACGAAGCCGTCGTACATGGTCTGGAAGAGGATGAAGAACTCGGCGATGTCCTGCAGGAACTGCGACCCCAAGATCCGGTCGGCGACCTGGTAAAAGGGCCGGGACGCCACGTTGACCAGCTTGGACCGGTAGGGGACGATCAAGAGCCGTAACAGCCGGGAGGAGAAAAACTCCGCCATGCGCTCGGGAGCCTCGATGAAGTCGAGCGCGTTGCGGGTGGGCGGGGTGTCGACCACGATCAGGTCGTAATTCCCTTCCACATGCAGTTCGTACAACCGTTCCATGGCGATGTACTCGTGGCTCTGGACGAACCGGCCCGAGATGTTCTGGTAGAGCGGGTTCTCCAGGATGCGGGCCACGGTGACGGCGTCGGGGGCGTGGCGGCGCACCAGGATGTCCCAGCTCTGTTTGGTGTCGAGCATGGCCGCCCACAGCTCGCCCCGAGGGTGGGGCTGGCCCGCGGCCTTGAACGCCGAGACCGGGACGCGGATCTCGACGTTGCCGAAGCCTTTCAGGCCCAGGGCGTTAGCCAGCCGTTTCGCCGGGTCGACGGTGAGGACCAGGACCTTGCCGCCGAGCTTGACCGCGGCCATGGCGGCCGCAGCCGCGGCGGTGGTCGTTTTCCCCACCCCTCCGGAACCGCAGAACACCGCGATCTCCTTGGCCGCCAGCAGCGACTCAAGCGAGTTGGGCTCGCTGTCGGACCTCAGGCGGGCGGGCACGATTTAGAAGCCAAGCTCGGCCGACAGGGCTTCCGCCAACTGCCGGGTCGATCGCAGGCCATGGGAGCGGGCGAACAGGTAGGGCAGGTAGAGCATGGGCACGCCGGGGTCGATACCCGCCCGTAGCCGTTCGAGATGCTCGGCGCGGGTCCGCCGCAGCGTGACCGCCATGCGGGCCCCGTCCAGGAGCGGTTCGACCGACCCGCCCACCTCGCCTTCCAGCAGCTCGGACACCTCGGGGTCCCACAGCCGTTCGAAGACCTCTTCCTCGCGCCGGCCGAACAGCTCGGGCAGCACCCGATTGACGATCACCGCCGCCAGGTCGACATTCGTCTCGGCCTGCAGGCGCCCCCGCAGCTCGATGGTCTCGTTGACGGGCATTTCCTCCGGCGTGGTCACGATGGCCACGCCGGTTGTCCTGGGATTGCCCAGGATGTCGAGCATCCAGCCCGTCTGCTGGCGGACTGGACCGACCTGGATGAGGCCGTTGATGGCCTGGGGCGCGGCCAGCTGACCGACGATGTGACCGGTGGGGGCGGCATCGACCACGACCAGGTCGTAGTGACGCTCCCGTACCTCCCAGCACAGCTTGCCCACCGTCACGATCTCCTTGACGCCGGGAGCGGCGGTGGCCACGAAGTCGAACATGCGCGCCAGCGGGCCGATCCGTGCCATCAGGCCCAGCTTCAGCTGGAGGACCAGGTACTGCTTGAGCGACGCCTCGGTGTCCATCGACATGGCCCAGAGGTTGGGCTGCAGCTGCCGCTCCTCGAAGGCGGTGGGGCCGGTTTCGAAGAAGTCGGCCAGGTTGCCCTTCGAGTCGACCTCGCAGATCAGCGTCCGCTTGCCCCGTCCCGCCGCCAGCAACCCCAGGCCCGCAGTGACCGCGGTCTTGCCCACCCCACCCTTGCCGGTGACGAAGACCAGCTTGCGGTCGAGCAGGTTCAGGAGAGGCTGCGGCTGTTGGGGCGGCGGCGGATGCGGCTGTTGGGGCGTCTGCGGCTGCGGCTGCGGCTGCGGCGGCATGGCGCTCCTGACCGCCGGGGCAGTGAGTGGCGGGCCGGCTAGCGGGCGCCGGCGGAGTGCGCGCCGAAACCGACCCGGCGTTCCTCGTTGGGGCTGCCGATCTCGACGTAGGCGAGTTTGGCCGCGGCGATGCCGACCTTGCGGCCCTTCCGATCGGTCAACCAGAGCACACCCGGGTCGCCGGTCAAGGCGTCCTCGACCGACTTGGCCACCGCGGCCGCGTCGGCGTCGTCACCGAGGTCGACCTCGATCTCCCTGGGCGATTGGGTCACTCCGATGCGAACCTCCACAGCGACGGTCCTCTCTTGTAGACATCTTTCAGCGGAGCCCCATGCTACGTGGCACCCACCCGTTCTGGCCCCGTCATACCCAGATGGCGATGAAGGGGCGGCCCCAAGTCGGCCGGGCCGTGCGATTCCGTGGCAGGTTCAACGTTCCGTGGCGACTTGTCACGAGTATCGGCGATAAGTCGCCTAGGAACGAGCAACCTGCCACAGAATCGAGCCCAAGGGGCCTGGGTCGGGCGATAGCGTCGACCTCGTGAGCAGTCGACCGCCTGACCATGGGCCCCGCAAGATCGCGGCGTGGGAAGGCCGACGCGACGACCAACTGGCCGAGGCGGCTCGGCCGTTGCGCCCGGGGGCGAGGTGTTGTTCCTCGGCGATGGATCCGTGGTGATGTCCGGGACGCGTGCGGTGCGCAACGCACACGACTGGTTCGAAGTCAACAGCGGCTGGGCCCCGCCCGACGAAGACACGCTGGCCGACTGGCTGGCCGACGGTGTGTGCCGCTGCCCGGACGATTGCCTGGTCACACCAGCGGGCTGGTGCGAGCACGGGTTGGCGTCGTGGCACCTCATCCTCGCGGCCATGGGCGACGGGGGAAAGTAACGCTCGCCCAGAAGCACGTACCCGTCACAGGCCCTGGCTACCGTGGAACCGATGAGGAACTCACCTGTTCCCGACGATGGCCTCTCGGACCGGGCCCTGCGATGGGCCGAGACCATGGCGGGCCACGGGGACGGTTCGGCGGTCGCCATCCGCCGGGCCCACGCCGACAGTTCGGCCCGAGTTGGCCCGGCCGCGGATCTGGGCCGGGAGGAGCGCGAGGCGATCGAGGATGCCCAGCTGGCGCCAGGCGCAAGTCGGTCCGCAGGCGGCGGCGACCGGGAGCGGCGGGAGCAACCTGATCCGGTGCGTACCTGTTTCGAACGGGATCGTGACCGGATCCTGCACTCGGCGCCGTTCCGGCGGCTGGCGGGAAAGACCCAGGTGTTCGTCTTCCCCGACGATCACCAGCGAACCCGGCTGACCCACGCCCTCGAGGTCGCCCAGGTGGCGACTGCAGTGGCCCGAGCGTGCCGGCTCAATGTCGCTCTGACCGAGGCCATCGCCCTGGGCCACGACTGCGGCCATGGTCCCGGCGGCCATGCCAGCGAGGACGCCCTCACGCCCTACCTCCCGGAGGGATTCGACCATGCCGTCTGGGGCGCCGACGTGGTGCTCAGGCCCGCCAACTTGTGCCGGGAGACGAGCGACGGCATCCGCAACCACTCGTGGAGCCGCCCCGCCCCCGCCACCCCCGAAGGCGAGGTGGTCAGCTGGGCCGACCGCATCGCCTACGTCTGCCACGACTTCGAGGACGCGGTCCGGGCCGGGATCGTGACCGAGGAGATGCTGCCCCGGTCGGTGAGCGAGCCGTGCGGGCGCACCCGGAGCCGTCAGTTGGGGTCGTTCATCGAGGGGTTGATCGGCGGGACCCGGTCGACCGGTCACATTGGGATGACCGAGCCCCTGGCCGAGGCACTGGCGCAATTCCGGGAGTGCAACTACGAGCGGATCTACCTGCGGCCATCGTCCGCCGCCCAGGCTGCGGCGGTGATTGCACTGCTCCGGGCCCTGGTGGAGCACTTCGCCGACCGGCCCAATCTGCTGCCGGCCGTCGGGTTCCCCGGTTTGGATGCGGGCACCGACGAAGCGGTGCGGGCGGCGGTGATGTACGTGGCCGGGATGACCGATCGTTTTGCCTGCCAGACCGCGATGGTCCAACTCGGCTGGGACCGGGCTCGCCTGCCCCGATCGGTGGTGGCGGTGTAGACCTGGTTAGACCGGTGTAGACCTGGTGTAGACCGGTGTAGACCGGTGTAGATCTGGTGGAGACCCGGGTCAGCCGTCTTCGGTGGCCGCGATGGCCGCCTTTTCCTCGTCCAGCCACCGCGGGGCCCGCCGTCGGGCCCAGGTCTGGCTGATCGTGCCACCCGACATGGATTGGAGCGACTCGCGGTCCGAGTAGGCAAACATGATGTGTCCGGTGATGGTGAAGAACAGGGCGATGGCGATCCAGTCGTGCACGAAGGTTGCTCCCGTCCGCCACGACAACGGCCACAGCTTGTACCAGTTCATGATCGACCCGGTGGCCAGCATGACGAGCATGGCGCCCCCGGTGAACGCGGCGTTGAGCTTCTGCCCGGCGTTGAACTTGCCCTGCGCCAGCCCCGTCACCCGTTCCGGCCGCCAGCCCCGACGGCGCATCCACACCCGGTCCTCGGCTATCCACCGGTTGAGCCGGCGCAGGTCGGCTCGCAGGCGCCGCCCCGATCGCCGTCCGACCAGGCCGAGCAGCAGGGGGAAGGGCAGGATCAGGCCCGCGTACACGTGAATGGTGACGACCAGTTGGCGACGGCCCACGGCGGCCGAGACCGGCGGTAGGTAGAGGGCGGCGGCGGTCGCCATGAGGATGGCGAAGAGTGCGGCGTTGGCCCAGTGGACCAGCCGTTCGGTCAGGTCGAACCGCAGGAGCGGGGCCGACGCCGGCACCGGCGGGGGCGCGGGCCCGGGCACCGGATCGGCCGGTTCAGGATGTGGCTTTGTCGCTTCGACCATTGCTCCGCCCGACCCAACCGTCGACGTCATAGCCGAACCCTTCCCAGTACCCGGGCTGCACCCGGGGCACCACGACGATCCTCGACAGCCATTTGCACGATTTGTAGCCGTACATCGGCGCCACGCACATCCGCACCGGGCCGCCGTGCTCACGCGTCACCGGGGCGCCCAGCATCTCGTAGGCCACCAGCACGTCGGGCCGGCGGCCCTGGTCCATGGTCAGGCTCTCGGTGTACTCATGGTCGAAGGACTCGAATCGCAACGCCACCCCGCCCGGCTGCACCCCGGCCTGGTCGAGCAGGGTCGACAGCTTGACGCCGGTCCAATGCACGCCCGACACCCGCCACCCGGTCACGCACTGGAAGTCCTTGACCAGCGACGTGGCGGGCATCGAGCGCAGGTCGGCGAGGGTCAGGGTCAGCGGCCGCTCCACCATCCCGTCGACGGTGAGGCGGTAGTCAGCCCCGCTCTTGAACGGCAGGGAACCGGTCACCGTGTAGATCCGGAACCCTCCCGCGGCGGGGATCAGCTGGCTCAGCCCGGTGGGGTCAGCCGCTTGCAGAGGCGTCAACATCCGGTTGAGGGCATCCTGCACCCGGCCCCCGCCTACTATCCCGGCCGCTCCCAGACCGAGCATGCCCAACACCACCCGGCGCCCGATCGGAGTCCCCACGGGCGAATCGGCAACCGGGCGACTTTTTCCCACCCTTGCAGTGTGACGCCTCGGCGGACCCAATCGATGCCCTGTCAGCGAATCGTAAGCTCGGGCCGGAACACCCGGGTCGCCCCGCGAGCCACGATCGCCTCGGCCAGGGCCTCGAAGGCAAGCGACGCTTCGCTGGTGGGATCGGTCGCCATGATCGGTCGCCCCTCGTCGCCGCCCTCCCGCAGCGCGGGCACCAGCGGGAGTTGGGCCAGGAGGGGCACGCCGAGCGAGGCGGCCAGGGACTGGCCGCCCCCTTGGCCGAACAGCTCGTAGCGGCGGCCGTCGTCGCCGGTGAACCAGCTCATGTTCTCGATCACGCCCCGCAGGGGCATGTTGACCTTCTTGGCCATGTAGGCGGTGCGCTGGGCCACCCGCTGGGCCGCCGCCTGGGGCGTCGTCACCACGTAGATCTCCGAGCGGGGCAGGTACTGCGACATCGACAGCGCCACATCGCCCGTGCCCGGGGGCATGTCGACCACCAGGAAATCGGGGTCACCCCAGTACACGTCGACCAGGAACTGTTCGAGCGCCTTGTGCAACATGGGCCCCCGCCACATGACGGGCTGGTCGTCGCCCACGAAGAAGCCGATCGATATGCAGCCGACTCCGTAGGCGACGGGCGGGATGATCATGTCGTCGATGACGACCGGGTCCTGATCGATGCCCAGCATCTTGGGCACCGAGAAGCCGTACACGTCGGCGTCGAGGATGCCCACGGAGTGGCCCGCCCGGGCCAGGGCCACGGCCAGGTTGACGCTCACCGAGGACTTGCCGACGCCCCCCTTGCCCGAGCTGATGCCCAGGATCCGGGTGCGGCTGCCGGGGGCCATGAACGGGTTGGGCACCCCCTTCTCGTGCCCCAACGGTTGCCCGGCCTTCCCGCCCGCCGCCCCGGCACCGTTGCCGCCGCCCCCGCCGCCCTGATGGGCCCGCATCTTGTCCCGCACGGCCGAGAGCTCGGCCTCGGTCATGACCGTGAGCTGGACGTCGACCTCCTCGACCCCGTCGAGAGGAAGCAGCGCCGACGTGACCCGCTGGGTGATCTCGGTGCGCATGGGACAGCCGGCCACGGTCAGGGCGACCGTCACCGTCACCCGCCGTCCGCCGTCGTGGAGCGCCACGCCCTTGACCATGTCGAGCTCGACAATGCTTATGTGCAGCTCCGGATCGAGCACCCCTCGGAGCGCCTCCATCAGCTGCGGCTCAGTTGCAGGCACAGGTCCTCCGGTATTTGCACTACCGCCGTAGGTACAATACCGCCGTGGATGGGTTAGCCCACCCGGCCTCGGGCAACAGGACTATCAGCAGCAGTCGGAGTGACAGCCACCCGCTGACCGACACCGAGTTCTCGGCCGCGGTGGTGGCGGTGACGACCGCATTCGGCGACCCGACCCGCCGGCGGATCTACCTGTTCACCCGGGAGCGCGACGAAGGCGTGACGGCCGGCGACGTGGCCGAGCACTTCGCCCTGCATCCCAACGTGGCCCGCCATCACCTGGACAAGCTGGCCGCAGGCGGCTACGTGGAGGTGTTTCTCGCCCGCAGCGAAGCGGGCCGGGCGGGACGGCCGTCCAAGGGGTACCGGGTCTCGGGCCAGGCCGGCGGCCTCGAAGTGCCGGTCAAGGGCGGGGACCTGCTCGTCACCCTGCTCGGCCGCAGTTTAGCCCTGCTTCCCCCCGACCAGGCCGAGGCCATGGCCGAGCAGGTGGGCGAGGAGTACGGCCGGGAGCTGGCCAGTCAGATGTCGGCGGCCGACGAGCAGCGGTCGTTCCGCACCGCCCTGCACGCCGTGGCCGACGCCCTCACCGCCCACGGCTTCGCCGCCCACGCCGAGGCACGGGGCACGGGGCTGGCGCTGATCAAGGAGAACTGCCCGTTCTTCGACACTGCCAAGCAGCACCCGGTCATCTGCGCCGTCGACCGGGGCATGGTGCGGGGCATGCTGGCCGCCTTGTACGGGGGCGAAACGGTCCTGGGCACCGAGTCGTCCCGGGCGCTCGGCGACGACGCCTGCATCACCGTCGTCTGAAGCCGGGCCGCTCGTGCCTCGGGTCTACCTCGACCACGCGTCCACGTCGCCGCCCCGCCCGGCGGTCATCGACGCCCTGGTGGCGTCGTTGGGCCTGGCCGATCCTGGGCGGGTGCACACCGAGGGGCGCATCGCCCGTGCCGTCCTCGAAGAGGCACGGGAAAAGGTGGCCCGGTTCTGCGGTACCCGCCCGCGGCAGGTGATCTTCACTTCTGGTGCAACCGAGGCCATCAATGCGGCAGTCTACGGGGCAATTATGTCCGGCCGGGGTGATCACATCGTGTGCTCGGGCGTCGAGCATTCGGCCGTCCGTCGGGCCTCGGAACGGGCCGGGCGGGTAAGCGTCACCTCGGTGGATGCCGAAGGGCGCATCGACGTGGACGCCCTGCTCGACGCTCTGGGCCCCGACACCGCCCTGGTCCACTGCCAGTGGGCCAACCACGAGGTGGGCACCATCCAACCGGTCGCCGAGGTGGTGGCCGCGTGCCGGGAACGGGGTGTGTTGGTTCACGTGGACGCGGCCGCGGCGGCGGGCCACCTGCCGATGGCATTCGACCAGCTAGGGGCCGACTTGCTCTCGGTGTCGGCCCACAAGGTGGGCGGCCCCAAGGGGGCGGGGGCGCTGCTGATCCGCCGGGGGGTGCGGTTGCCCCCGTTCCTGGTCGGGGGGGAACAGGAGCGAGCCCGCCGCAGCGGCCTGGAAGACGTCCCGGCCTGGGTGGGTTTCGGCGCGGCCGCGGCCGAACTGACGGGCGAGCTGGCGCACGAGGCGGCGAGCGCCGCCGCCCAGACCGAGCGGCTGCGGGCGGCTGCGGGCGGCGTCAACGGAGTGCGGGTGCACGGGCCTTCTTCGCCCTCCCAGCGGCTACCCCATCTGGTTTGCCTCGGCGTCGACGGGGTGGAGGCGGAGGCGATCCTGATCGGGCTCGATCAGGCCGGGATAGCCGTCCACTCGGGCAGCGCCTGTTCGTCGGAGTCCTTGGAGCCGTCGCCGGTCCTGGCCGCCATGGGCGTCGATGCCGACCACAGCCTGCGGCTGTCGGTGGGCTGGTCCACCACCGATGAAGAGGTCGACCGGGCGGCGGGAGCGCTCCCGGGTGTCATCGAGCGGCTCCGAGCGCTGCGGGCCTCACCTGACGCCAACTCGTGACCGGCCGGACGTCGCTACGGTTTGGCCGAGGTCGTCGTGGGGGCGTTGGGCCCGGACGGGACACTCGCTCCCGCCGCCTTGATCGCCTCTTGCAGCAACGTCTGCACGCGGGACACCTGGGGCGAGGCGGGATCGACGGTGCCCAGGTAGACCCGCAACTCCGTTACCGCGCCTGGTGCGTCGTGCTTGGCCCGCAGCAGCAGGAAGCCACGGAAGAAATGGGGGTCGGCGAACCCGGGGTCGACCTTTTCCGCCCTCTCGATCTTGACCAGGCCGGTGTCGACCAACTCGGGGCGGTTGGCTGCCAATCCCGCCTGGGCCTCCAGCCATCCCCCGTCGGCCAGGGCTACGGGCTGGTTGGGGTCGTCCTTCAAGACCGCGTCGTACAACTTCAAGGCGTCGGCCACCTTGCCCTGGTTGACCAGGGTGGACGCCTGCAGGAGGCGCTGATCGACGCCGCCCAGGATGGTGGGGGCAGGCGTGAGCTGGCTGTTGCCGCTGGCGGTCTGGCCCGGCAACCGGGAGCCGCTCGACTGCGCCACCGCCCACGCCGCCAGCGCGCCGAAACCGAGGACGACGGTCACCACCGCCGCGGTGCGCCAGCGGCGCCGGCTCTGCACCGCCGCCGTCACCACGCCTGACCGCGGGTCGGCGACCGGCCCGTCGAGGCGCGAACGCCGTCGCGTCCGCGGCACTGCGCTACTC
>JALYXV010000230.1 GCA_030947025.1 Actinomycetota bacterium | reverse complement strand
GCATGACCAGGCGCTCGGGGCCGCTGTTCATGCTGGCCCACGACGGGCGGGGCGGGGGCACCCGGGCCGTGGACCGGGGCGGGGCGGGCGGGGGCGCCATGGCGACCTGGACTCCCTTGGGTTCGCGCAACTCGACCCAGACGGCGCGGATGACGCGAAAGAAGAAGAGGTACAGCAAACCGAGGAAGATCAGCTTGAGAGCGGTGAGCAGTGATTCGGGCATCGGTGTCGCCCCGCGAGCCTTACTGGGCCTCGAACCTGAAATGGGTCGAGCCGATCGTAATCTCGTCGCCCGGCTGCAGCCGGTGGGTTCGAATGCCGACGCCGTTGACCTTGGTTCCGTTGGTGCTGCCCAGGTCGACCACGACGTAGCCGCCCCGGCCGTCGGTGGCCGGGCGTATCTCCACGTGGCGACGGCTGGCGTTGGCGTCGGCCAACACGATCTCGCATTCGGGCAGCCGGCCGATGGTCACGGGGGCGGCGCCCAGGCCGTGGCGGCTGCCGTCGGGCAGCACCAACTGGGCCGCCCCGTCGTCGACCGATCGCATCTCACCGGACACCAGCAGCATGCCCGGGGAGAGGTCGGGGTCGGTCGTCAGATCGACGGTGACGGCCCCGAGGAAGACGTAGTTCTCGGCCCGGGCGTAGTCCCGGGCCACCGACACCAGCTCGCTCACCAGTTCGGCCTCGATGGGCTCGAAGCGGGCCCGGTCCGCCGGTCCGACCGCGACGGTGAAGGTGTTGGGGGTCAGGGTACCCCGGGGGGCAACGGTGCGTTGCAGGTCCATCTCCCGGGTGAGCCGCCGGCCGATCTCGACTGGTTGCAGGCCACTGCGGAACGCCTTGGCGAAGGCGCCCTCGACGAGGCGCTCGAGCCGTCGCTCGAACTGCTGGAGTCCCATGGTCGCCGATGATGCTATCGAGGACCGTGCCAGGCGGGGCGCCGGGCGGCCGGGGCCAGGGCGCCGCGCGGCCGGGGCCAGGGCGCCGCGGTGGCGGGACGGTTGGACGGCTGCGACGACCCGCCGGGCGCTAACCTGGCGGTTCCACTCGGGCGAGTGGCGGAATAGGCAGACGCGCAGGATTCAGGTTCCTGTGTCCGAAAGGATGTGGGGGTTCAAGTCCCCCCTCGCCCACCGGCCGGCGTACCCACGCACCGACCGCCGACGCTGTCCGGCGCACGGTTGCGCGCTAACCCGTTCCCCGCCACAGTGCCTGCGTGAGCGCCTCGCCTTGGGCCCGCTCGGCTTCCGAGGACGCTGGGCGTTCGCGGCCGAGTGCGTCGTACAACAGACCCCGGTGCAGATCGAAGGTGGCGTCGACGAGCTCGCCGAAGCGAGCCGCGGCCGCGACCAGCGCCGGGTACGTGACGCTGCACGCGACGACCGCGACCAGCAGTGCCCAGGGGCTCAATATCGTCCAGAACGCAGTCAAAGCACCCCAGACCCACCAGGTCGCAGCGGTGTCGAGGTCGGCGCGCGCGGCGCCGACCTCTGCCTTTACCGAGTCGGGCAAGACGAGCCACAGGCGCGGCCAGCAGCGCACTGCGTCGAGGCCGTACCAGTCATGCGGCCGACTCTCAGCCGCGCGCAGGACGTTGCCCAGCCGCGTGGGCATCACCTGTTCCGGCCGTGCCGGCACCCGGGACAGGCGACGTTCGATGGCCAGAAGCTCCGCCGACTCGGCCGCAGTCGATGAGCCCGATTCCCACTGCCCGTAAAGCTTTTGCCACCGCTCGTCGTCAGCTTCTAAGCGTTTGCGGTGACGGCCCGCCATCACGGTGCGCAGACGGGAGGGCCAGTACCCCTGCAGCACCCTCAGCGCCGTGGGCGCGGATCGCTCGACGACGAAGCCTGAGGTGGCGACGACGAGGAGCGCGCCGATGCTGAGCGCGCCCTGGGCCAGGCTCGAGAGCGCGGCCACGCGGTCGATGGTGTGAGTGGCCGACTGCGGCCGCGCCCAGATCCATGCGCCTGCTCCGAGCGCCCAAAACGCGAAAGCGGGTGAGAGGAGCAGGGCGGCCCAGCGCTCGGCCACCTTGGTGCCGAGACTGGCGGCGATGCTCTCGATCATCCGATCGGAGGAGGGGCGAGGTCGGGAACCAGGCGCAGCTGGTGTGTCGGGCAACTTCGAATCGGCTGGGCCACCGTCCGCCGATACCAGACGTAGTCGCCCGCGACCGGGCAGCAGAAGCGCCCCGCCCGCACGACCTCGCCGTCACCGCCCCACGCGGAGCCTCCACCCCGGACCGCGGGACCGTCGTCGAGCTCGGGAGGGACGCCCAATCGGGTGAAGTCGACGAGCCACTCGGCCGCGGGCGGACAGGCGGTGAGGAGCTCGAGGACCCTGGCCCCGGCGGATCGCCTGTCGGGCTCCACGAGCGCCGTGGCGAGCCGATGATCGAGCGTGGCTCGCTCGTCCACGTCGAGCGCCAGGTCATCGAGGTAGGGGCGGATCGTCCGTCCAGCCTCCAGTAGGAATTCGGAGTCGAGGTCCATGCTCACACTCCGATGTAGGCGAAGGCCGCCCAGTCGTGAGGATGCATGCCGGTGCGCCGGTCGGCCCAGATGTCGTGTAGCCGAACGTCAGCTGGCGGACGCCCCAGCTCAGGCGCGTGAGGGTATGCCGCCTCGCGCTCGCGGTTGGTTGCATCCCGCACCCATTGCTGGGCCCGGCGTAACGCCTCGGCTGGCTCCGCGCCTCCTCGCTGCCACTCATCGACGAAACGCCGCATCAACAGCAACGTGCTCGCGTCCGGGACCTGCCAGAGTGACCCGACCACGCCCGCGAAACCCGCCTGCAGCAGCCCGGTGGGCAGGCTCACGACCTCGTCGGGGAGCGCTGCTCCGGTGACCGCGCTCTCGCACGCGGACAGCACCGCGAGCCGGGCGCCGGTCAAGCGGAGTCCGAGCACGTCTCGCAGCGTGAGCTCGTCGCGGCCCGCCAACAGCAACCCACCCGCGAGGGGGTCGAAGAGGTCGGCGCGGCCGTGGCAGGCGAGGTGGACCACGTCGAATTCCGCCAGCGCGCCCAGGACCTCGGCCCGCGTCGCCTCGTCAGCCGGGATGTGCCGCCCTCCCAGGGATGCGGCTACAACCATTTCGGCCTCCAGGTCGCCGTAGGGAAGAGGCGTCTCGCCCAGGTGGTGTGATGCCCCGACCGCCAGCACGCGGTTACCGGCGACGCCCGCAGCGCGGTGGTGGCTCGCCGTCAAGGTCCGAGCATTCGGCGCGTACGTCACGAGGACGTCATCGAGGGCGTAACGGCGACCGGTTGGAGCCGAGGGGTCGTGGCGCGCCGCGGCGTGAAACGGCAACAGGCCGAGGAGGCCGACGGGCACGAGGACGGTGGCGGTACACCGGCCCGCGGCTTCAAGGATGGCGGGCCAGATGACCTCGCCCAGCCAGTCGGTGGTGCGGGTGAGCTCGGCTCGCCACCCGGCCGGGTCTTCGGCGCGACTCCTGGCCGCACCGACGAAGGCGCCGACGCGAGCGCGGGTCGCGGCTTCGTCGAAATCAGCCACCACGCGGACCACCGGCGGGCCATCCCCTCGTATGGCCGCGACCACGCCTCCCGCCGTTGCCGATGCGATGTAGATGATCGGTCCCTTGGCCAGAGATGCCGCCGCTATCACGTCGGCGAATGTCGCCGGGGCCAGGAACGACTCGTGGCCAGGCAGCGAGCGGATTTCGTTCACGACCAGGTCCAACGCGGCACGGGCCGCAGCCAGGGCCGTCGGGTCGTGCTCGCCTGTTTTGTCCTGATGGCGCTCGAGCGCACTCACTTCGGCCGCCGCTGACTTGAACCGCGTGGCCAACTCTTCCTGGCCGGCTTCGCTGAGGGTGTCGACTGCGGCCCGGTCGAGGTCCAGTGCGTCCGAGAGCATGCGGGCGCGGCCTCGTTCGAGGGCGAGCACCGCGTCCTCGCGGGCGCCCGCGCGAGCCGAGGCCAACGCCGCGTCGGCGGGAAGGCCGGGAGCCAGCCGCAGCCACGACTCGCGGTTGCGCCGTCCCACCTGCCGGCGGTAAAGGCCCTCAGTTGCGGTCATGGCGCCGCCAAACGCCTGGGCTGCTTCGGCCCAGCGGTGCTCCTCGGCGGCCCATGCGCCCCACGCCCGGGCCGCCCGCAGGGCGGCACCAGGGTCCCGACGAATCCCGAGGTCGGACGCCAGACGGAACGCCGCGGTGGCGTGGTCGAGGTCTTCAGTCCCACCCGAGCGGCCCCCGCGCAAGGACCACGCCTGGGCCAGCGTGAGGGCGAACCCCGCCCGCTCGGGCGACACGGCCGGTGCCGACCCGACCGCCTCCTGCGCCAACGTTATGGCGCCATCGAGATCGTCATCTTTGCCCTCGACGGCAAAGCGCAGCAGCAGCGCGTAGGCGAGGCCGCCGAGCAGGCTCGGGCGGTCGACGGAGCTGTGCCCGGCGATCCGCAGGCCCTCCTCGCTGACCGTCAGAGCCTCCGCCAGCGTTGCCGGCTCTAGCGACGTCTCAAACGCGTCGATGAGCCGGCCGGCGAGCGCCCCTAAGCGCGCCGGTCGTGCCCGGGCGCCAGCAGGGGTCGCCGCTACGATCGCCCGCGCCTGTGCCACGAGGTCCGTCGCCGAGGGCTCGGCCGCGTTCCTTGCGCCCGCGTTCTGGAGAATCCGCAGTCGGTCGGGAGCGCCTTCGGGAATGGACGCAAGCGCCTGATCCAACAGAGCGCCGGCGCGGCGCGAATCCTGGCGGTCTCCCCGCGTCGTGAAGCGGGCGCCCAGCGCGACCGCAAGGTTGGCCCGGAACCACGGAGAGTGCGGCGCCAGCGCGGTGGCACGCTCGAGGGCGTCGATGCGACTGCCAGCACGACCTCGGCGTCCTGGTCGCCGAGCTGATGGGCCCACTCACCCCATCGCTGGGCCTCGTCGTGGTCGCCATCCTCGGACGCCTGCATCGAGAGTGCGATCGCGGCGGCCGGATTGCCGCCCTCGGCCAACCTTCGCGTCCACTTGCCGGCCAACTCGGTCGCGCCGCGGAACTGCAGTTCCTGGACCAACTCCATAGCGAGCGGCGGGGACGCCTCGATGGCCGCGTCCAGCCACGGCTCGGCATCGTCATCGCGACCCATGAACAGCATCAGCCGGCCGAAGTGGAACTCTCCTTGCGGGTCGCCCGCCTCGGCCGCACGGCGCAGCCACTGCTCGCCCTCGTGGAAGCTGTCGGGGTGGTCGACGAGCGCACCGCCGAGCCGTACCATGGCCTCGGAGCTGCCCCCCTCGGCGGCCGCGCGCAGCCAGCTGATCGCGTCCTGGCCGGGCGGGAGGCGGCCCGACCCAGCACCAAGCGCGCGGCCCACCCGTTCGGCGCCGGCGGCACGAACCTGCCGCAGTCCCTCGGTTTCGTCGTCCTTCCCGCCCTCCCGCGTGCGGCGATCGAGCCAGCGCCGGGTCGCAATCAGATCCAGGGCGCCCGAGCCGGGGGTCACGCAAGTGCCTCCCGGATTGCCTGGATGCTCGCCGCGCTGCGCGTGACGAGCTGGGCGAGCCGCCCCGGGCACATCTGTTCCATCAGTAAGACGGCGACTCTGAACGCCGCCTCGCCTCGGTCGGTCAGCAACTCGGGGTATTTCTCCACCGCGGCCAGCACCCCGCCTCGGTCGAACGCGAACAGAACGTCTGAGACGCCGGCGCAGAACGGTGTTGTGACCGCCGCGCGGTCGAAGTATGTCTCGAGTTGGTACATCGCGGCCAGCTCTTGGGCCGTCGAGTCCGATCCTCCCGCCCGGGCACCGCTACCACTCTGTGAGAGCCGCCCGAACACGCTTCGATCATCTCTCGCCTGAGTATCGACTTCAAGAGAAGTCGGTCCTTTGGGAGCCTGTATTGGGGCCCGCTTTGTGGGGATTCACGCCTTTGTGGGGATCCGCCGTCGCTATTTCAATCCAGCCCCCACAAAGTGGTAGATCCCCACAAAGTCCCTCGGGACCCCCGGACCGGGCCCGCCACCGGCGCTACGAGGAAGTACCCGCGCCCGCACCCGCCGCCACTCGGGCCCGGGAGCGCATGGTTGCCGTGGCCAGCAGCAGGATGAGGCCGATGACGCCGAGCACGACGCTGATCACGATGAGCAGGGTGTTGGCCGATTTGGCCGACTTGCTGTGCACCACCACGATCTGATCGACGGGTGTCGCCAGGTGCAGGGAGTCGATCTGGTGTTGGGCCTGGGTCGCATCGGCGTGCGGGGTGAGCACCAGCAGCCCCCCGGCCCGGGCCGCGGCCGACCCAGCCAGGGCGGCATCGGACCGGCGGCCGGGATCGGCGACGAACACCACGTTGGTCGGCACCCCGTCCGCCATCGCCTCGGTGGCCACGGCCAGTGACGTGGCGGCCGCGTCGGCGCCGCCGAGGCGCTTGGCCCCGGGGAACTGGCCCAGCGTGGCGTCGCTGACCGAAGCGGGGCCGCCCACCACGAAGATCTTGGGGATGGTCAGGGAACGGATGACGTTGGCGGTGGCGGCGGGGACACCGCCCGGGCCGACGAACAGGATCGGGTATCGCAGGGCCGCGGCCAGGCCCGCCGCCGCGGCCGCATCGGGTGAAGCCGGGTTGACGACGACCGCAGCCGGCACGGCGGCCGCGCCCTTGGTGGTCTCATCGGGGCTGCGAAGGTCGAGCGCCTTGGCTACACCCGCGGCCACGTCCTCGGGCGTGGCGCCCGAGATCTTGGTCACACTCTTGACCCCGGCCGCCCCGAGGTCCTTCTCCACCGCGGCGGGCAACGACGACGTGGTCCCCACCACAAAGGCCCCGGACGGGCGAAGCCGGCCCACCTCTTCGCGAAGCGCCTTGCTCAGGCCCGAGGAGGACGTGAGCAGCAACGGGCCGTAGTTGGCCCGGGCCAGCACCGCGCCGGCCAGGGCGCTGGCGGCGTCGTTCTGGTTGACGATGACGATCTTGGACGTGGCGCCCCCCCCGATCCGTTCCGCCCCGGCCGGGTAGGCGAGCAGCGACGCCGCGATCGACTCGTTGCTGCGCGTGGCCTCGGGCAGGTTCTGCACCACGACCGGTGCCGAGGAGGTGAGCTGGAGGGTGGTGTAGTAGATGTCCTGGTTGTCGTTGTCGACATTCCCCAGCCGGGAGTCGGCCCAGGCGAACATGACCGCGTCGGTACCGAGCGGCGCCAGCGCAGAGGCGTACCAGATGTAGCTGCCGACCCGCTGATCGAGCCCGGTGTCGAGGTTGATCGACCGGTCGGTGATGCGGCGGTTGGGGGAGAACGTCTGGCCGCTGTCGGTCGACGAGGCGTAATAGATGTCGCCCTGGGGGCTGGCCATGAGGGAGGCCGGGGTCGGGTAGGCGTTGCGACCGTCCAGCCAGGTGACATCGAGCCGTCCGTTGGGGGCCACCGCCAGGCGCCCGGCGATGTGATCGACCGAGGCGGAAGGCGGGTCGTCGTTCACCTTCACCGGTGCCGACCAGGTGACGGCCTTGTCGGTGGAGTGCTGGACGAACAGGTCGACGTTCCCGGCGGCCGAGAAGTTCTGGTAGACGATGTGCAGGGTGTTGGATTTCGGATCGATGGCCAGCCTGGGGAACCCGGCCGAGTTGTTGGCGCTGTCCGAGGCGGGCTGCATCTGGGCCACGATCGACTGGGTCCACGTGGCACCGCCATCGGTCGACTTGGCGACCTCCACCGGATGTGGTGCTTTGGGCGGGGCATCCCGGTTGCGGTAGGCGGTGTAGACCGCCCCGTCGGGGCCCACGACGGGCGGGGCGACCTCGCGGACGTGCTCGCCCGGGGCCTCGGCGTTGACCGGGGCCGACCAGGTGACGCCGCCGTCATCGGAGGCGGCGGTGACCAGGTGCCGGTCGCCGCCCCCGCCCTGGGCGCCACCGGAGGTCACGAACACGTTCCAACCCACGACGTAGACCCGGTCGCCCGTCGCCCGGGGCTGGACCGCGATGCCGGGACGGATGTTGTACGGCTGGGACTGGGGCGACCCGTGAACGGCCACCACCCCGGTCTGGAAGCTGCGCCCGCCGTCGGTCGAGTGGGCCACGACGATGGAGTCGCCCTCGCCCTGGACCACCTTGATCTCGGGCCGCTCCTGGGGTCCGCGGTGTGAGGCGAAGGTGGCGTACACGTTCTGCCCCGACCCGAACACCACGCTCTGGTTGTAGTGGGCGTAGCCACCCGAGTCGAAGGTGTTGCACGGAGGCGTGGCAAAGTCGCTGGGCACGGTGAACACGCCGCTCGACCAGGTCCGGCCGCCGTCGAAGCTGGCGTGGAAGTCGCACTGCCCCGCCAGGAAGTTCTCCTCCATGAGGACGATGTGGCTCGGGTCGGTCGGGTCGACGGCCAGGGCGGGCATGTCGTGGCCCCGGAGGATCGACTGATCCGTGGTCAGCCGAGCGTTGGGATTGAGATGGCCCGCCACCACGGCCGCGCCACCGGCAGGTGCGGCGGGCACGGCGAGGACGATGGCCGCGGCCCCGGCCAGGACCACGGCGCGAGCGCGCTTTGTCGACAGCCCCAGCATCGTTCCTCCCCTGCCGAGCCATTAGTTGCGCGGCGAATACAATCTTTCCCTACCTAGGCGGGCGGACGCAACTCTTCGTGCCAGTAGGGTTCCCGGCGATGGCCGAGTACTCCGTCCGGCTTCGTCAACTGGTGATGGACCCGGCCGTGTTGCAACGCCTTCCGGAGCCCGTCGTCCTGGCGTCAGGGGAGTTGAGCCGGGACTTCATCGACGCCAAGCTGGCGGTCGACGACGCCGACGACCTCGAGATGGTCGGCGCGGCCATGGCCGCCGCGGCCCGCCAGGCCGGGATCACTTTCGACGCGGTCGGTGGGCTGGTGCTGGGCGCGGTCCCGTTCACCTTCGCCGTGGCCCAGGCCACCCGGTCCCGGTGGTTCCTGATCCGCAAGGAGCCCAAGGGGCGGGGGACCAACCGCTGGGCCGAGGGGGCCCGCATCGGATCCGGCACGCGGGTCATGTTGGTGGACGACGTGATCACCACGGGGGGGTCCATCCAACTGGCCTATGACCGGGTCCGCATGACCGGCGCCGAGGTGGTGTTCGCCACCACGCTGGTCGACCGGGGGGACCAGGCGGCGGCGTTCTTCCAGGACGCCGGCGTGCCCTATGTCCCCATGCTCACCTACCGGGACCTGGGCATCGAGCCGATCGGGTCGTAATGGAATTGCGCCACGTTACGTCGAATACCTCTTTTCGACATGAAGGGCGGGGAAAATTTCCCGAGACCGGGAGCAGGCGGGGCAATGGTTTTCCCCCCCATGTGTTGGTGGAAGGCCCCGATTCGAGGAGCGCCGCAATTTCCTCTAGTGGGGCAGCCTGTTGTTCTTGAACCAGGCGTCGATTTTGGCCTGGGCCTGCTGCTGGGCCTGCGGCATCGCCACCGCCGCGCTGGCCCCGGCCGCGACCTGGGCCAGGGCGGCCGTCAACAGGTCGTGAACCTCGGCGAAGGCCGGGATCCAGCCGCCGTTCTCGGCTGACGAACTCGGGAGTCCGGCGACCCAGACGGCGGGGTCGACTCCCACCGCCTGCCTTGTCCCCTGGGCGAAGGCGTCGGCATTGGCTCGCACCGCGGGCATGGCGTTGAAGCCGGCGACGGCCAGCTGGCGCTCGGGGCCCGGGTCGACTGCGAAGAACTTGAGCACCTCCCAGGCTAGATCGTGCTGGCGGCTGGTGGCCACGATGGTCCCGAGGATCACCTCGAGGCTCCCGAAGCGCCGGGCCGGCCCGG
>JALYXV010000202.1 GCA_030947025.1 Actinomycetota bacterium | reverse complement strand
GGCGCATATCCCGGCCCGCTTCACCCCAAACCCGGCCGGCCACCAACCCACAGCCGCGAAAACCCCCACAGCACAAGGCCCATCCCGAACCCGAGCCCTAAACCGGCAGACCTACGCTTGGTTCAGGCCTAGTGGCCGTGATTGTCGAGGTCGCAGTGCCCATCGTGCTGGTCTTCAACCTCGGTCACACATCCTTGTTCGACGAGGATGGTTGTCTGGTCGCCGTCAACACTTGGCGGCGCGGAGACCCGCCAGTTCTCGGCGGCATCGACAGGGCATCTCTGTATTTCGGCGGTCACGACGACTGCTACTTCTACGTCGAATCCCGCACGCCACGGCTCCCACGGCTGATTCTCTGCCGCCTACTCGCCCTACTCGTTGGTGCCGCCCTGATCAGGGACAAGGACGTCGTGGAGATACCGGAACCGAGCGAGGACTTCGCGGCAGCCCTCCTCTCCCGGAACCACGCGTGGGTGGGAGTGGCCTCAACACCGGAACGCGACGAAGTGCGAATCGAACTCACGCCGATGGGATGGCATTTGGGCCAACCCATTCCGTACGATCCGATTCAGACGGCAATCCTTAACCTTGCTGCGCGCGAGTGGACACTCCGCCCGACTTAGCGACGTGTAATGGGCACGCCTTCGGCAGTCACCAATCTTCAGTCGGAATGGTGGCGATATCGTCCGGCCGGTGCCCCGCGGGCTTGGAAGGCAGTGATCGCCTCCCAAGTTCAGCGACCTGCGCGCCTGGGTTCAGGTGACGGCGTTCACCGCGATGCCGAACTCAGGGGCGGCCGGGCCCACTAGGCGGCCGACGGTGGTTGAGACGCCGCATCGCCGGATGCCGACCGCCATGAGCAGGCCTACCAGAACCTGGAGCTCCTGAACTTCACCCCGGCGCCTTTACCGCCGGAGAACTCGCCATGGAGCGGATGCAGTTCGAGGCGCGCCACGTGGGATCACAAGGGGTGGTGCTCACCCTCGACGACTGAACGGGGGCGCCGTCATCGCCGGTTGGGCGGTGTGGGACCGGCGCGTGGCCGTGTCCACCCGGATGGTGTAGGCGCCAGGGGAGTGGACGTCGAACTGCACGGCGGCCGTGTAAATACGAGACCCTTTCGTTATCGTCTGATGCACCTTCACCCGTTCGACGGGCAGCTGGCTCCCGTCGGGTCCGGTCACTTTCACCTGGTTGGGTTCGAGGTCGGGCGCGTTGTTGTGGCCGAAGGTGAACCCCAGGGCCCCGGACCTTGACCCGGTGTTTTGCGCCACCAGCCACGTCCCCGCTTTGAGCTGGCGTTGGAGGGTTCCGGGCGTGGTCAGCGAGGGCGCGTTGATGGCTTTGAACGCACGCACCGAGACGAGCACGCCGGCAGGAATGGCCATGACTGCGCCGATGCAGATCAGCGCCAACGCGACTCGCATGGACGGGCCGGGTTTCATTGGGCGACCGTTTCCTCGGTGGGATCGACCAGGCGGATGGCTACGGCGGCCACGTCGTCGTTGAGCCGGCCGCCGCTTTGGGCCAGGACCGAGGCGCCCAGGGCCGTCACGACGTCGTGAGCGCTTCGGTGTGACTCGGCCAGCTCCCGCCGAATCCCGGCGGTGTCGAAAAACGAACCGTGGGACCGACCCTCGACGACACCGTCGGTGAACAACAAGTGACGTCGCCGGACAACTCGACCCAAACGACCTTCCCGGCGCCGTCGGGGTCAACGCCCCAGCGTGAGGCCACTGACGACACCAACCGCAGGCCGCGCCCGGTCAAGGCATGCTCCGAAGCCCACCCGAGAACACGGGGAACCCGGCTGGCATCGCGCACCTCGATGCGCGGTCCCGGTCCCAATGGGCGGACGGTCAGCCCGCAGAGTCCTCGCCCGTGAAGGATGGCATTGGTTACCAACTCGGTGACCAGGAGGCAGGCATCGTCGACCAGCTGCTCGAGACCCATCTCCCGGGCCCGTCGGGCCACGGTGGCGCGGGCGACCGCCGCTTCGTCCACCTCATTGGCGACACCTTGGTCTGACGCGACTTCGGCTGGTTCAGATGACTCAGACGAGGTTGACAGGACCATCTCCTCTGGCTGCTCTCTGAACTCTTCCCTACATGGAGCGTCGCCGAATCCTTCAATCTCGAATGGAATGGCCGCACCCGGGCGGCGAGACGGGTACGAACTTGATGCCGCGACGGGTGCGATGCGGTGTGCCCAGGTCTCGGAGAACCGGTAGCCCTTTCCCCGACTTCAGTTCGGCCGCGACGGCTCCGTGTGGGGCCGGCCGATCTTGACCTCGACCCCAGGGGAAAAATGGGCCAGCGGAGTCCCTTCGGGTCCCGGTAGCCCGGCCGCGGTCACGAGGTGGTCATCCAGGCGGACGACCCGAGCGTGGTGGAGAGGCCAGGGTGCGTGCTCGGCCAAGGCGAAGCGGCGCCGGGTCCCGGCCACGCTGAACAGGACCCATTTGGCGGTCAGGAAGTGCTCCAGCGGGCTCGCCTCGTCGGGCTGGTACGGCGGCCCGATCTCGATCTCGGCGTGACTCGCGGTTCCGGCCGGGCCGGGCCAGCGGCGCCGGCAGTGGTAGGTGATGGTGGATCCGTCGCGGTCGACGTTCATGCCCGCCCAGAAGTACGGGAGCCGGTACGTGGAACGGGCCACCACCACCGCGCCCAGACGGGAGGCGTCCAAGGAGAAGAACCAGATCCCTGATCGTCCGGAGACGTCGTGAACGTAGGTGCGCACGTTGGTTTCGCAGAACCGGGACGCCCACGGCACCGGTTTGACCCGGGGCAACCCGACCTCCATGAGGAATGGGACCAGGCCGACCCAGGCCGAGCCGTCCCTGACCTCAGCCTCGAGGTTGGCGGGAAGCAGGCGCTGGACTGCCTCGGGGGGAAACCGCCAATGCAGGAAGGTGAGGGCGGTCCAACGCTGGATCATCGTCGGTTGGGCAACTCGATAGGGGCACGCCGCCATGTCTCCGGCGGCCGGATCGGTCGTCATGGATCGGTTGTCACAGGTCGGTCTCGAACAAGAAAACGGCTCCTCGCGTCGGAGAACCACGAGCCCGAGCGACAATACGACTGTGAGCGAGCAGTCGATGGTGGCCGACGACCCCGGGGCCGCCCTGCTCGCCTTGTACGACACCGCCCTGCCGGACGTGTACGGGTACCTCCTCCGCCGGTGCGGACGCGTCGATTGGGCCGAGGACCTCACGGCCGAGGTCTTCTTGGCCGCGGTCGATGCCGTCCGGCGGGAACGACCGGTGAAGATGTCGACGGCTTGGCTGGTGGGCGTGGCCCGGCACAAGCTGGCCGACCACTGGCGCCGGCTGGCCCGAGAGGACCGAGGCCTCGGGGCGGGCGACGTGGCCGGCGTGGCCGGCGTGGCCGGCGTGGCCGACCCTTGGGATGCGCACCTCGATGCGGTGCGGGCCCGCAACACCCTCGCGAAGCTGGCGCCTCACCACCGTGGTGCGCTGATCCTTCGGTATCTCGACGATCTGCCCGTGGCCGAGGTGGCGGCGTTGCTGGACCGGACGGTGCACAGCACCGAGGGTTTGCTGGTCCGCGCTCGCGATGCGTTTCGCCGCGCCTACACCGCCGAGGAGGCCCCCGATGCCTGATCCGTTGGAGGCGCTACGGGGACTCGAGGGTCCGGTTGATCCGGACCCGTTGTTTGCCGCCCACCTTCGAGCCCGTCTCGCCCGGGCCCTGTCACTGCCGAAAGGAGTCACCGTGTCCGACCGTGCGCTCGAAGCCGAGCCCGAAGCCCCAACCGCGACAACGACCGCCTCGCCGCAGGCGGTCATCCCGTACTTGATCGTGACCGACGCCAGGCGGGCGCTGGACTGGTATGGCGACGCCATGGGGGCTCGCCGGGGGGGCGAACCAATCGTGATGCCCGACGGGCGCATCGGCCACGCCGAGCTGGAGGTTGGTGGCGGGACGATCTACCTGGCCGACGAGTCCCCCGACAGCCTTGTCGCCGCGCCCCGCCCGAGCGACGGGGCCAGTGTGAGCCTGGCCGTGAGCGTTCCCGACGTCGACCAGATGGTCGAGCGGGCCGTGCGCGCCGGAGCCGAGCTCGAACGTCCTCCGGCCGGTCACCCCTACGGGCGCAATGCCGTGATCCGAGACCCCTTCGGCCACCGCTGGATTGTCTCGGCCCTGATCCCGCTGCCCGCGCCCGGCCCCGTCAGCGGAACACGCCGCCCGAGCCGACGGCGGACGGAGGAGCGGTCGTCGTCGGGACCGGAGCCGTCGTCGGGAGGGGCCGAGACGACCGCGCCGGCACCGCGGTCGGGCGACATCGGATACGTATCACTCTGGGTGCCCGATGCGGGGCGGGCCGCCGACTTCTTCGGCCGGGTCCTGGGGTGGCGCTATCGGCCCGGAAGCAGCGACCCCAGCTTCCAGGTGGAGGGCGGATCCCTTCCCCACGGGCTGTTTGGCGGCCAGGAGCGCAGCACCCTGTTCCTCTGCTTTGCCGTAGATGATGTGAGCGGGGCAATTGTCCGTGTCCGTTCGGCCGGCGGAGCTGCCCACGATCCCAGGGACGAACCGTATGGCCGCACCGCCGACTGTGTCGACAACCAGGGGGTCGCGTTCGCCCTGGTCGAGTTGCCCGCTTGGGGCGACGTTGGCTCGGGGCGCCGAGGGCCGATGAATGGCGAGCGGCACGGAGACCTGTCGTACGTGACCATGGAGGTGGCGGATTCGGAGAAGGCGCGAGCGTTTTACGGCTCGGTGCTGGGCTGGCGGTTCCATCCCGGTCGGGTCGAGGACGGATGGGAGGCGGCTGACGTCGTTCCCATGACCGGCATGCACGGCGGCCATGCGCAGGGGACCACCGTGCCGATGTACCGGGTCGACGACATCACTGCCGCGGTGGACCGGCTGCGAGCGGCCGGCGGTACAACGACCGAGCCGCAGCGGCAGAGCTATGGCATTTCGGCCGAATGTGTCGACGACCAAGGGACCCGCTTCTATCTGGGCCAGCTCTGAACCGCGGCGTAGCGGAGTGG
>JALYXV010000397.1 GCA_030947025.1 Actinomycetota bacterium | reverse complement strand
CCCCCCGCCGACGTAGCCCTGTCCCCCACCCGCGAAGCCGGGCGCGGGGGGCGGGGGCGGTCCGGGCTGGGTGGGTGCCGCGGCCTGACCGCCGAGGCCCAGGCCGGCGGCAATGAAGGCCCCTCCGGTCGCACCGCCCCCTTTGGCCATACCCTCGCCCGCGCCTTTCATCATCTCGCCCGAGGCGTACTGCTGGAAGCTGCCCGCCAGGCGAGAGTAGGCGGTGTCCTTGGCCAGGCTCTTCAGCTGGGCCTCGTCCTCGTCGCCCAGGTTGACGTCGAAGTTGCCCATCCGGATGATGGCCAGGCCATAGGTGGAGAGCTGCTCGTTGCCCTTTTGTATGACGGTCTGCTCGATATCAGTCGTATAGGCCGAAAGGCCGAGAATGGGCCACCCGTTGCGCACGATCTGGGTCGTCACGTGAGTCCGCATGACCTTGAGCAGCTGGTCGCTCACCCAGGACGTGATGGCTTGGTTGTTGGTCACGTCGACCGTGCCCACCAGCCGGGTGATGAGGGCGCCCGGGTCGGAGACCTGCAGGGAGTAGTCGCCGAACACCCGCAGGGTCAGGATCATCCCGGTCTGGGGGTCCTGGACGTCGTCGATGCGGCCCCCGAAGGTGTTGCCGGTGTACTCGCGGGTGCCGACGAAGTACAGCTCGGCGCGGTAGGCGTTGCCGCCCGTGGCCCAGTCGACGATGGCGCCCAGGAAGGGCAGCTCGTTGGCGTCGATCTGGTGCCGGCCCGGGCCCATGGTGCCCACGACCTGGCCGGTGTTGATGAACACCGCCAGCTCGTCGGCGTCGACGATGGCCCGCGTCATCTTGCGGATGTTGACGTCGGGCCATTTGAAGACGATCTGACCTTTGCGATCGTCCGGTACGGCGATGAATTCACGTCCCAAGATGGCCATGAACAGCTATTCCTTCCCTGGGTGAGGGTTGAAGCCCAAAAAGGCGGAGGCCAGAAAAACGCCTCTCGCAAGGGTACCGGCCCCGGTGCGGGTGAGCACTGCGCGCGGGAAAGAACAGGTAAAGTAACGCCCGGCTGGGCGGGCCTCCTCACCATCAGACCGTTCCCGGTCGATACCTCGTCAGATGTCGCAGCCACTGTCACCTTCGCCCGGCTCCGTGCCCCGCCCCGCCCCGCCGGGAAGGGCCGTCGTAGCCGTTGCCGCGCTGCTGTGCAGCTTCGGCCTCGGGCTCGGGCTCGGGCCGTTGGCCAGGCCGGCTGGGGCACAGACCGGCCCCGGTGCGGTGGGCACGACGACATCGACCACGCCGGCCACCACGACCACCACGACCATCCCGGCCACCACCACGAACGGGCCCGCCACGACCGGGCCCGCCACGACCGCGCCCGCCACGACCGCCGCCACTGCCGCGGCACCGACGACGACAACCCTCCCCCCGGCCCCGTGGGCGGTGAAGGTTCCCGGGCCGCCCCCGCCACCGACGGTCACCGCCTCGCCCGCCGACATCGCCCGGGCCGCCGAGCTGGAACGCCAGATCGTCACCCAGTCGCGGGTGCTCGACGTGTTGGTGGCGCAGTACGACCAGGCCCAGCTGAAGGTGACTGCCACCGCGGCCGCGCTGGACGAGGTCCGGGCTCGGTTGACCTCCACCCAGGCAAGTGCTGACGCCGCCCAGGCCGATGTCACCGCGGGCCGGCAGACGCTGCGCCGAGTGGCGGTCGACGCCTACGTCGGCCTGGGGTCGGGGAGCCCCAAAGGGGCCAACGCTCTGTTGGCGACCTACGAACGCGGGGCGGCCCTGACCGACGCCCAGACTGCTATCGGGAAGGCCCTCAACCGGCTGCAGGAACTGCACCAAGCCGAGCAGCGGTTCCGGACGGCCGAGAGCGCCCTGGTCACTGAGGCGCGCCAGGCGGCCGACGCCAACAGTGCCGCCCAGGCGGCGGCGGCCCAGGCCCAAGCCGCCGCGCGGGCGGCCACGACCCAGCAGCAGCAGTTGCTCACCACCGTCGCTCAGGTGAGCGGCAACCTGGCGCCGTTGGTGGCCGCGGCCCACGCGGCCGCCGCCCAGGCCGCGTTCAACCGCTTCGTCACCGCCGGTGCCCTCGACTTCACGCCCGCGGCCCCTGTGACCGGCCCCTCGGCCCAAGCGGCGGCGGTAGTGCAGGTCGCCACGGCCCAGGTCGGGAAGCCATATGTGTGGGGCGCGGCCGGCCCGGACAGCTTCGACTGTTCGGGCCTGGTGCAATGGGCCTGGGGCCGGCTGGGTGTGGGCACGCCGCGGGTGGCTTCGGACCAGCAGGCCTGGGCCACGCCCGTCCCGATCTCGCAGTTGGCGCCGGGCGATCTCGTCTTCTTCGGCATCCCGGCCAGCCACGTGGGCATCTACGTCGGGGGCGGCCTCATGGTCGACGCGCCCCACAGCGGCGCCACGGTCGCCGTCGTCCCCATCTGGTGGGACGACCTGGCCGGCTTCGGCCGGGTCCACACCCGGTAACGGCGGTCGCCCGTCGGCCTGTCGGGCCGCCTCCAGTTTGTTATGGCAAACCCCGCTTCCAATGTGGGTTTGCCGAGACAAAACCAGCGTCGCATTAGACGAGCGGGCCGGCGCGCGCTCCGCCCCAGAATTGTTATGGCAAACCCCGCCTCCGATGTGGGTTTGCCAAAACAAAACCGGCGTCGCGTCGACCGTCAGACCCCGGCTGCCCGGTGCCGCCCGGTCCGGTGGGCGGGCAGACTGGCAGACGGTGACGATCACCATCCGCAAGGCCGGTCTCGACGACGTACGCCCCCTCGGGGCGGCGCTGGCCCGCGCCTTCACCGAGGACCCCGTGATGCAGTGGCTGGTGCCGGCCATGCGGGCCCGGAACCACCGGCTCCCCCGCATGTTCGCCATGGAGCTGCTCTACCTGTACCTGCCCTACGACGAGGTCTACACCACCCGGGACCTGGTCGGGGGGGCCCTGTGGGCTCCCCCGGGCGGTTGGCGCACGCCCCTCGGCAGCTTGGTGCGAGCCCTTCCCCGGCTGGTGTGGACCCTGCGGGGCCACATGCCGGCAGCGATGCGTTCCGTCACCGCCATCGAGCGGATCCATCCCCAGGAGGCCCACTGGTACCTCGCGGTGGTCGGCACCGAGCCCTCGTACCAGCACCAGGGAATCGGCTCGGCCCTCGTCGCCCCGGTCCTGGAGCGGTGCGACCGCGATTTCATCCCGGCCTACCTCGAGTCGTCGAGAGAGGACAACCTCGAGTTCTACCAGCGCCTCGGTTTTGAGGTGACGGGAACGCTCGACCTCCCCGGGGACGGACCCCGGGTGTGGCCCATGTGGCGGGAGCCCCGGCCATAGCCACGGGCCGGCTGGCGGAACCGGTCACCCGGTTCATCACCGAGGTGGGCGAGACCCTCGACCTCCTCGCCTCGACGGTCGGCCGCGCCGCCGGCGCCCTGGTGAGCGACGTGGCGGCCGAGGCCTGGCACGTGGCCGCTGCCTTCGCCGACGCCGACGGCACGCATACCAGCGACGAGCTGCAGGCCCTGGTCGGGGCCTTCGGTACCCGGCTCGACACCCCATTGACCGGCTTGACGCCCGCCGACATTCGCCAGCGCGCCGTGCTCGATGGGACCCGCGCGTGGATTGCCACCCCCTCTCCCCTTTTCTCCCTCCTGGTTGATGCCGACCGCAAGAACGGGACCATGAACTCGTGGCGCTACTACGACGCCGCAATGGAAATCGCCCATGCCACTTGCGCCCTCGACACCCTGACTACCCCGGGTGAGTTGCAGGCGTTGGACCAGTTCCGGACCACCCTGCTGCGGGCCATGGAGGCGGGGGGCCTGCGCAACCCGTGGAC
>JALYXV010000138.1 GCA_030947025.1 Actinomycetota bacterium | reverse complement strand
GATTTGGGGCGCGATTTGGGGCGCGATTTGGGGCGCGGTTTGGGGCGCGGTTTGGGGCGCGGTTTGGGCGCGGTTTGGGCGCGGTTTGGGCGCGGTTTGGGCGCGGTTTGGGCGCCCGGGCTCCCTGTCGGCTTGGGCGGGCTCCCCATCGGCGCACGCTGGTACGGTCGGGCGTGCCCAGAGACGACTCGGCGGAGGTGAGGGCGAAGGAGGCGGTGGCGAAGGCTTCGTCCCTCGTCGCCCTCACCGGTGCCGGGATCTCCACCGACTCCGGCATCCCTGACTTCCGCGGCCCGCAGGGGGTCTGGACCAAGAACCCCGAGGCCGAGCGCACCGCCACCCTGCAGCACTACCTGGCCGACCCCGAGATCCGAAAGCAGGTGTGGCAAGCCCGGTTGCGTTCGCCTGCCTGGACCGCTGCGCCCAACCGCGGCCACCAGGCCTTGGTCGAGCTGGAACACCAGGGCCGCCTCACGGCCATCGTCACCCAGAACATCGACGGCATGCACCAGAGGGCGGGCTCCGACCCGCGCCTGGTCATCGAGCTGCACGGGACCATGCGGGAAGTCACTTGCTGGTCGTGCGGCCTGCGGTCGCCCATGCCGCCTACCCTCGAACGGGTCCAGGCTGGGGAGGACGATCCGCATTGCCGGGCCGTGGTCGACGGTCACGAGTGTGGAGGGATCCTGAAGTCGGCCACCATAAGCTTTGGGCAGGCCCTCGACCCCGCCGTGCTCGACCGGGCGGTGATGGCGGTGAAGGCGTCCGACCTGCTGCTCGCCATCGGATCGACGCTGGCGGTGCATCCCGCCGCCGGTTTGGTCCCCTGGGCGGCCCGGTTCGGCATTCCAGTCGTGATCGTCAACGCCGGCCCGACGCCATATGACGGCATGGCGGTGGCTGTGGTGCGCACGCCGATCAGCACCGCGTTACCAGTGCTCCTCGAGTCGTGACCGCGGGCCAGCGTGAAGGGCGGGCCGTAACGGTCCGCCCCGCCCGGCCCGGTGATGTGGGCGTGATGGTGGAGATGGTCCGGGCCCTGGCGGACTACGAGGGGGCGGCCGATCAGGTTCAACTTCACGACGGACGACTGAGCGAGACCCTGTTCGGCGACGCTCCCCAGGTGTTTGCCCACGTGGCCGAATACGGCGGTGCCGTTGTTGGCATGGCCGTGTGGTTTGTCAACTTCTCGACTTGGACGGGCCGCCATGGCATTTACCTGGAGGACCTGTTCGTCCACCCGTCGGCACGGGGGGTGGGGGCGGGCCGAGCCCTGCTGGCCGAAATGGCCCGGCTGGCAGTGGCCCGTGGGTACACACGGGTGGAGTGGGCGGTGCTGGATTGGAACGAACCCGCCATCGGTTTCTATCGCCATGCCGGGGCGCGGCCCCAGGATCAGTGGACGGTATTCCGGCTGTCCGGGCCCAGCCTTTCCCGCCTGGCCGAGGGCTGAACCGAGTCTTGATGTATCTACCGGGGGGGTCGGAGAGTCCTATCTATAGGCGTAAGGCAGCCGCTGGCTTCAAAGGCGAAGCGAGCGGCTGCCAAATCTCCTGGTTAATTCAGTGTGGGCCATTGATGGGCCATTCGCTCGGCATTCGCTGCTGACCCGCTGACGGTTGCCGGCGTTTACAGGCGTCCCACGGCCGCGTTGGCCAGTGCCAGCAACTTCGGTGACGGTGTGTCGGAGGGGGTAGGTCCCAGAACGAGCTGCATGAGGCTCGTTCCCTTGAGCACCCGCAACCGGCCGTCGACGTAATAGGCGGAGTCGCCCACGCCCGGGACATCAGTGGCCGTGCTGCTTCGGCCGGCGGTGAACGTCTCCCGGGCACCCTTCCGGACGACCTCCACGATCAACTCGTCGTTGAGGCCGTCGTCATACACGCAGGCGCCCAACACGTAGTGGGGCGGGCCGGCAGGGTGCCCGAACGCAGCTGTGGCTTCATCAGGAGTGACCACATTGCAGGCATCGCTGGACACAGACACACCACCAGGGACGGCGACATGGCGAGTGGTCCCGAAAATCACCACGACCGTGATGATGGCGACCAGAACGAGGCCGGCAACGACCACACCCACGGCGGTCATGATGCTGGTACTGGGTGGCGCCTCCATTTCCGGCGCCGTGATGGTTAACCCGCGCCGGACGCCGCTGAAACGGCTTGTCTTCTCCGGCTTCTCAATTGGAGCGAAACCGGGTTTTGCCGTCGCCACCTGCTCGGTTGGTGGGGCGGGGGGCGCCTGGGGCGGGGCCGTTTGCCAGAGGCTGGCGAAATGGCTGCTGGGGGGAGGCGGCTGCGGGCCCAGCGGGAGGGTGGGCGACTCGCCCGGCGCTCCGGTCGTGGGCGGCGCTCCGGGCGACCCGGAGGTGGGCGACGCGCCCACCGGCATTGGGGGCCGCGGGGGCGCCACCGGTGGCCCAGTCGGCGGGGGCGGCGGGGCAAGCGGTGGTCCGAGCGGCGCAGGCGGCGGGGCGAGCGGTGGTCCGATCGGGGCGAGCGGTGGTCCGATCGGGGCAGGCGGCGATCCGATCGGCGCAGGCGGCGATCCCACGGGTGCGGGCGGGGGCGCCC
>JALYXV010000125.1 GCA_030947025.1 Actinomycetota bacterium | reverse complement strand
GGGGCGCCCCTGGCGGCGCGACCGGCGATCCGGTCGGCGCAGGCGGCGAATCGACCGGCGCCGGTGCCGGGGACGCGGGCGGCGCGGGTGCGGGCGCTACCAGCGGGACGGGCGGCGCTTTGACTGTGGATGGAAGGGGCGGGCTCTTGTCATCGGGAGCAGCGCGTGCGATAGGCGACAGTGGGGCGGGCTGAGCCGAGGGTGTGGGCTTGGCCGCCTTCGCCCGGCGAGCCAGCGCTTCACGAAGGGTGCTGCTACCGAGTACAGCCGTGGGCGTATCGGCACCCTCGGCTGGCGGCTGCCCCACGGCCGGCTCGGCCACCCCCGGTTCGGCAGCGGGCGGCGAGGCACCTGCCTCGGCTGTGACCGGCACCCCGACAACGGGCGTCGCGGGGTCGGGGGCTACCGGCTCGGCACCGACGGACGCGGCGGGCTCGGCGGTGACCGGCCTCGCAACAAGGGGCCGGGTGGCCGATTTCCCCGAGGGCAGCCGTTCGATGGGAACGGTGTCACCGGCCCGAGCCCGTCGGGGGCGCGCTTTGCGGCCGCGCGGCTGTGTGGCCCCAAGATCGGCGCCATTGTCGGCCGCAGGCGGGCCATCGGCCGCCGGCGCCGGCTGCGGATCGGCGGGAACGGTCAGGGCGATCCGAAAGGTCCTCAGCCCGCTCATCTCGCGGGTGATGACGCCCTCACTCTCCATCTGCCTCAGAATGGCGCCTAGAAGCACCGGCTGGTCGACGCCGATTGCCCTGGCCATCTCGGTGGTAAGCGCCCGCCCTTCTGGGTCCGCCACGCTGCCTCCGCGCTCGGCCAAGTAGGCGCGGATCCTGCTTTCGTTCGACAAGTCGTTGTCAGCCATATCGCGTTCTCATTGTCCCCAATCGTGCAGACGCCGGCCTAAGCCGGCGGCAACGGTAGTAGTAGCGAGCACACCGCCGCTTGCAGCACAGGTGCACCAATCGGTCATTTCGGTCTTACCTGGACAACTGAGCATCATGATGGTGGCCACTCGCGCCGGCGTCCGATTCCTGCCCTTTGTATCTGTCGTCCGCACCGGCTGCTTCGTGGTCTCACCATCCAAAAACGGGGTCGATCTGGACCGCCGCCCGAGCGACGGGATCGGCGATAACACACGGAAGATGCCGCGCACATGGGCACCGTACTCGTTGGCCGGCCATCGCCCATCCGCTCGTTCGATGGGAAGGCCGGGTCAGCTCCTCACCTGGTACCGAGGGAACGCAAACAGCGCGATCATCGAGGGCCATGGGCTTTACCAGAGGCTTTGAGGGGCGGCGCCGCCGGCCTCGCGATGACCGGCTGCCGCCCGGCCAGTACGACGTAGGTTCCGACTGGCCGGTGCTGACCGCCGAAGCCACTCCCCTCCTGTCCACCGCCGACTGGACCTTTGCCGTCGATGGCTTGGTCGAGCATTCGGTCCGCTGGACGTGGGACGAAATCCACGCCCTGCCCGGCTCGACCTACGAAGGGGACATCCACTGCGTCACCACGTGGTCGAAGCTCGGCGTCACCTTCCGAGGCGTCTCCGTGGACACGCTGCTGGCCCCGGCCCGCCCGCTGCCGTCGGCGACCCATGTGCTGGCCCGGTCGCGCACGGGCTATACGACCAACCTGCCACTCGCCCACGTGACCGACGGGAAGGCGTGGGTCGTCTGGGAGTTCGACGGGCAACCGCTGGCGGTGGACCACGGTGGCCCGGCCCGGCTGCTGGTGCCTCATCTCTACTTCTGGAAGAGCGCCAAATGGGTGTCGGGTCTCCAGCTGCTTGACCACGACGAACCCGGCTTCTGGGAGCAGAACGGCTACCACGACCGTGGCGACCCGTGGCAGGAGCAGCGCTACCAGGGTGACTGATCCGCCTCGGACCGGGACGTGGCAGCAGGCCACTGTCGTGGAGATCCGACCCGAAACGGCGAACGCCAAGTCCTATCGACTGACCCTCTCGCATCCGTCCCCGCACCGGGCGGGCCAGCACTACATCGTGCGGCTCACCACTCCTGACGGGTACCGGGCCTCACGGTCGTTTTCGGTCGCATCAGCACCAGATGGCTCGGGCCACATCGAGTTGACCGTGGAACGGCTGGAGGACGGCGAGGTGTCCTCCTTTCTGCACGACGAGCTGGCGGTCGGCGACCAGCTCGAAGTGCGAGGTCCAATCGGCGGCTGGTTTGTGTGGCCCGGTGACACGCCCGCGATCCTGGTCGGGGGCGGCGCAGGTGTGGTCCCGCTCATGGCGATGCTGCGCCTGGCCCGGCAATCGGGTCGTTCCGACCTGGTCCGGCTCATCGTGTCGGTCCGCACTCCGGAGGATCTTTACTACCGGAAGGAACTCCCCGGCCCTGAGACGACGATCGTGTACACCCGGGCCGGGCCGCCTTCGTGGCCGCGCCCCCCAGGACACCTCAACGCCCAGGATCTCCCGACCCCTCCGTCTCCTCCCGGCGGGACGGCCTATGTCTGCGGTTCCTCGGGCTTTGCCAATGCCGCCACGGCATTGCTGACCGGAGCCGGCATGCCCGTCAAGGACATCCGGGTCGAACGATTCGGCCCGTCCGGATAACCGCGGGACGGGCGACTCTGCCGGGGCGGAGATCGTAGGATCCCGACGTGGTCCCAACCATCACCGACCCCATCGAGGTAGCTGACCAGGGAGTGCTTCTTCGGTTCTCCTTCGAGGACCTGCTGCGCTACGCCGGTCCGGGCAGCCCGGCTGGAGTGGCCGTCGCGTATCAGGCCATGCGGCTGGCCTTTCCCCTCCTGAGTCGCGGCCAACCCGTCGAGCGCCGGGATGTGACGATCGAAACCGCGTTCCGAGGCCCGGGAGCGCGAGACGGGTTCGAGCTCGTGACCCGCGGCCTCACCGAGGACCGCTACCACGTCACCTCGGCGCTGGAATGTCCAGAGCGGGGCGTGACGCTCGCGCAGTTCGTGTTCCGCTTCCTCTACCGTCAACACGCCTGCACGCTCCTTGTCCGGCCCGGCTTCGTGACCGACGAGTTCGTGACCCTGGCCCGCAAGAGCGACCGGACACCCGAAGACGAGCGTCATTTCACTGAGCTGAAGCAAGCGCACGCCGAGCGTCTCCTGGCCCAGGGTCCCGGCGACGTGTTCGACCTCGTTCCCCGGGACGAGTGACGGGGGCCACAAACCGGGCCCGTCGCCTCCTCATCGACGAGGCAGGATTTCCATCAAGTCGGGAGACCCGCCCAACTGCAACGCGTTATGGGTCTCCGTGGGCGGTTCTTTGAGCACGAACCTGGCGCCATGGTGATGCGCTTGGCGGGCTGCGGCAACGAAAACCCTGTGGGCTTCCGGATCAACGACCGCCTTTCCCAGGTCGACCGCGACGGTCTGATTGCCCTGTCCCTCGATCAGATCGGTCAATATGCTCTCGATCAGTTCGCATCCGCCGAGATCGAGCTGGCCCCGCACCGTTACCACCACCGCACCCAAAGCGCGCCCGACTACCACCGAGAGGCGGCCGGCCGGCAGGCGCGCGGCACCGAGGAGGTGCGACGGACCGGCCTCGGCGCCAGTGTCGGCACCAGTCACGGTGTCGGGTCGGCGGCCAGCGGCGCTCACCTCTGCTCACCGGCCCGGGCGGGGATCTGCCATTCCACGCCGAAACCTTCGACTCCACTAAGTACTTCCCCCGACGTCCGGAATCCGACGTCGCTATCGGAGCCGATCGAAGGTTCGGCAGTTGCGAATCCAGGTGGAGATCTGGGCGGGAATGTGGCCATATCGACTCCTTTGGCACTTTCTTAACCAAGGGGATATGTGGAACCGATCTTACCAGCCTGCCAATCGGTTTTTACTCGGAGTTAACTCTAGTTCTCACGGGCCTTGTATTCAAGGGGCTTTTCCCGGCATCCGGGCCATTGCGCCCCTTGTCGCCCCCTTGCGCCCCATTGCGCTTGTCGCCCCCTTGTCGCCCCGTGGCGCCCGTGCCGCACCGTGGCGCCGCCGTGAGGCAGGACGGCGGGCGAAGCGATCGAGCCCGGTTCAGGCCCGCCCCGGACCTGGACGGGGCGTTGGCCGCGGGCCGACCGCTGGGGCCACGGGCGGTGGCCGCACGGCCGCGGTCGGACCTGACGGTCAGTCTGCTCGCATACACCGACCGTGGAGTGACACGTTCGATCAGCGGGTATACCCCCAGTGGATGTCGGGGGAAGCCGTGGAACTGAGCATCCGAGTGCAGGCGGCATCGGGACCGGAGGTGGTCGGAACTGCCCGGGCCCTGGTGCGCTTCGTATTGGATTTGTGGGAGTGCGACGACCCCGACGACTCGGGTGCGCTCCTCACATCGGAGATCGTGACAAACGCGGTACGCCACGCCGCGGGCGTGCTGGCCATGCAACTCGACCTATCCGTGCTCGACGGCTTCGTTCGAGTAGCCGTCGAGGACCCGACGCCCGACCCACCTGTGGCGAGGGTTCTCAACCTGGATGCCATCAGTGGACGGGGTCTGCTCTTGGTGGAGGCTCTCGCCGCCCGGTGGGGATCGATTCCAACCGACCGCGGAAAAGTGGTGTGGTTCGAGTTCCCTGTGCGCCGCCGCCACGGCGGCGAGGACCGAATCCCGAAATCCCCGTAACCGGCCCCGTGACCGATCCCTTCGCCCACGTGGTCGCCGAACTTTCGGACGGTCAGCGCTGGGCGCTGCTTAGGGCCGAAGGCTGGGATGACTTCGTCGAGCGGCTCAGCGATCTCATTGTCCATCTCCCTGGTCGCCGGCGGCAGGCACTGCTCATGCTGCTGTTCGCCCTCGTCCACCAGCAACTCACGCCCGAGGCGGCCAAGGCGTGGCTCGACCAGCACGACGTCGACCGCGACGAGGGTATTGAGGCGATGATCGGGTGGCTGCGCCAGTTCCGACCGCCCCGACCACCGGACGACATGACGTAGTCCAGGGCTTCGACTGCCGTGGCTCCGGCGCCGATTTGGAGGTCATTCGAGGTCATTCGACTTCATCCAATGCCACTCGATGCTATTACAGGAATACGACCGTCCGGCGGCCGAGCAGGAACACCCGCCCTTCGCTGTGCGCCTTCACCGCCCGGGAGAGCACCAGTCGTTCCAGGTCCCGCCCGACGATCACCATCTGCTCGGGCGTGTGCGAGTGAGCCACCCGGGCCACGTCCTGGTCGATGATGGGACCCTCGTCGAGTTCGGGCGTCACATAGTGGGCGGTGGCTCCGATGATCTTCACCCCCCGCTCCCAAGCCTGGTGATAGGGCTTCGCCCCTTTGAAACTGGGCAGGAACGAATGGTGGATGTTGATCATCCGCCCGGCCAGCTCACGGCACAGGTCGTCGGAGATGATCTGCATGTAGCGGGCGAGCACGACCAACTGGATCTCGTGCTCGTCAATGAGTCGGCGCACCCGGGCCTCAGCGCTCGCCCGCGTCCGGTCGGAAACGGGAATGTGCTCGAACTCGATGCCGTAACCGCTCACGGTCGCACCCAGGTCGGGGTGGTTCGACACCACGACCGGGATGTCTAGCGGCAGTTCCCCGGCCCGCCACCGGTACAACAGGTCGATGAGGCAATGGTCGTACCTCGAGACCATCACCAGGGTTCGGCACCGTTGATCTTCCCGGCGAATTCGCAACTCGCCGTGCAGGGCTTCGACTCGGCTGCGGAGCTCGCGGGTGATGACTCCCGCGTCATCGACGGGCGCATCGAACCGGGTGCGCATGCAGAACATGCCGGTCGGAACATCGCTGAACTGCGCATTCTCGAGGATGTTGGCGCCGATGCCCAGCAATCCTTGGGCGATGCTGGCGACGATGCCGGGCCGGTCGGGGCATACGAGGGTCAAGATGTGGCTGGTCATGTTTGGGCGGATACTGTAGGGAGCGGGTCCCACCCGCGCCGGTCACTCGGAAGCGGGTTTGCTGGCTCGCACGATCGGGGGAAATTCTCGCCATGGCGCTTGGGACCGTGGGTGTCGAGGAGGAGTACCAACTGCTGGACGCCGATACCGGCGAGCTACGGGCCGTCAATGACTTGGTGCTCGATGAGGCGGCGCCCGCGCTGGGTGAGGCCGTCCACCCAGAACTGATCCAGTCTCAGGTCGAGGTGTCGACACCGGTGTGCACATCCCTCGACCAACTCGATCTCGAGCTCCGGGCATTGCGCCGCCGGCTGAACAAGGTGGCGGCCCGTCACGGCTGCCGGTTGGGCGCCGCGGGCACCCACCCCAGTGCTCGATGGGAGAGCCAGGAAGTGACCCCGAGCGAGCGATACCTGACGATGGCGACCAAGATGCAACAGATCGCGTTGGAGACCCTCATATTCGGATGCCACGTCCACATCGGCATCGACGATCCCGAGTTGCGGATCAACATCATGAACCGAATCCGCCCCTGGCTGCCGACCCTGTTGGCTCTGAGCGCCAATTCGCCCTTCTGGGCCGGCCGCGACACCGGTTACGCCAGTTACCGCACCACTATCTTCCGCCGATGGCCCGCGACGGGCATGCCCCAGTTGTTTTCCGGCAATGAGGAGTACGAGGACGTCGTCGAAACCCTGGTAGGCGCGGGCGCCATTGAGGACGCCTCCCATCTGTACTGGGATGTGCGGCCGTCGATGAGATTCCCGACCCTTGAGGTGCGCATCGCCGACGTGTGCCTCGCCGTGGACGAGGCGGTGACGTTGGCGGGCCTGACCGCCGCCATGGTCGCCACTGCCCGTCTCGAGGCTGAAGCCGGTCGGCCGGCCAACGTCACGCGACAGGAGCTCCTGGAAGCTGCCGTCTGGCGGGCGGCCCGCCGTGGTCTGACCGAGCGCCTGATCGACCTGCCGGCCACGACCCTCCGGCCCGCACCCGACGTAGTCACGTCGCTGATGGCCACCCTGCGTCCGGCCTTGGAAGAAGCCAAGACGTGGGACCGGGTTGAGGGAGGCGTCAGAGAGATCCTCGCGAAGGGCAGCGGGGCGACTCGCCAACAAGCGATCCACCGACAAACAGGATCGCTTGTTGAGGTGGCGCACTTCATCGCCGACGAGACCGGGGCGGGCTAGCTAGCTTAGCTAACTTAGCCAGCCAGGCCACTCTAGCTGGTTTCGGTCGGGGCTACGCTCGGCGGGGTCGCGGGGACCGGCAGGGTGATCCTGAAATGCGCTCCTCCCAACGGTGACTGCCCTGGCAGCAGTTCCACCTTCCCGTTCAGAAGGGTCATCAGACCCTGGGTAATGGCAAGGCCGTGCCCATGGCCGCCGGCCCGCCGGCTGACATCTCGTCGCCAGATCAGATCGCGGAGTTCTATTGGCACGCCAGGTCCGTCGTCCTCGACATCGATATGGACGACCGAGTCGCCTGACCGATTAGTCTCAGCTCGCGCGCTCACTCGAAGTCGGCCGCCACCATCTTCCTCGATCATTACTTGAACGGCGTTCTTGACGAGATTTCGAAGAGCTTCGCGAAGTAGAAATCGGCTCGCGCTGGCCACCAAGTCAGGGGAAACGTCGACCGTGACCTTGACCTCAAGATACATCGACAACGGATTCGTCACCGCGCGAACCTCATCGAGGATACGAACTTCGATCGGACGGTCTGCCGCTTCGATCCGTTGTTGAAGTTCATCCATGACCGCGCCCAATTGTGCGGTGCCTTGCTGCACCTGCTGAACCAGACCGCCGAAGTGCTTGTCAAGACCGGTCTTGGCGATCTCCTCCAGCAATTTGTTCACGTCGCCTTGCAGGACAAATGCGTCGTTTCCAACCGTGTGAAGAACCGCTTCGACCACCATCTCGCGCGTGTCCGCTCGAACCCGCTCCGCTTCCTGCTCGCGCCGCTGCTGCAACAATTCGGCATAGGCGGCAACAGCCAATGCCCACCCCGCGTGGCTGGCCAGCGACTTGATAACGCTCTTCTCCTTCACCGACAGGTCCCGGTCGTGGTCGTACACAATCGCGAACAAGCCAAACAAGTCGGAAGTCGATGAAAGAGGAGCCACGCTGTACGTCCGGGCGAGACCATCGCCTTCGGCCTTTGTATACGGGGCCAGTTTCGCGCGCGCTGTCGGGTCACCTCTCAGATAGACGTCGTAGATCGGCGATGTCCTGGTCGCCCGGTCCTCGGTAATCCGCTTCACCAACTTGTCCAGATGAAATGGAAGAGAATCGAGACGCTGCGCTCCATGGATTGTCGCTGGACCCGGGACACCTTGGGAGTCGAACAACCAAACACACGTATCGGTTACTCCCCCCAAAGCCATGGGAATCGCCTTCTCCAGGGCCGCAACGATATTCTCCCTTCCACCACCCTTGCTGGTGACTTCGGTGATGGCCGCGTTTAGGCAGTCGAAGGCTCCGACGGTCCGTTGGTGCCGATCCGTCTCGGCCTCAAGCATTGCCTCCTCCTGGAGCGCCACTACTTCTCGCTCATCGTCGGCCTCACCCTTGTGATCCAGATTGATGCCTAGTTCGGCCAGAAGGTATTTCCCCCGCTTGGGATCCCAGATTCGGAAGCAGTTTCGAATGACGGTCCGAGATCTTCCTCCAGTGCCATGGTCCTCTGAAATCCCAAACCGTTCGGACACTTCGCCCGTCCTGAGCGTCCGCTCGTGCGCCTCCATCGCGGCTTCTCGGTCTTGCTGGCCCACGAAACGATCAATATATGAACGCCCAAGCATCTGTTCGGCTGAGAATCCGTAAATCTCTTCGGCGCCAGGACTCCAGAGTTGCACTGCGAAGTTGCCTTCCGCGCCCTCTGCCGCCCACAGGGCGATATTGGCGCTGCGAACGATATCGAGGGCCAGCGCCTGCTCCTGATCCTCCCCCGGCCAGTCGCCGTGGTCTTGCCTTAGGCCGCTGGCCCCGTCGGACGAAGCGGACGAGGCGACATTCGGCCTCTGGAGTTTGGGGAAGTCTGTCATTCCTATAGCTGCAAGGTCACCGGTTGACGCGATTTCTGCGACTCGACGAACGTGGACACAGTCTCAGACGCCGCGTCAGGATCGCACTCCGCCAAACTCGCCCGTAACTCCTCGCTCTCGTTGTCGAAGTCCTCGAGGCGGGCCGCCCAGTGGGCCAGATCCTCGACCGCGGCGTCGTTGCCCTTCCGCAACCGCTTACGCGCCTCGGTGAGCGCCCACTTGATCTCGGCCTCCATTGTGGCTGCGTGGGAGTCGAAGGTCGCGATTGCCTTCCGTCGAATGGCCTGACCCGAAGACCCGAGCATCGCTTCGACATCCCGCCGCAACTCCATCGGGCTGTAGTCGCCCGACTTGATCAGGATGCTGAACAGACCGAACCGCTTGCGAAGGTCCAGTACCGACCCCTTCGGGGGCGTCCGAGTGAGAAGTAGGCGAGGCACATCGGGCAGTTGAGACCTAAGGTAGGCAAGGATCCCCAGGCCGCCTTCGTCGAGATCGTCGGTGAGGTGAAGGTCCACGATGGCGCCGTCGAGCTGCGAGCCGCGCTCGTAAAGGATCTTCATCGCCTCGTCAAGTGTGTTGGCAACGAGGCAGTCGAAGTCGCTGAGGAGGGCGGTCACCTGCGTCACCACCTGCGGCTTGTCATCCACAACCAGCAGACGCTTCTTCTGTCTCGGCTCGGCCGTGCGCTGGGGTACGCGGTCAGGAAATCGATCGCAGAAGGTCCCCCATTCCGAAAGCCGGCCCTGTTCGACGCTGCTCCAAGCGGAGATCGTCGAGAGCAAAGTCGCGAGCGCACGTTCGAGGGGCCGCCAATAGAGAGGAGGGATAAACGGGTAGAGCTTGACGGGATCACCCCGCCAAAGGGCGAGCAGCCGATCAATCTCGGAAGGCTCGCGGGCTGACCGGGCACTGTCGATGAAGTCAATGGCATCGACGGTCCGGCGGGGTAGGTCAAGGCGGTAGAAGTCTTCGTTGCGACCCTTGTTCGGTATGGGAACCTTTGACCGGAGGTGAGCGACCGGACCTTGGAGGCCTTCGGCTTCTCGGTAGTCATCGTCCCAAGTAATCCGCACCAGTTCAGTATTGCTGCAGGCTTCACCAGTTCGAAGGGCGAGGGCCACAAGCAGCCGCAACTGAACCATCCCATTGGGAGGTTTGATTGGCTGCCCGTTCTCGTCCGTCAGCTCGATCGTGCCGAGCAGACACACACGATGGCGGCTCATGTCCGGACCGTCCACATTCCCCAGCTTACGCCCAAGCCGCGAGATTCCTTTCGGAATTATTGGACGGATTACCTGGCGACAGTCCGGAAAGTGGCCTGTTGCTAGAGCCGTTATACCACTACTGAACTGGTGACAATTCTGCACTCTACCTGACGCTGGGACCGTGCCATTGTTGCCAATGCAACGAATCCTGAAGGGCTTGTCCGTAGTTTACCCATTCATTTGACTAATCGGTCAAAAGGGGGCACAATTGGAGTACCGATTACGTTATGTCGCTATGACCGTATTGGCCCGGGACCCCGGCCGATCCTTCCAGTCAGTGTGTATTACTTGAAGGAAGGCCGTCCGCTCTTGATTCGCCGTTCACGCTTGTTCACAGTTCGAACGACCAGCACGCTGTCGCGTGGGACTCGGCCGATGAGGATCGTCCAAGTCATCATGGCCAAGTCGTCCAAGCTTCCCTCCAATCACATGGTGATATTCGCCCGACGTTGCCCGGTCCGGGAAAACGCGAGCTGATGGGCCGCAAGACTGTTCGGAACCGAGCTTTTGACGAATTCGGCGCGGCACGGTTTACCGCACTTCTACGTCTTGGCACGGTGGCGACCACCCCGGCCCTGTTCGATCTGCTTTCGTTGCCATCCCTGGCCCACGCGGCCGAGGCGCCGGTCGGCCTGGGCACCGCAGGGGCATACTCGGTGCTGGGAGGAGTGACGGTCACCAATACTGGTCCCAGTCGCCTGAGCGGGAATCTCGGAGTGAGCCCAGGCACGGCGACCACAGGATTTCCCCCTGGCATAGTCGGCGGCGCCACACACGCCGGTGATGCGTCGGCCGCCCAGGCCCAGTCTGACCTGGTGGTCGCATACGACGACGCAGCGGGCCGCGCCCCCACTGCCAGCGTCGCCGGAGATCTGGTCGGACGGACGGTCACCATCGGTGTATACAAGTCCACCGGCCCGCTGGCGCTGAGTGGGACGGTGACGTTGAATGGCCAGGGTGACCCAAATGCCGTGTTCATCTTCCAAATCGCCTCCACTCTGATCACCGCCTCGGCCAGCAGCGTCAGCCTGATAAACAGCGCCCAGGCATGCCATGTCTTCTGGCAGGTCGGGAGCTCCGCGACGCTCGGCACGACCTCGGCGTTCATCGGGACGATCATGGCCCTGACTTCCATCACGGTGAACACGGGCACGGTCGTCGAGGGCCGGGCGCTGGCACGCAATGGCCAGGTCTCCCTGGACAGCAACGTCTTCCTTGCCCCGCTGTGCAACACCGCGCCCACCACGACGACTGCGCTGACCACGACGACGACTGGCCCTACAACGACCACCATCAGCCCGACCACCACCACCGTCGCCCCGACCACCACCACCATCGCCCCGACCACCACCACCATCGCCC
>JALYXV010000110.1 GCA_030947025.1 Actinomycetota bacterium | reverse complement strand
GGTCAGCCGGGCGGCGGGGTCAGCCGGGCGGCGGGGTCAGCCGGGCGGCGGGGCAGGCGCCTCGGCGCCGGGGGCGGGCAAGTGGCCGTACGCGGCCCGGTACTCGGACTCGAGCGCGGTCAGGTCGCGTCGCATCTCGTCCAGGACGGCCTCGAGCTCGGCGATCTCCGCCGGATCAAGGCCCACCGGCCGGCTGCCGCCGAAGGCCGCCACCGCCTGACGCTTCTCCTGCTCGGCGCTGAGCAGTCCCGCCAGGCCATGCCAGAAGCCCGCCTGCCGGGGCTCAGAACTGGACGCGCGGCGAGCGGCCAGCAGCAACAGCACCTTCAGGTACCCGTCTTCCAGCTCCGAGAGATTCAGTTCGTCGGTGACGTCCGGCATGCGACCCATGGTAATGATCTGGCCGCCGCCGTCCAGAGGCCGAATGCCGGAGAGGAGATATGATCCAATCCAGGCGTTGCAGCGAATACCAGGCGATGCCCCAGGATGGATCATCAGGGGATACATGGGAGTGATGGATTGGACGCCCGGGTCTTCGGATCAGGTACCCCAGGTACCTGAGGCTCCCTTCCGCCATATCCCCCGGTTGCCACGCGACATCGATGTGGCCGCGCCCACAGAGGCCTTCCCCCTCTCCCGGGGGGCACCGGAGCGAAAGCTCGAGCGGACCGACCGCTACGACCGCCGGGCCCAGGTGACGGCGTATGAGCCTCTCACCCGCACCGGCACGCTGCGCATCTGCTTCCAGGTCATCGATGACCAGCCGTTCGAGTTCACGCCGGGGTACTTCGTCGGCATCAGGGCCACTGTCCCGCTCGTCGGTGTGTGCAAGAGCCCGTACTGCATCGTCTCGGCCCCCAATCAGGACCGGACCTTCCAGTTGCTGGTCCGACTCGTCCCCGACGGACCGCTGTCGTTTTACCTCGGTGGCCTCGACGTCGGTGACGTCATCGACTTCCGGGGGCCGGCGGGACGGACGATGGCCCCCAAGGAGGAGGACACCGAGTTGGTCCTGCTCGCGACCGGAGTCGGAGTCGGCCCGTTCCTCGCCTTGGTCGAGCACCTGACGCAGAAAGGCTTCGATCGGCGCATCCGGCTCTTCTGGGGGCTGCGCCTGGTCGAGGATATCTGCCTGCTGGACCAGTTGGATGACCTGGTCAGCTGCTGTTCTGACTTCCAATATCAGATCTCGCTAACACAGCCGCCGCCGGACTGGACGGGCCTGCGGGGCCGGATCTGCGAATCGGTGCCTCCGCTCTTGGACACGCTGGGCAAAAAGCACTACTACCTGGTGGGCAACGGCCACATGACCGAGGAGATGGGACTCGTCCTGTCGGACCTCGGCGTGGACGAGCGGCTCATCTACCAGGAGGTGTACTTCAACGCCAAGTACCGGCCCGACCCGCGGCACCTGGCCGAAATCCGGGCACGCTTCGTGGCCACGGACCTGTTCTCGCCGTACTGCCACCAGCAGGCCAACATGTTCATGCCCGAGCGACCGGTGCAGGCCCGGCGCCTCGTCTGAGCCACCTGACTACACGAACTCTCAGCCGCCTTCGATCCACGTCAACGCCCAGCCGGCTTCTGCACGGCTGAGGCGGGCCCGTGCATCGGTCGCCCGCAAGCCGCTGGTCCCGGCATCCTCCAGCCACCGCGCCGCCCGGACCACCATTGATCCATCCTGCGCCTGGTCGTCGATGACCTCGAGCACGAAACCGTCGCCGACCACGGCCGCGCCCGGTCCCCATACCCGGAGAAGCCAGTCCAGGTTCAGGCGGGCGGTGGCGGAAGCGCCGCGCTTGTCGACCTGTCCCACGAGCGTGGCCGGTTGCTGTCCCCGCGCCAGCTCAACAGTGGTGGAGGGTGCATTCCAAAGTCCGAACTGTTTTGCCAATGCCGTGACGTGCCGGCGCACGGGCTGCGCCGCCAGGCTCCTGACGTCTTCCTCCAGCAGCCGGCCCAGCTTGGTGGTGTAGGAGGACCGGCGCCACGACCGGTTCCAGTTGAGCGCAAGGGCCAGCTGGCGCGGGGTGGCGAGCTCGGGCGGGGCCAGGAAGGCGTTGGGCCCCAACCAGGTCGACATCTGGCGGAACAGGTCGGGCGGCATGGCCCACTGGTCACGCCACATCTTGAGGACCTGGAGGCAGGCGCACGGTTTGCCGCCCAGGGCCAGCATGGCCCGCTCAGCGCCGAGGTCGTGGTCCTCGAGGACCAGCTTTCCGCGCCGCCACGTGACCCGATGCTGTTGTTCGCCGCACGGCACCAGCGCCGTGGCCGGCTCGATGTTGTTGCACCAGCGGTTCAGCGTCGCCACGCCGGAATCGGTCCCACGGGTATGCGAACGACCTTGGCCCACGCGGGCACCGTCCACCTTCCTTGGCCGCCCTGGTCGCCTATGAGCCCGACCACCACCTCAATGCCCTTTGGTGCCTGCGCCGGCCACGGCGTCAGCCCATCGGTCAGTACCACAAGGACCGACGGTCGCGGTCGCAACCGCGCCGCCGCACCGATCCCGGCTCCCATGTCGGTCCCGCCGCCGCCCACCAGTTCGACCTGCCGGGCGGTCGAGACCCGCCGGGCCGCCTGCACGGCCGCGTCCACCGCCAGCACCCGCACCCGGTTGCGAGCCAGTCCAATACCGCGGAGTAGTCCCTCGACCTCGGCCAGCACCTGGGCCAATTGCTGTTCGACCATGCTCCCCGACGTGTCACAGATGACGGCCACCTCGGGGATGGGACGAGCCATGGCGGGGAGGATGACACCGGGACAGGCGTTGGACCGGCGAGACGGCCAGCGGTAGGTGAAGTCGGCACAACCAGCCACCGTGGCGACGCTGCGCCGCAGTTCGCCGGCCAACAGCCGGCGCCAGTCCACCTTGGGCTCCACCAGGTCCTCGGCCCAGCGCCGGAACTTCCCCGGCACCTTGCCCCGACCCTGGCGGGCGTAAGCGATCACCTCGCGCGCCACCTGACAGCGCAGGAGGTGCCGTTCTCCGGACGGCAAGGCTTTGGGGAGGCCGCCCGGCTGGTCGCCCACCAGTTCCCAGGGCCGATGGAGACCGTCGGCCCCACTGCCGCACTCGGGCGTGTGGGCGTGTTCTCCGTCGGCGCCGACGGCGCCGTGGAAATACTCCTCGGCCAGGCGGCCCGGTCGCCATCCCATGGCCTGGGGCAGGACGGGATCGTCCGGTAGCCGCAGGCCGGTGCCGATGAGGTCGTCGTTGATCTCGGCATCGGCCGCCACCGCCCAGGTCGGTCCGGTCGCCTCGGCCACGCCCGCCCGCCGGGCCCGGCCCGCGTGATCGCGCAGCAGGTGGCCGGCATGGTGGATCAGCAGGCTGCCGAGCGTCTCGACCTCCCACTGGGCCACCCGCTCGGGGTCGAGGTAGAGCCGCCACTCCTCATCGACCGCCGCTCCGCCCAGTCCGGGAGCCGCAACGACCGGCGAGGCGAAGAGGGCGGCGGCCAGATAGGGCTGGCGTTCGACCGCCCACAGGCGGGCCACGGCCACCCGGTGGGCGTCGAGCTCAGGCGCGGACTTGGCGGTCGCGGGGGTCACAGCAGGCCCGCGTCCCTGAGGAGGGGGGCAAACAGTTTGACCTCGGGTGGGGTGGCAACGCCGGCCGGACGGCAGCGGGCCAGAACCCCGGCCGCCACCGCGGCCACATCCGGCGTTCGCTCCCCCGACCGGGCCAGGACCTGCCAACCGGCCTGCCAGCGCTCGGCGGTGGGGTTGGCGACCACGGCCGCGGCCACGGCGGACAGAACCGCATAGGCCCGGTCGCCTCGATCAGGCAGTCGGAATCCGCCCGGGTCGGCGAGGATGTCCTCGGGGTCAGGCAGGTCCATCTCGATCTGCCACATCAGCAACTCGATCCCCGCGCCCTGCCCAACCGCGCCGGTGATCAGCGCCGTCTCCGCCTCGGTCGACGCACCGGTCACGGTGCACGCGGTCCACAGCCGGGCCGCCATCTCCCACGTGCGCGGGCTGGGCCAGGCCCGCCCGGCCCGGGCGGCGTCGGTGGGCACCTCGCAGACCAGGCTCGGGCGCACCGTGACGAAGGCCGACACCAGCCCCCGCGCTAAGGGCAACTGTGCCTCCCATCCGTCGGGCAGCTTGGGAACTATCGGCGCGGGCCAGCCCGCCAGGATGCCCCGGGAGAAGACGATGGGGTCCACCGTCCAGTCCAGGTGGCAGAAGCGGTTGGCCAGCGGGGCGGAGAGTTCCCACCCGTCGGCGGCCTGTTCGGGCGGGTTGGCGGCGGCCACCACCACGATGCCATCGCCGAGTTCGAGGTCGCCCACCACCCGTTCGAGCACGACTCGAAGGACGGCCGCCTGGACCGCTGGGGGCGCGGTGGAGAGCTCGTCGAGGAACAACAGGCCTCGCCCGGCCTCGGCCAGGCGACGGGCCCATCGGGGCGCCGCCATCCGTACTTCTTCCCCCGACACCACCGGTAGCCCGGCGAAATCCGACGGTTCGCGGATGGAGGCGATGACCGTCTCGCACGGCCAGCCCATGGCGTCGGCCATGGCCCGGATAGCCGAGGTCTTGCCCGTGCCGGGCGCGCCCCAGAGCAACACCGGAACTCGCGCCGCCACGGCGAGACCCAACGCCTCGATGGCTTCAGGTTGGCCACTCACAGCCACGAACCTACGCCCCAAGGCGTAGCTATCGCCATGCCGCCATACGATGCCCCCACCGGAGGCAGCCCCGCTGGCTCGTGCGCAGTCGCGGCTTTCTCCTGGGCGACCCCACTATCGCGCCCGTCCCGGCTTGCTCCCGGCTTGCTCCCGGCTTGCTCCCGGCTTGCTCCTGGATTGCTCCCTCGTTCCTCCGACTCCTCCCGGTTTGTGACGCCGTCTCAGTGGGATCCGGCCGGGAATGCGCTATTGTGACGTTTATAGGGACGCCTCGTTGTAGGTAGGACGACCGGCACGGTTGTCGCCCCACTCGCAGGCCCGACGCCTCTTCTGAACGCCGACAGGGAGGCACGTAGCCATGGCCAAGTTCTCATCCACCCAGGTGACCATCTCCGCTGGTCCGGCGCCGGGCCGTGTCGTGGTCCGAGTGCACGGCTCGCTCGACGCCAAAGGCGCCGCCACTCTCCAACGGGTGCTGGATCAGATCCTCGAGGACAGGGAAATCACCACCGTCCGCATCGATCTGTGCAACGTCCGGGCGGTGAACGCCGACGGTATCGCCGGCCTGATCGCGGCGGCCGAGCGGGCCGATCAACGCGGTGCCGAACTGTCACTGGACGACCCCTCCGAGCTGCTTGGTGCGGCGCCGGAGTCGGCCGGTCTCCTGCCGCCCGTGGCGATCGTCCACCAGGACCGCCGGTCTCCGTGGCTGGCGACAGAAGGCGATCGTCGCCGGGCGCGGAGCAACCACCCGTCGACCCATCTGCTCGTGTTGGAGGGAACCAACGAGTGGAAAGCGTCGCCCAGCTTCCAGCAAACCCCGCAGCCGCTCGGTCAGGAGATCTAAGGCGGCAGAACTGCTTTCGCCAACTTGTTGTCGTCGCGGCGAGAGGCGAGTTGAGCCTGGACTCGCTTTATGCCACGACCGATTCATGACTTGGTGCTCCTTTGCCGCGTGAACGGGATCCGTGTCCACCGCTCAGCCAATGCTGAGCGGCCAGTAGGCGAACTATGTCAAGGCGGTTCCGCCCGCCGCTGACTGGTTCCGTCGGAGGGACCGGCCCGCGTCGAGGCGGCGGCCAGCATCCCCGCTCGAGAAAGGCCGGCTTCGAGGCCTCAGGCGGACGGCGTGATGATCACGCCTCGGTCGCCGTACGGGATTCGTTTGCGCTTGATGATCCCGCCCAGCGTGCCAAGCAGCTTCGTGAGCTTGGTCAGGAAGCCGTATTTGGCCACTACCTTCTCCTGGATGGTCTTGAATTCCGGGCCGGTCACCAGGCGCGCCGTGCCATTGATTGGTTGGGTACCCGCCTTCACCCGGCCTCGAGCGTCCGAAGGTTGCACCGTGACCCGGTCGGTGTGGGCAAGTCGCTTGGCTTTCCCCGATTCCGAGCTGGTCCAGAAGCCGATCTGTCCATCATCGAGCGGCACGGCCCACACGGGAGTCGCAACCGGAACGCCGTTGCGACGAAACGTCGTGAGAAGGATGTACTTCTCGTCGCCCAAGGCCACGCCCTGAGACTAGCGCCCACGCTCCCCCAGGGGCGTCGAAACCGTCTGGGTACCACCAGTTCTGTGCATTGAGGGGCCGCACAAAGTCAGTAAGTACACAGACTGCATCGGGAATCACCGAAATCCGCCCATGGGACGGACGGGGAGGGGCGACGTCCTCGCCGCTCGAGCCGCGTCGCTGGCGGCTTGGTAGTCCGGCTGGGCCATCTGGTCGGAGACATATTCGGCGTGAGCGAGGGTCCCTTCGGGGTCGATCACGAACACAGCGCGCTGGAGGAGACGCCACTCCTTGATGAGTACGCCATAGTCGCGGCCGAAGCCCTCGTTCTTGTGGGCCGTGAGCAGGTCATGGCCGGTGCTGGTCGCGGTACGCCAGCGGTCCTGGGCGAAGGGAAGATCCATGCTCACCGTGTAGAGGACCACGCCCTCGGGGAGGTCGGCGCCGAGACCGTCCCAGTGGCGCGTCTCGATGTCGCACACCGGCGTGTCGAGCGAGTTGACGGTGTTGATGAGCCGTACTTGCCCGGTGCTGTCGGCCAAGCGCACGCTGCGCACTTGCTCGCCGTCGAAGTGGTCGAGCAGGAACTCTGGCGCCTTCTCGCCCGTCTGCAACCTGCGACCGATGATTGTCAGCTGCTCGCCTTGCTCGAACGCCTCGCCCGTCCGTTCCTCGGTCATCAGGCCCCTTCTTCCTGTTCTTCCTTGCGACCGGCATTGTCGCCCGATGAGATTCTAGGGCGGCGAGATTTTGACCCCTGACCGCTCACGGCCGCTTGACCGGCAACCGCGTTGCTTCCTGGGGCGCTCGGCTGGGTGCGCGAATGGCCTACGGGTGCCCCCAGCATCGCGCCTCGGACGAGATCAGGTTCGCCCCGCTTCGCCATGGGCGGCCTGGCACACCTTCACGTTCCATTCCCGAAAACCTTCATCCGGCCGCGACGGGGGGTGCGCTGAATTTGGGTCGTGTACACGACC
>JALYXV010000040.1 GCA_030947025.1 Actinomycetota bacterium | reverse complement strand
TAGCGCCCGCTCACGACCGCACCCCTTCAATCGACCGCCGGGGTCGACAGTCGGCGGCGACGGTCGGCATCACTCGGGGAGGGCGGGTCAGTCGCTCCCGTGTACCCCTCGACCTTCCCTGCCCGTTCGGCCTCGTAAGCGTTCAACCGCTGCTGGTACGCCTCGTAGGAACCGAGGTAGGTGCCGGCACACGCCCGGCGGTGACTGGACTTGCCTCCGTTGCCAGTCACCACTTTCCCGCACGTACAGGTCCACGATCGTTTGGCGTGGGTCATGGAGGAGATTCGTTTGCCACTTGCGCTATAGCGCCCGCTCACGACCGCACCCCTTCAATCGACCGCCGGGGTCGACAGTCGGCGGCGACGGTCGGGTTGCGGGACGTAGGCAAACGAACTGGCGGCGCCCCATCAGAACCCGAACTCCCACATCGGCCATTCGGCGTCGTCGGCGTTGACGACAGCGAGGGCGGCGTCGGCGTCGGCGGCGCCGGCCGGCCGCAGGTTGCCGTCGTCGGTGGGTGGCGAGTCGGCGTCGACCCGGAACTCTTCGTCGACTGCGACGACCCGGGTAACTTCGCCGGTTTCGGTGTCGACGATGACCGCGACGGGGACATGGCCCCATACGGTGACGGCGGCCATCAGTCGATCCCCCCGTCGTGTTGCAGGAGGGCGGTGACCCGGGCGATGAGGGTGTCGGCCGCCTCTCGGCACCCGATGATGTCTTCGGGGAGCAGCCACGCTGCCCGGTTCCACGTCAGGGTGTCGCGATTCCACACGTCGGCGGTGGCGATCGACTGGCGGCGGTAGGAGGCGTCGTGGTGCACGGCTACCTGTACGGGGAGGCCGGCGATGATCACGCCCTGCTGAAGACGGTTGGGTTTGTCCTGGCCGTGCTCGCGGCCGTCGCGGCTGATCTCGGCGGTGCCGCGGTAGTCGAGGTACTCGACGGTTGCGGTCATGAGCGTTCCTTTCGGGTAGGTCGCAATGTCGCCTGTGTGCCGTTGGGCCGTGCGGCGCCGCTGCGTTGGGGTTCAGAACAGCGTCGGGGCGGTGTCGAGTCGGCGCAGCCATTGGGCCAGGCGTCGCCCGTTGACCTCGGGGCCGAACCGCAGCAGCGTCCCGTCCACCGAGTCGACGTCCCAGTCGGCGACCAGGTCCAGTCGGCGCCACGAGTTGACGCGCCCGACGTGCAGCCACTTGCCCCGCATTTGGGCTTCCTGGGCGACGTCGCGGGCTTCGTTGGAACACTTCCAGTCGGTGTCGCCGCCGATGAACATGACGTCCCACAGGTGGTCGTTGTCCCAGGTCGGCCCGTGGTCCTCGACGCCGTTCTGGCCGACGATGGCGGCGGGGACGCCGGCGGCGCGGATGAGCGGCAGCCACGGCGCCGAACGGTCCCAGGTGGCCGCGGCGTCGCAGAGCACGTCGGGTCCGGTGGCGAACAGGCAACGCCGGCGCACGGTGACGTCGGGCAGGCCGCACAGCCATTCGAACCATCGGTAGGCGTCGAAGTTGGCGCCACCGGCGAAGCAGCCGTTGTCGGCCGCCCAGTACCGGTAGCGGGGGGCTGCGGGGTGGAGGTGCGAGCCCGGTTGGAGGATGAGGCCGATGTCGGCGCCGGCCGCCTCGAGGGCGTCGGTGGCGGCGCAGTGCACCCCGGAGAGGTAGATGGGGTGGCGGCGGCGGACCTGCGGCCAGTGCGCCTGGACAGCGCAGGTGGTGGTGGGGCCGTCGCGGTAGCAGTGCGGGCAGAACCGGGCCTGGTCCTCGCGCAGCGGCCCGTAGGGGAACGTGGCGGGAGTGGTCCCGGTGGTGTCGGCGGTCACCGATATGGGCCGCGACGCCGCGGCGGCCGGCTGGCGGCCGGTTAGCCGAGGATCTTCCTTTTTTTTCCGTCCCCAGCCCGCCGCCGTCCTGTTACTGGTCAGCACCCCAGAGCCTTTGGGGCTCGCCGTGACGAGCGAAGATTTGGGTGGCACCTACGCCCGTCGCCGACGAGGGGAAAGTCAACCCCTCAATCCCCGGCTCGTGGCACTGATCGGCGGGGTTGGTCAGAATGGTTTGTCCGTCCGGTTGGACACCGATTGCTCTGTAGTGCGTTCGAGCCTGTTGGTCAGCGTGGTGGTGGAGGGCTCCACGGGAACCGTGGATTGTTGCCTTGAGCACGAGCATCAGACTTCCGATCTTCTCTGCCCTCCCCGGTGCGGACATGGAATGTTGGGTCACGTGTCGAGAGGAGTGGTGGCGATGGATGTGATTCATCCCCGCTGTGCCGGGGTCGATATCTCCAAACGCGACGCCAAGGTGTGCGTGCGGATTGCAAGTCCGGGTCGGGCCAAGGCGAAGTCCACGGTGACGACTGGAGGCCACCAGCGACTATTGGAAGCCGTTCTACGAGCTCCTCGAGGACGGCCCCTTCGAGGTGATGCTGGTCAACGCTCGGCATGTGAAGAACCTCCCGGGCCGCAAGACCGACGTGAGTGACGCCGCCTGGTTGGCGCAACTGGGAGCACACGGCCTGGTCCGGGGGTCGTTCGTGCCGCCTGAGCCGGTCCGCCAGTTGCGTGATCTGACCCGGACGCGCACCACCATCACCCGGGAGCGGGCGAGGGAGATCCAACGGCTGGAGAAGCTGTTGGAGGACGCGGGTATCAAGCTGGCCGCGGTGGCCAGCGACATCAGCGGGGTGTCGGGCCGGTTGATGCTCGAAGCGTTGATCGCTGGCGAACGCGACCCGGCGGTGCTGGCTGATCTGGCGCAACGCCGCCTGCGTTCCAAGATCCCCGAGCTGACCGAGGCGCTCACCGGCCGCTTCGGCGAACACCACGGCTTCTTGGCCCGGGTCCATCTCGACCTGATCGACGGTCACACCCGGGCCATCGACGAGCTCACCGCCCGGATCGAGGTGGTGATCGAACCGTTTCGTAACGCCCGGGACCTGATGGTCACCATCCCGGGGATCTCGACAGGCGTCGCCGATGTGATCGTCGCCGAGACCGGCGCCGACATGGGCCGCTTCCCCAGCGCCGGTCACCTCGCGTCGTGGGCGGGGACCTGCCCGGGCAGCAACGAGTCCGCCGGTCGAGTCAAGTCCACCCACACCCGACCCGGCAACATTTACCTAAAGGGAGCCCTCGGGATCGCCGCCATGTCCGCGGCCAGCAGCCGCGACACCTACCTCGGGGCCAAATACCGGCGAATCGCGTCGCGTGGCGGGCCCATCAAATCGCTCGTCGCGGTCGAGCACGCCATGCTCATCGCCATCTGGAACATGCTCACCACCGGAGCCTTCTACGACGACCCGGGCGGCGACTTCTACACCCGACTCAACCCCGACAAGGCCAAGAACCGTGCCGTGGACCAGCTCCGCAAGATGGGCTACAACGTCACGCTCCAACCCCGGACCGTCGCCGGCTAGAGCGGAATCTTCGCATCAGAGCGCGAGTAGGCGCGCCTGGTGCCAGGGAGGTTTCATGGTGGTCGAAGTGGTGGGCGACACAGGGCGGGGCGACGCGACCCTCGGCGTGGCGGAGGCGTTGGCGTTGGCCGCAGGCGGTGTCCGCTCGGCCGCCCCCGGCCTGGTGTGGGTGCACGGCGAGGTGGAGGGTCTGACCCGCAGCCGAGCCGGACACTGGTATTGGACGCTGGCCGGCGGGGGTGCCCGTATGGCGGTGTGCGCATTGGGTCGCGACGCCTGTGCCATCGACCGCACGCTGGCCTCCGCCCAGGTGTCGTTGGCTGACGGGCTGACGTTGCGGGTCAGGGGCAGCTTGGAGGTGTACCCCCAGCGGGGCCAGGTGCAGCTGCGGGCGGCGGCGGTCGATCCGGCGGTGTCGGTTGGTGGGGCGGTCCTGGCGCG
>JALYXV010000037.1 GCA_030947025.1 Actinomycetota bacterium | reverse complement strand
GCCCGGCTATGGGCCGCCGCCCGGCTATGGGCCGCCGCCCGGCTATGGGTCGCCCGGCTATGGGCCGCCGCCAGACGCTGGTGCCCCGCCGTCCCCGGGGGAACGGAGTACGCCGCCGCCACCCGGTTATGGGCCGCCACCCGGTGCGCCTGAGGCTGGGCCACTACCGCCCGGTTACGGGCCGCCGCCTCGTTCCGACGGCCCGCCGTCCCCAGGCGGGTGGGAACAGCCACCCCCGGAAGTATGGGCCCCTCCTCCTGCCGGCTCGCGCCCGGTGCCGGGGTGGGGTCCTCCCGGAACGCCGCAGCCCGCCTGGCCGCCCCCCGGCCCCCACCAGTGGAACTCCACCACCAACACCTGGCGCGGGCCCGCGGGCGACGCCCGAGGAACCGACCGGGCCACCGACGTACCCAACTACCTGTGGTGGGCCATTGCCTGCAGCGTGTTCTTCTTCACCCCGGCCGGGGTGGCAGGGATCATCTGCTCGGTCGTGGCCAACCGACGCAACTTGGCCGGCGACCGCGACGGCGCCGTCCGGTTGAGCCGCATCGCCAAGACGTGCTGCTGGGTCTCATTGATCCTCGGCCTGCTCGTCTATCTGCTCATCGTCAGCGGCGTCGTCACCCTCCGGGGCACCAAGTCCTGACGCGGTGGGCGCCTTTGGCACCGCTCACCTGCGGTCCCGGCGTACGCTGTCAGTTTCCAAACCAAACAGATCGCCAGAGGAGTGGCCGTGGCAGACGTCGAGATCGGGCGGGGCAAGTCGGGGCGTCAGGCCTACGGCTTTGACGACATCGCCATCGTCCCCAGCCGGCGAACGCGCGATCCTGAGGATGTCGACATCTCCTGGGAGATCGACGCCTACCGCTTCGAACTGCCGCTCATGGCGTCAGCCATGGATGGGGTGGTCAGCCCGGACACTGCCATCGAGATCGGTCACCTGGGCGGGGTGGGTGTACTCAACCTTGAGGGCCTGTGGACCCGGTATTACGACCCCGAGCCGCTGTTCGAGGAGATCGCCCACCTCGATGCGGACAAGGCGACGGCCAGGATGCAGCAGATCTACGGCGAACCGATCAAGGCCGAACTCATCGGTCAGCGGATCCGGGAGATCAAAGAAGCGGGCGTGGTGTCGTGCGCCTCGTTGACGCCCCAACGCACGGCGCAGTACGCCAAGGAACTCATCGCCGCCGAGCTTGACCTCTTCGTCATTCAAGGCACGGTCGTATCGGCCGAGCACGTCTCCAAGACGGTCGAGCCGCTCAACCTGAAGCGGTTCATCCGGGAGTTCGATATCCCCGTGATCGTGGGCGGCTGCGCCTCGTACCAGGCGGCGCTGCACCTCATGCGGACCGGCGCAGTCGGTGTCCTAGTCGGCGTAGGGCCGGGCCACGCCTGCACCTCGCGTGGCGTCCTCGGTATCGGCGTGCCTCAGGCCACGGCAATCGCCGATGTCCGCTCGGCCCGGGCCCAGCACCTGGACGAAACCGGCGTCTATGTCCACGTGATCGCCGACGGCGGTATGGGGACGGGCGGCGACGTGGCCAAGGCCATCGTGTGCGGCGCCGACGCGGTCATGATCGGTTCCCCGCTGGCGGCCGCCATCGAAGCCCCGGGACGGGGCTACCACTGGGGGATGGCAACGTTCCACCCGACCTTGCCGCGAGGCGCCCGGGTCAGGACCGAGACCAGAGGCACCCTGCGCGAGGTCCTCCTCGGCCCGGCCCATGAGAACGACGGCCGCATGAACCTCTTCGGCGCGCTGCGCACGTCCATGGCCACGTGCGGCTATGAGACGGTCAAGGAGTTCCAGAAAGCCGAGGTCATGGTGGCCCCGGCGCTGCAAACCGAAGGTAAGTCTCTGCAGCGGTCGCAGGGCATCGGGATGGGCCGCTAAAGGACAATTGGGGGGAAAAGGGGACCGTTTACTTGCACCAGTTGGTGGCGGTCCGTGAGCCCCGGGCGGCAATCCCCAATACCGTGGCAGCTTCGCCGTTCCGAGGGGACTTATCCGGCCTATCGCTGATAAGTCCCCCGGGAACGATGAGCCTGCCACGGAATCCCCAGAAACGCGGTTCTGTCGCCGCTGGCGGCAGGGCACCGGCGGCAATTCCCGCCGAGTGACGGCCTGACCTAGCGGCTGGGCCGGGTGCCGCGGATAGGTCCGTCCGGGGACACCTGACCCAACCGCCGGGCGGGGCTTGACTCGCCGCTGGCGGGTGAGACGGGCGGCCCGACCGGATGCAGGTCACGGCCGTTATTTGACCCTGCTGGGCCGGCGGTAGCGGACGCGTCCGACCGCAACGGGCCGGGGGGGCCGGAACCAGCGGTGGTCGTCCTCGGGCTTCCGAGCCCCCGCAGGACGAAGTCGGCAATGTCGTCGGCGATGGTGTCGGGGTCGATCCACTGCCGGGCCAGACGGATTCGGAACACGTCGATGCAGGCGAACACGATCGGCAGCGCTTTCTCGACATCAAGCGCGGGGAGGGATCCCTCGGACCGCCCCTGCTCGAGGATCTCCTCCAACAGATCCCGCAGTGGCTGAAAGCAGGCCAGGAGGCGCCCCCGGCCCTCGCGGCTCAACAGCTCAGGGATGTGGCTGAGGCCGATCTCGGGTGACTCCGAGAAGCGGCGCAACTCGCCGATCACTAGTCTCCGCAAGCGGCTCGGAGCGTCCTGTTCGGCGAAGACGTCGGCCCGCAGGGCGACCACGAAGGCGGTAATCCGGTCCTCCATATAGGCGAAGAACAGAGCTTCCTTATCGGGGAAATACCGGTATACCGAGCTGCGAGCGAGCCCGGCCCGATTGGCCACGTCGCCGACGGTGGTCTCTCCGTAGCCCCGCCCGGCCAACAGTTCACCCCATGCATCGAGCACCCGGCGCCGAACGATGGTCTTGCGGTCTTCGACCTCCGGAACGGCGTCAGCGTTTGCCATGGTCACCGATGTGGACGACGCTGGTGGTCAAACCCACGAGAAGCAGGACGGCGGTCCCGACGGGAGCCACTTCCACAACCGTGTCCGAACATGATCGGTTCGTTCGAACATTCACGAGTTGACCGGTGAGATGGCATCGGTGGCCACGCGCGACACCTCGATTGCGCCGTTGCTACCCGTCCGAGCCCGGTTGAGGGCGCTGTGCGCCCTCGCCAGGAGTGTTTCCGCCTGGTCGTCGGCGTCATTGACGGCCAGGCCAATGCTCACGTCGGTGGCAATAGCAGCGGCGTCGATGGTGATCCGGGCGCCGAGGACATGCTTCAGCCGCTCCGCCAAACCGATGGACATCAGTTCGCCCCCGGGCGTGTCGGCCACCACGCCAAAGGTGTCGGCGTCGAGCCGGGCCACCAGATCGTGGTCCCGCAGGCAACGGCGGAGTCGTTGGGCGATCACCATGCGCAGCTTGTCGGCCACCACGGCGGCGGCCGCGTCGAGGTCCGACGCTGCGCGAGGGGTGATGGCAGTGACGGCAATAACCACGACGGTGATGGTCGCGGACTCGGTCGCGGCCAGGCGGCTGGTCAGGGTGTCGACGGCCAGGGTGCGATTGGGCAGGCCGGTGAGCGGGTCATGGGTCGCTCGATATGCCACTTGGCGTTCGAGTATGCGGATCTCCTGGATCGACTGTTCGAGTTGGCCGTTCTCCAGCGCCACGCTCACGTGGTAGCCCAGCGTTTGGAAGACCCTGAGATCGTCATGGGAGAACCGGCTCACCGGGCTCAACCGGTTGGCCACCAGCAGAAAGCCGACCACCTGGGTCTTGCTGCGCAGCGGTATGGCGAGCGCGTCCCGGATGGCCACCTCGGGGATGAGCATCTCGATCTCGCCTCGGAGGTCGGTGAGGGCCCGGCCGTCGGAGCCCGCCGTTCGGGCCCAGGCGTCGAGCAGGTTGGCCCGGGGGAGCGATGTGAGCGATTGATGTTCGTCGCCCGGGCCAACGACGGTGAGGGCCATCGATCCAAGGTCGCCGGCGGGGAGATAGTTGAGGGCCGCAATGTCGGCGCCGAAGCTCCTCCGGGCTTGGTTGAGCAGGGAGTCGACCGCCCAGTCGATGTCGTTGCTGTCATTGAGCAGCCCGGTGGACTGGTGCAGGAACTCGAGCCGCCGGCGTTCATTGCGCTCCGTCACGTAGACCCGATGGGCGAGGTAGATCCCCGCTATTGGAACCAGGGCCAACCACGCCACGCCGCGGTCGGCCTTGACCATGACGGCCACGATCAGGGTCACCGCGGTGGTCATACCGGTGGCGAGGAGTCCAAAGCCCACCGCCTGACGACGCTCGGAACGGGAGAGCCGGCCGCCGGTCAGGGCGATGGCGCCGAAGACGGCCAGGATTCCGAGGACCGAAGCTGCGACGGCGGCAACGAACGCCCCGGCCGAGGTGGCAAATGCGGTGACGTCGACCGGAGACGCGATGCGGTGGAAGATGATCACCGCGATCGAGTCCTCGAGTGTGAAGGCGGCCAGGTTGAACAGCAGCTTGGTGGGCGATTGCTTCCGGTAGAGAGCCAACGCCAGCCCTGCGCCCAGCAGATGGGCGGGCACGATGAGGGCCGGGTGGGCGAAGACCAAGCCCAAGACCAGTGGCACCTCCGCCAGGGAGAAGGTGTGGGAGTCGCGGCGAAACTCGAAATGCACGACGAAGATCTCGGCCGCGCCAAACAGCGCCACCAAAGCAACGCCGAGGGGGATCTCGTCCTGCCGGACACCGCCGAGATGGCGCCACACCCCGGCGTAAAGGAGAGCTCCGACCGTGCCGTTGGCCACCGTCAGCAGCCACACCCGAGCCGGGCCCTGCAGGCGCCGCTGCGCCGATTCGACCAACCGCTGGGCAGCCATAATGGTCCTGGCCCTACTCGCCGCCGCCATCGGCGGACGGGTCACGGCGCCACGGGCCCATAGTTGTCTTCACACTACGTCCAACTGTCCACCGACCACATCGCCTGGGACCAGGAGCTGCCCGACCACGAGGAGCCGGAGCAGGATGAGCCCGACCAGGATGAGCCCGACCAGGATGAGCCCGACCCGGATGAGCCACACCAGGAACTGCCGTTGCAGGTGCCACCCGACCACGAGCTCCCCGCCGCCTCCAGGGCGCCAACGCCGCCGTGTCGGCCGGATGGCCGAATATGTCGACCTCGCCCTGCAGGGCCCATTGGATACCAGGATCCAGCCTCGGCGGCGTCATGTGGTCGCCTCGTGGCGGTGGGAGAGCGGTCGTGCCTCCCGCAAATATGAGAAATCTGACCGTATGGTCCCATTTGTCAGATCTATTTGCCTCTAGTGGCCGAGCAGGTTCGGAGCCCGTGATCTGCTCACCATTTGTTTCGCCCCATTTCTTCCCCGTCCGGCTTAACTCGGGCCCGCGCACCGGCGCGGCCCGGCTCGAATCCGTTGCCCCAGCCTGAGTAGTGGCCCTAGTTGGGGTACCTCAATACCGACTCAGTTGCTGGCTTCGTGCAGCTGACGCAACGCCAACCGGGCATCATCGACAAGAGATGGCAGCGAGTGTTCGATGATCATCCCGGCCACGCTTGCGTTCTCAGCTACGGCATGGAGCGGCTCACCCTCTGCCACCGAAATGTCGAACGAGACCATGCCCGGCACCGGGCGGCACTCGCCCACGTTGACCGAGCCCCCGACTGCGGTCACGAACTGAACCAGCAGACCAGTGATCTCGGCCGGGGTCGACACCCGTAGGAGGGCACGCGTGGTCGTGTACAGATGGTCGGAGATCAGGGCGTTGCGGGCGTGCGGCAACGGCGTCCTCGCCTGCGTGGTAGGAACCAGCAGACCCAGCTCGAACTCGCTCAGCGTCAATACCTCGGCCCGGGTCAACGAGGACCTGGTCAAACCGACGGCCCGGACGGCCAGGTCGTGGTACGCCACCGCGCATCGCAGCGCCTCGTAGGGTGCCACGGCCGCGATGTGCAGTTGCACGGCGTAGCGGTGCGGATTGTAGAGGCCCGAAGCATGCCACTCTCGGAGCCGGCTGAGAAGGTCCTGAACCAAGCCAAACTCGAAGGTGTCATAGGCACGATCGGTTGCGGCCTCAATGACGACAACCCAGTCGTCGAGGTTGCGGCCTTGTCTCCCGATGGCTTCCTCGTCTACTTGCTCAAACATCCGCTTCACCCACCCGCCACAGCGCGCTGATATGACATCGTGATCCCCAACTCAGTCGACCGAAGGATGGTTTGGAAGGCGCCAGCCTGGCCGTGTACGGAGGAAAGGAACTCGGCTTGGTGCACCCCCCACCTCCTCCTCGTCGCAACCGTCCCAACCATCACGATTGCTTATCGATCGGACAGTATGTCCGATTGCGTGTTGAGGATAACCCACCCCGCGGCGTATGACTAGGGGCGATTCACAATTTCCTGGACGGACGTGATGGGGCCAGATTCACGCCCCCTGGTTGCGGTGAAACAACGGGGGGCAGTCCAAATCGTTCCTGGTCAGGCGGTCATTCCGCCCAACCTAAACAATCGTGACGGGCTCCTTTCGTATTTGCCCGCACCCCCTACCCGTTCTTCAGGTGGTTGAGCGTCTCGACCTCTTCGGGATCAAGTTTTATGCTGGCCGCGGCCACATTCTCCTCAAGATGGGCCACCGACGATGTTCCCGGGATCGGCAACATGGCGGGCGAGCCAGCCAGCAGCCAGGCCAGGACGATCTGCTGGACCGTGGCGCTGTGGCGGGTTGCGATGTCCGCCACCGGGCCGGTGTCGGCGTCGCCCAGTGGTCCCCACGGGAGAAAGGCCAGTTCCTCCTGTTCGCACAGATCCACCAGGTCCTCCGACCCGCGCTCGGTCAAGTTGTAGCGGTTCTGGATGGACACGATGGGGGTCAGCTGCTGCGCCCGTCGCAGCTCGTCCTCGTTCACGTTGGACAGGCCGATATGGCGGATCTTGCCCTCGTCCTTGAGGTCGACCAGGGCGCCGACTGACTCCTCCAGGGGCACCTTCGGGTCGGGGCGGTGGAACTGGTAGAGGGGGATCTGGTCCAGGCGCAGCCGCTTGAGGCTGCCCTCGCACGCCCGGCGCAGGTGGTCGGGCCGGCCGTTGGGCACCCAGTTCCCCGGCCCGGGCCGCTCCAGTCCGCCTTTGGTGGCAATGACCAGGTCGTCCGGGTAGGGGTACAGCACCTCGGCGATGAGTTGCTCGCTGACCTCGGGGCCGTAGGAATCGGCGGTGTCGATGAAGTTGACGTCCAGGTCAAGGAGGTGACGGAGCACCGCCTTGGCCTGGGCCCGGTCCCGGGGCGGCCCCCAAATCCCCTCGCCCGTGAGGCGCATGGCCCCGAAGCCCAGGCGGTTGACGGTCATGTCACCCCCGACGTCGAGGACGCCGGCGGCAGTGGCGGTGATGGATGTCATCCGCCCATCTTGGTCCACGTCCCGAGTTACGTGAAGACCCTTTGGCGGTCCCTTTACTGGTCCCGGGGGAGAGGTCAGCCGGGTCGTCACACCGGTCCGATACGTTGGGCTCATGACCGAGCCCGGGGCTTCGGGATCCGTCCTGTCGGCCAACACCCCCGACCACGCAACCACGACCCCCGACCAGCCAACCCCCGCCCGAGCCTCCCTTCTCGAAGGGCTCAACCCGGTGCAGCTGGCCGCGGTCACCCATCCGGGCGGGCCACTTCTCGTCGTGGCCGGAGCGGGATCGGGCAAGACCCGGGTGCTGACCCGGCGCATTGCCTGGCTGATCCTCGAACAGCACGTTTCCCCCTTCGAGATCCTGGCCATCACCTTCACCAACAAGGCCGCGGACGAGATGAAGCGCCGGGTGGCGGGACTGGTCGGTCCGGTCGCCGAGCGCATGTGGGTCTCGACCTTCCACTCGGCCTGCGTGCGCATCTTGCGCCGTGACGCCCACCGGCTGGGCTACAAGTCGTCGTTCACGATCTACGACGAGGCCGATGCCAATCGCCTGGTGGGCTACGTGTTGCGGGACCTCAACATGGACCCCAAGAAGCTGCCCCCTCGGGCCGTGCACGGGCTGATCAGCGCGGCCAAGAACGACCTGATCGACTTCGAGACCTACGCCGCCCAGGCCCGCACCATCTTCGACCGACGCGTCGCCGAGGTCTACCGGGAGTACCAGCGCCGGTTGTTGGCCGCCAGCGCCATGGACTTCGACGACCTGCTGCTGGTGACGGTCAACCTCTTGCAGTCCTCGGACGAGGTGCGGCGCTACTACCAGGAGCGGTTCCGCCACGTGCTGGTCGATGAGTATCAGGACACCAATCGGGCGCAAAACACCCTTGTCCTCATGCTGGCCCAGGTTCACCGCAACGTCTGCGTCGTGGGCGACACCGACCAGTCGGTGTACCGCTGGCGGGGAGCGGACATCCGGAACATCCTGGAGTTCGAGGACGCCTATCCCGACGCCAACGTGGTGGTGCTGGAGCAGAACTACCGCTCGACCCAGCTCATCCTCGACGCGGCCAATGCGGTCATCGCCAACAACGCCATGCGCAAACCCAAGTCCCTGTGGACCGAGCAGGTGGGCGGCGAGCTCATCACGACCTACCACGCCGAGGACGAGCACGACGAGGGGGCATGGGTTGCAGCCGAGATCGCCCGGTTGCACCAACGCTACTCCTGGGGCGACGTGGCCGTGTTCTACCGGACCAACGCCCAGAGCCGGGCGGCGGAAGAGGAGCTGGTCCGGCGCAACATCTCCTACAAGGTGGTGGGCGGCACCAAGTTCTACGACCGGCGGGAGGTCAAGGACACCCTGGCCTACCTACGGGCGCTGGTCAACCCGACCGACGAGGTGTCGCTGAAGCGCATCGTCAATGTGCCCAAGCGGGGCATAGGCGACACATCGATCGAACGGTTGGAGCGCTGGGCCCGGGCCAACAACCGTCCCTTCGACCAGGCGCTGCGTCAAGCCGAGACGGCCGGTGTCACCGGCAAGGCCCTGGGCGGCATCCGCGACCTGGTGGTGCTGCTGGAGGAGTTGCGGTCCGAACTGGTGGCCCGCGGCGCCGGCCCGGTGACGGTGATCGAGGCCATCTTGAACCGCACCGGCTACCGCGCCGCACTGGAAGCCGAGCACACGGTCGAGTCCGAAGGCCGCCTGGACAACCTCGACGAACTGCTGGGCGCGGCCAGCGAGGCCGACGACATCGACCAGTTCCTGGAGCAGGTCAGCCTGGTGGCCGACGCCGACGAGATCGGCGATGATTCGTCCAACGTGCTGCTGATGACGTTGCACACCGCCAAGGGGCTCGAATTCCCCGTGGTCTTCGTCATCGGCATGGAGGACGGGGTTTTTCCCCACCTCCGCTCACTGGGCGACCCCGATGAGCTGGAGGAGGAACGCCGCCTGGCCTACGTGGGCTTCACCCGGGCCAAGGAGCGCCTGTACCTGAGCCATGCCTGGTGCCGCAACCTGTGGGGTCAGACCCAGTACAACCCGCCCAGCCGCTTCCTGCGGGAGGTCCCGGCCACGCTGGTGAGCGCGGCCGCCGAGCCCCGGCGCCGGCCCGCAGCCGGGTTGCCGTTCGGGGGGCGGGAGGCCATCGTGGAAGCGGCCTTGCGGGGGGGAAAGGCAACGCCGGTCCGCGGGAGTGGGGCCGAAGCGTTGGGGCTCCGGCGCAACGACGATGTCGTCCATGCCAAATGGGGCGAGGGAGTGGTACTCGAGGTGCGGGGCGAAGGGGACAAGGCCGAAGCCACCGTGCATTTCCCGTCGGTGGGCGACAAGCGCCTCAGTTTGTCCCTGGCCCCGATCAAGCGGGCCTGAGAGGGCTCAGTTTGTCCCTGGCCCCGATCAAGCGGGCCTGAGAGGGCTCAGCCGGGCTCAGCCGGGCTCAGCAGCTGGGCGGCACGAACCCGGCCGGCGTGCCCGGCAGCTCGTAGGTGGTGGTGGGTGGCGTGGCCGGGGCGGTGGTGGCGGTCACCGATCTCGGGGTGCCGGTCGCGCCGGACGCGGGCCCGGTGGTGATGCCCTGGTAGGACTGGCCGGTGATGAGTTCGACGTCGGCCCCCTGGATGCTGGAATCGGCCTGCAGCTGGGTCGGGCCCTGGACCGCCCCGGCCAGCAGTTGGGCCTTGGCCTGGCTCCCCGGGAGGTACCGGATCACCGACGAGGTGTAGTTGAAGTTGTTGGCCGAGTGGGTGCTGGTCACGACGAAGCCCTGGCGGGTCAGGTCCGTCCCCGCCTTGCCTGCTTCCCCGGGGCGACCGGTGCCGTTGAGGACCGCCACCCGGACGCCGGCAGGCGCCAGGCCCGAGGCGGTGGTGGGCTCCTGGGCGGAGGTAGAGGTCGACGACGACTGACCCTTGGCCAGGAAGTCGGCGATGGCCTGCTGGGCATCGGGCTGCTGGAGGAGCAGCACATCGGCGCCGTTGATCACCGCCGGCGTGGTGGGCAGGGTGGCGGTGGGCAGGCTGTCGGGCGAGAGGTTCCGGAACCGCTTGCCCAGCGACAGCAACAGGCTCTGATTGAACCCGCTGTCCAGGGTGAGGTTGTTGGTGACGCCGCCGATGATGTTGTTCAGCGCGATGGGGTTGGTGAGGCCTGAGCCTTGGGCCTTGGCGATCATCTTCTTGATGAAGGACTGCTGCCGCTTGATCCGGGCCAGATCGCTCTCGGCTTCGGAAACCCACCGGCCATTGACCTTGTACTCGTAGTGCCGGGCCCGGACAAAGGTCAGGGCCATGTCGCCGTTCATGGTGTAGCAACCCGGGTTGGGGACATTGAGGAGCGAGAAGGCGTCTCGCGCTGGCGTCGGAAAGTACTCCTTGACCCCGCCGACGGCGTTTACCACGTCACGGAACGACTGGAAGTTCACCTCGACGTAGTGGTCGATCGTGATCCCCAGGTCTTGCTGGATGGCCTGGACCAGCAGGTCCGGCCCGCTGTCGAATGTGGTGTTGATGCGGTCATGGGAGGTCTTGCCCGGGATCTGGACCCAGAGATCCCGAGGGATCGACATGACCGTCGCCCTGGTGGACGCGGGATCGACGTGGACGATCATGATCGTGTCCGAGCGCTGCCCTGCGACCTGGGAGCCGGTGCCGAACTTCTTGGCGTCGGCGCCCTTGTTGCCCGCCCGGCTGTCACTGCCCACGACCAGGATCGTCATGGGGGCGCCGGCAGGCGTGCTGGACGAGATGTGAGGTATGAGGATCCGGCTGATCTGACTGATGCGCCAGTTGAAGTAGCCGTACACGCTCACCGCGCCGATCAACATGGCGGCGACGAGCAGGTTGGCCACCAGGAGGATCCGGCGGGGCCACCGGCGGGTGGGAATGATAAAACCGCTCCGGCCTACGGCGCCGCCCCGGGGGCGACCAGGCGGGCCTGACGCCGACCGGGCGTTGGAGGCGACGACGGCGCCCCTCGGGTCGCCCCGGCCGCCCCGGCCGCGCCAGTCGTCCTCCGCCGCGGCCCGTCGGGGAGCCGAAGTCGACCGACCGTTCCGCTCTGCCGGCGGATCAAGCACGCCGCGCGATGCGGACGGTCTGTCTGTGGGAGGGGTCACCGAATTGTCATGAGGTTATTGGCCGCGCCCGCACCGGATGTGGCATTCCGGTGACATCGCACTGAAAAAAGCTGAATGCCGGGGTACTCCCCGCCGAGTACCCAGACGAGTGAAAGGATACCCCCAGGGAGCCTCAATCCTCGGTCACGTGGTCGGCGGGGGCGAGCTGGCCGACGGCGGCGGCGAAGTCAGGCCGGTCGTCGGCGGCGACAGCGAACTCGTCGACGTCGGCGGGGTGACCCGCTGGCGGAGGTTGATGATGACCTGGCCGGAGGGGTCGACCCGGGTGGCGTACTGGTCGAGTCCGCGGCCGTCCTCGGGGTAGACGGCCTGGTTGCACGGGTCGACGAAGTCTCGCGTTGCGGGCCGCCAGCGCACGAAGCAATTCGCCCGTTGGCCCGGGTCGTGAGCGCCGAAGGCCAGCCAACCGTGGGCCGGGTCGGTGCCCAGGTGCTGCACGTACAAGGTGATCGAACCGCGGAGGGGGGCGAAGATGAGCGGCCCGTGGGCCGCCACCTTGGCCGCGAAGACAGTGTCGCGCCCCAGGTCGAACTGCTGGTCGCCCAGGTTGACTTGGGCGCCGGGCTGGCGGGCCAGCCGCAGCACGAAGACGATCAACAGGACGGCGGTGAGCACGGCCAGGATCATGGTCACCACGAGCGCGGTGCGGCGGCGAGGCGCAGCCGGCTTCGGGCGGCCGAGGGGCCCTGCAACAGGGGGCTCAGCGGGCACCTGCGTAGTATTCCGGGCGTGCGCCGGCATTATCGAGTCGTGGTCGCCAAACCCGGCTTGGATGGCCACGACCGGGGGGCCAAGATCATCGCCCGGGCCCTTCGGGACAGCGGGTTCGAGGTCATCTACACCGGCTTGCACCAGACGGCCGAACAGATCGCCGCCACCGTGGTGCAGGAGGACGCCGACGCGGTCGGTCTGTCGGTGCTCTCGGGCGCCCATATGACGCTCTTCCCTCGGGTGATGGAGGCGCTGCACGAGCGGGGTGGGGCGGGCCCGGCGGGCGACGACGTGCTGGTCTTCGGCGGCGGCATCATCCCCGCCCCCGACGTGGCCCGCCTCAAGGAACTCGGGGTGGCCGAGATCTTCGGACCCGGTGCGACCATGGTCTCGATCTGCCAGTGGCTGGAGTCCGCCCTTGACCGTCGGGACGAGCAGGACGAGCAGGAGGAGCCGGCCCGTGGATCTGTTTGAGTACCAGGGCAAGCGCTACTTCGCCCGCTTCGGGATCCCGGTCTCACCCGGCGGCACGGCCGACACGGTGGAGGAGGCGCTGGCCGCGGCCGAGGCAGCGGGCTACCCCGTGGTCGTCAAGGCCCAGGTCCAGGCGGGGGGCCGGGGCAAGGCGGGGGGTATCAAACTGGCGGCCACCCCCGACGAGGTGCGACAACACGCCGGCGCCATCCTCGGGATGGACATCAAGGGCCACCGGGTTCACCGGCTGTGGCTGGAGCATGCCTCGGACATCGAGAAGGAGTACTACGCCAGTTTCACCCTCGATCGCGGCGCCCGGGCCCATCTGGGCATGGTGTCGGCCCGGGGCGGGGTCGACATCGAGCAGGTGGCGGCCGAGGAGCCCGAGGCGATCGCCCGCCGGCACATCGACCCCTCGGTGGGCCTGACCGAGGCCGAGGCCCGCGTGCTGGTCGAGCAGGCCGGTTTGGATCCCGACGCCCGGGACGGCGCCATCGGGATCCTGCTCAACCTGTACCGCTGCTACGTCGAGGGCGACGCCGACCTGGTCGAGATCAACCCCCTCATCCTCACCACCGACGGCCGGGTCCTGGCCCTCGATGCCAAGGTCACGCTGGACGACAACGCCAGTTTCCGGCACCCCGAGTGGGACCAGTTCCGCGATATCGACGAGTTGGACGAGCGGGAGCGGCTGGCCCGGTCCAAGGGCCTGCAGTACGTGGGTCTCGAGGGGGAGGTGGGCATCATCGCCAACGGGGCGGGATTGGCCATGAGCACCTGCGACGTGGTCAACCAGGTGGGCGGCCGCCCGGCCAACTTCTTGGACATCGGCGGGGGGGCCAGCGCCGCGGTCATGGCCAACGCCCTCGAGGTGATCAACGCCGACCACAATGTCAAGGCCATCTTCATCAACATCTTCGGTGGGATCACCCGGGGCGAGGACGTGGCCAACGGGATCGTCACCGCCCTGGGCCGGGTCGACATCGCCGCCCCCATGGTGATCCGGCTGGACGGCACCAACGCCGAGGCGGGACGGGAGATCCTGCGCACGGTCGAATCGGACCGGATCCAGTCCCTGCCGACCATGCTGGAAGCCGCCCGCCGGGCGGTCCTGCTGGCCCGGGGACCTCATGAGGGGGGCCTCATGAGGGGGGCGTCGTGAGGGGGCCTAGTGAGGGGGGCGTCGTGAGGGGGGCGTCGTGAGGGGGGCCCCATGAGCATCTTCGTGGACGAGCACACCAAGGTGGTGGTGCAGGGCATGACCGGGGGCCAGGGTCGCTTCCATGGGCTGCGCAACCGCGCCTACGGCACCAAAGTGGTGGGCGGGGTCCGGTCCGGCAAAGGGGGCCAGGACGTCGAGGGCATCCCCATCTTCGACACCGTGGCCGAGGCCCGGGCGGTGACGGGCGCCAACGCCAGCTTCGTGTCGGTCCCGCCCGCGAGCGCCCCGGCCGCCATCTTGGAGGCGGCCCAGGCCGGTATCGCCTTCATCGTCTGCATCACCGAGGGCATCCCGGCCCAGGACGAGGCCCGGGTGTTCAACATCCTCCGGCGTGAGCACGCCGGCACCCGGCTGCTCGGACCGAACTGCCCGGGGATCATCAGCCCGGGCAAGACCAACATCGGGATCACTGCGGGCGAGATCGCCCTGCCGGGCGGACCGGTCGGGATCGTCTCCCGGTCGGGCACCCTGACCTACCAGGCCCTGCACGAGCTCAAGCAGAAGGGGATCGGCGTCACCACCTGCGTGGGCATCGGGGGCGATCCCGTGCCCGGCACCACGTTCATCGACTGCCTGGCCGCGTTCGAGGCCGACCGGGAGACCAAGGTGGTCATGCTCATCGGCGAGATCGGCGGCTCCGAGGAGGAGAAGGCGGCTGACTTCATCGCCCGCGAGATGTCGACGCCGGTCGTGGCCTACATCGCCGGGGTGACCGCGCCATCGGGGCGGAAAATGGGCCACGCCGGGGCCATCATCTCCGGGACCAGCGGCACCGCCCGAGCCAAGATGGAGGCGCTGGCCAGCGCCGGGGTCAAGGTCGGCCTCAACCCGACCGAAGCGGGCGAGCTGGCCGCCGAACTCGTGGCCGCCCTGCCCCCGGGGCCATCCACCGAGCCCCATCGGCGGTAGTTTCATCCCGTGAGACTCGGGGTGCTGGCATCGGGCGGGGGCAGCAACCTGGCCGCCATCATCTCCGCCGGGCTGCCCGTGACCGTCGTGGTCGCCGACCGGCCCTGTTCCGCCCTCGACGTGGCCACCGCAGCCGGCGTGCCCGCCGAGCTGGTCGAGCGAGGATCGTTCGGCCCCGACTTCGACCGGGTCGCCTACACCCACCAGGTAGTGGCGGCCCTGAAGCGCCACCACGTCGATGTCGTCGCCATGGCCGGTTTCGGCACGGTGCTGGCTGCGCCCATCCTCGACGCCTTTCCCCGGCGGGTGCTCAATACCCACCCTGCCCTGCTGCCCGCCTTCAAGGGCTGGCACGCCGTGGCCGACGCCCTGGCCGCGGGCGTGGCCGTGACCGGCTGCACGGTCCACATCGCGACCCTCGAGGTGGACGAGGGCCCGATCCTGGCCCAGGAGGAAGTGGCCGTCCTGCCCGGCGACACGGTCGCTTCGCTGCACGAGCGCATCAAGACGGTCGAGCGGCGCCTGTACCCCGAGACCCTGCGCCGCTTCCTGGCCGTGGACGGGGAGCTGGTGTCATGAGGGTCCTGCTCTCGGTGTACGACAAGACCGGAGTGATCGACCTGGCCCGCGCCCTGGTCGACCTGGGCCACGATTTGGTCAGCAGCGGGGGCACCGCCCGGGTCCTGGCCGACGCCGGGATCGCCCACCGGACGGTGGAATCGGTGACCGCGGCACCGGAAATGTTGGGCGGTCGGGTCAAGACCCTGCACCCCAACATCCACGGCGGCATCCTGGCCGACCGGTCCAACGCCGACCACCTGGCCCAGCTGAACGACCAGGGCATCGAGCCCATCGACCTGGTGGTGTGCAATCTCTACCCGTTCGGGTCGAACCCCTCGATCGAACTGATCGACGTGGGCGGACCGACCATGGTCCGGGCCGCGGCCAAGAACTTCGCCCACGTCGGCGTGGTCGTCGACCCGGCTGACTACGGCACCGTGGTGGACGAACTGCGCCGGGAGGGGGCACTGACCACGCCGACCCGCCGGCGCCTGGCCCGGTCGGCCTTCGCCCACACCGCCGCCTACGACGGGGCCATCGCCACCTGGTTCGATTCCCTGGAACCGCAAGGGGGGGAAACAACCCTGCCGCCCACCATCCACCTGTCGTTGGAACATGCCCAGGACCTGCGCTACGGGGAGAACCCCCATCAGGCGGGAGGGCGGTATCGCCAAGTCGGGCACCACAGCTGGTGGGACGACGTGGTCCAGCACAGCGGCATGGCGTTGTCCTACCTCAACCTGTACGACGCCGACGCGGCCTGGCGGCTGGTCCACCAGTTGGCCGGCCTCGGGCCGACGGCTGCAGTCGTGGTCAAGCACGCCAACCCGTGCGGCGCGGCGGTGGCCGACGACCTGTTGAGCGCTTATGACCGGGCCTTCGAGGGCGACCCCATGTCGGCGTTCGGGGGCATCGTCGCCCTGTCAGGACCGGTCACCGAGCCACTGGCCCAGCAGCTGGTCGCCCACCCCAAGGCCGATGTCCTCATCGCTCCGGACTACGAGGACGGCGCAGTGGCGCTGCTGGCGGCCAAGCGGAAGAACATGCGGGTCCTCTCAGCCCCGCCCCCCACCGCGGGCGGGCTGCACCTGCGTCAGATCAGCGGTGGGTGGCTGGTGCAGGAGCCCTACCGATTCGCTTCTGGGCGCGCCGACTGGCGGGTCGCGACCGCGGTGGCGCCGACCGAGGAACAGTGGCGCGACCTGGAGCTGGCCTGGCGGGTCTGTGCGACCGTCAAGTCCAACGCCATCGTGCTGACAGCCGGGGGCATGGCGGTGGGGATCGGGGGGGGCCAGCAGAACCGGGTGACCCCCGGGGAGCTGGCCGTGCAGCGGGCCGCGGGGCGGGCCAAGGGAGGGGCCGCGGCCAGCGACGCCTTCTTCCCGTTCCGCGACGGGTTGGATGCCGTGGCGGGGGCTGGTGTGGCCGCGGTCATCCAGCCGGGCGGGTCGGTGCGCGACCCCGAGGTGATCGCGGCCGCGGACGAGCACGGCATCGCTATGGTCCTGACCGGCGAGCGCCAGTTCCAGCACTGATGGCGTTGACCCGCTGATGGCGTTGACCCGCTGATGGCGTCCATTTTGATGCCCGGCGGCCCGGTGGCCGACGCGGTGTACGCCGAGGTGGGCGAGCGGGTGAAGGCCTTGGCCGGGGCGGGCACGACTGTCGGTCTGGGCACCATCCTGGTGGGCGACGACCCGGCGTCGCAGGGGTACATCGCCAAGAAGCACGAGATGTGCCAGCGGTACGGGCTGGTTTCGCTCCACCAGGACGTTCCCGCCAACGGGTCGCAGGCCGACCTGCTGGCGGCGGTGGCCGCCTTCAACGCCGACCCGGCCGTCGACGCCTTCTTGATCCAGAGCCCGGCACCGCCGGGGTTCGACTTCAACGCCGCGGTGACCGCGGTCGACCCCAACAAGGACGCCGACGGGCTCCACCCGGTCAACCTGGGCCTGCTGGCCCTCAGCGCCCCCGGCCCCCGGCCGTGCACACCGGCCGGCATCCAGGCCTTGCTGGCCTACTACCAGGTTCCGGTGGAGGGGCGAAACGTCGTCATCGTGGGCCGAGGTGCGACCCTCGGCCGGCCGCTGTCCATGCTGCTGTCGCTGAAGGAGCCCAACGCCAACGCCGCCGTCACCGTCGTTCACACCGGGGTGAAGGACTGGCCCGAGTACACCCGGCGGGCCGACATCGTGGTGGGGGCGGCGGGTGTTCCCAGCATGATCACGCCCGACGTGATCCGGCCCGGGGCGGCCGTCGTCAACGGTGGGATCGTCTGGGAGGGCCGGCGACTCCTCCCCGACGTGGACGAGTCATGTGCCGAGGTGGCCGGGTGGATCACGCCCCGCCTGGGCGGAGTCGGGGTGACCACAGTGGCGATGCTGCTGCGCAACACGGTGGCCTGCGCCGAGCGTCGTACCTCCACCAGATAGGTCGCTGCGGCGCACGACCCAACGCTTCCGTGTCAACGAGCGGGGTCCCAGCACCCAAAACCTGCCATGGTTTGCCGAACTACCACCTCTCCCCTGTGGTCAGAGATATCTCGGGCAGCCGCTAGCCTCATTCAGCCATGGCGAAGATCGCGGATCTCCTGGCCCAGGGCCGGACGTTCTCGTTCGAGTTCTTCCCGCCCAAGTCCGATGCCGAGCAGGCGACGCTGGTCAAGGCGCTCTACGAGCTGCAGCCGCTGCAGCCGTCGTTCGTCTCGGTCACCTACCGGGGCGGACGCTCGTCCCGGGAGCGCACCCATGATCTGGTGGCGGGCATGCTCAAGACCACCTCGCTCACCCCCATGGCGCACCTGATCTGCGTGGCCCACACCCGCCTCGAGCTGGCCGAGATCATGATCAACTTCCGCAAGGCCGGGGTGGAAAACCTGATGGCTCTGGGCGGCGATCCGCCCACCGACGTCGACGCCATCGAGGGCGAGCTGCGCTACGCCATCGAACTGGTCGAGCTGGCCCGGGCCATCGGGGGCTTCTCCATCGGGGTGGCCGCCCACCCCACCGGCCACCCCCGCTCGCCCGACATGGACACCGACCGCGACCGCCTGTGCGCCAAGTTGGCCCTGGCCGACTTCGGGGTGACCCAGTTCTTCTTCGAGATCGAGCACTATCTGGCGCTGGTCGAACAGGTGTCGGCGCGGGGCATCGACAAGCCCATCGTCCCGGGCATCATGCCGGTCACCACGCTCGCATCCATTCCCCGCATGGCCGAGATGGGGGCGGCGGTGCCGCCCGAGCTGGTCGGCCGGCTCGAGGACGCGGCCGATCGAGCCCGCGAGGACGGACGCGACGTGGCGGTGCGCCAGGCGGGGATCGAGGCGGCCACCGTGCTGTGCGAGAAGTTGCTGGCTGAAGGGGCGCCCGGGCTGCACTTCTACACCCTCAATCGCTCCCTGGCGACCCGCCAGATCTACGCCAGCCTCGGCCTGCCCTAGCCCGGCGTCGAAGTAGTCTCGGCTCCCTATGGCAGCCGAGCGCATTACCGTCACCGGCGAGGGCGTCCTGCATGTGCCGGACGAGCCCATCATCCCCTACATCGAGGGCGACGGCATCGGAGTCGACATCTGGCCCGCGGCCCAAGCGGTCTTGGACGCGGCCGCGGCCAAGTACGGCAAGTCCGTCGCATGGAAAGAGGTCCTGGCCGGCCAGAAGGCCTACGACGAGACCGGGAGTTGGCTGCCCGACGCGACCATCGGGGCCTTTCGCGACTACCTGATCGGCATCAAGGGCCCGCTCACCACCCCCGTTGGGGGCGGCATCCGCTCGCTCAACGTGGCGATCCGCAAGATCCTCGACCTGTACGTGTGCCTGCGCCCGGTGCGGTGGTTCGAGGGGGTGCCCAGCCCGGTGAAGCACCCCGAACGGGTCGACATGGTCATCTTCCGGGAGAACACCGAGGATGTCTACGCCGGCCTGGAAGTGCAAGAAGGCACCCCCGAGGCGGCTCGCATGATCGCGCTCCTCGGCCAAGAATTCGGATGGGACATCCGCCCCGACTCGGGCATCGGCATCAAGCCGATATCGGAGACCGGCAGCAAGCGGCTGATCCGGGCCGCCCTCAACTATGCGGTGCAGCGCAAGCGTCATTCCGTCACGCTGGTGCACAAGGGCAATATCCAGAAGTACACCGAGGGCGCCTTCCGCAACTGGGGGTACGAACTCACCCGCGAGGAGTTCTCCGACGTCGCCGTTGGCTGGGACGACTGCGGCGGCGACCCGGCGGGCAAGATCCTGGTCAGGGATGCCATCGCCGACATCACCTTGCAGCAGGTGCTGACCCGGCCCGAGGAGTTCGATGTCATCGCCACTACCAACTTGAATGGCGACTACCTCTCCGACGCCCTCGCCGCTCAGGTCGGGGGCATCGGGATCGCCCCGGGCGCCAACATCAACTACGTGACCGGCCACGGGGTGTTCGAGGCAACCCATGGCACCGCCCCCAAGTACGCCGGCCAGGACAAGGTCAACCCGGGTTCGCTGCTGCTGTCGGGCGTGTTGATGTTCGAGCATCTCGGGTGGCAGCCGGCCGCGGACGACATCGTGGCCGCCATGGAGGCGACCATCGCCGAGCGGATCGTCACCTACGACTTCGCCCGCCAGATGGAGGGGGCGACCGAAGTGAAGACCTCGGAGTTCGCCCGGGCCATCATCGACCGGCTGTAGATGGCCCCCGTTCGCATTGCCATCACGGGCGCGGCGGGGCAGATCGGCTACAGCCTGCTGTTCCGCATTGCGGCCGGCGACCTGCTCGGCCCCGACCAGCCGGTCATCCTCCAACTGCTGGAGATCGCCCCCGCCCTCGGGGCGCTCCACGGCGTGGTGATGGAACTGGACGACAGCGCCTTCCCTTTGCTGGTCGGTGTGACGGCCACCGATGATGCCGCGCTTGCATTCGGCGACGCCGACCTGGCGTTGCTGGTCGGGTCCCGCCCCCGCACCAAAGGAATGGAGCGGGCCGACCTGCTGGCCGCCAACGGCGCCATCTTCACCGTTCAGGGCAAGGCGATCGGGGAAAATGCCGCCCCCGGCGTGAAGGTGCTGGTCGTGGGCAATCCCGCCAATACCAACTGTCTCATCGCCCACAACCATGCGGTCGGGGTGGCTCCGGAACATTTCACCGCCATGACCCGCTTGGACCACAACCGGGCCAAGGGCCAGCTGGCCGTACGGGTGGGCCGGCCGGTGTCCGAGCTGCGCCGGGTGACGATCTGGGGGAACCATTCCGCCACCCAGTACCCCGATGTCTTCCATGCCCGGGTGGGCGACGTCCCGGCCCTGGACCTGATCGGGGACCAGTCGTGGCTGAGCGAGACCTTCATTCCGACCGTGCAGCAACGGGGCGCCGCTGTCATCGAGGCCCGGGGAGCGTCGAGCGCGGCGTCGGCGGCCAACGCCGCCATCGACCACGTCCGGGACTGGGTCACCGGGACGCCGGGGGGGGACTGGGTCAGCATGGCCGTGATCTCGAACGGGTCCTACGGCGTGCCCGAGGGGCTGGTCTCGTCGTTCCCGGTCACGACTTCCGGGGGCACCTTGGCCGTGGTCGACGGCCTCGATATCGGGGAATTCTCCCGATCGCGCATCGACGCCTCGGTGGCCGAGCTGGCGGCCGAGCGAGACACGGTGCGTTCACTCGGCCTTATCAGCTGAGTTCCCGGGCCGAACCACCGGGCGCCCCGGCAGCCGGTCATCGGGCGGCGGTCTCGCCGCCGATGCTCCCCCGGTTGGATCAGATACTGACGGCGGGTGGCAGCACCACGCCGAGGCGGTGCAGATAGTCGAGCTTGCGCTGGATGGCCGCGCGCCACTCGCAGAGATCCTGCTCGAAGTGGGCTCGGTCCCCGTCCTCAAACGCATGTTCGAGCTCGTCGAACGCCTTGTCCTCGGCGTCGAGCAGGGCTCGATAGCGAATCAAGAAATGGTCGTCGATCACCTCGGCAAGGGTCACGGTTACCTCCGAGCGGTAGTGGACGATTTCAGGACTGTATCGCAGGTGTTACGGGACGGGCCGCGGCGTCTCCGCCCAAATTGGCAGAAATGGGTCAACGGAATCAGAACTGGCTCGGGTCGGGCGTATAAGCGAAGGCGAACAGGCAGGCGCCCAGCCCGTTGGCCCGGGCGAAGTTGTCCACCCGCTTGGCCAGGTCGGCGCCGGTCTTGAGAACGGCCGGGGCTTTCCCGGTGGCGCCGTGCTTGCGCAGATGATCGGCGTATTGATGCCCGACCGCGTCGTACCGATGCCACCCGTCCAGCCAGGCGGCGATATGCGGTTGGTCGGGTGGGGCGGCCGGCAGGTTCGCCAGCCGGTTGGCCAGGTCGTCGAGCCCCGCCGCGGCCCGATCGATCTGGTCGGCCGCCTTGGCCGGCGTCACCTGGCTCCCGAACGGACCGCCATCGGGAGGCCGCAAAGTGGGCATGGTCCGGGCGCAGTCGTCATTGGCCAACCTCACGAAGCGCCCGTCGGTGAGAACCCGAGGGCCGGGCGACGGCGGCCGCATGGCTTGCCCGGCGACGGTCACGGCGAGGGCGCACAGCACCGCCACCCCGGCGAAGACCCACCACTTGCGGCGCTTGCGGGTCCGGGCCGCGCCGTCGGGCTCGCCGCCCCCTTCGCCCCCGCCTCCGCTTCCTCCTCCGCCGACCTCGGGTACATGAGGCGGAGTCCCCCCGACGCGTCCCGCTGAGGTCGGCATCTCGACGCCGACCCCGTCGGCCTCGGTGGGCCGGTCCATGGTGTCGGCTCGCCCTCCGGGCCCGTCTCGCCCTCCGGGCCCGTCTCTCCCTCCGGGCCCGTCTCGCCCTCCGGGCCCGTCTCGCCCTCCGGGCCCGTCTCGGGTCGCGGGTACCTCAGCGGCGGGGGCGGGGAGCTCGGCGGTCTGGGCCGGTCCCTCAAGCGCCCGGGGCGGGCGGAGGCCGAGCGGGGCGTGCAGGTCCAGGTTGGTGAAGACGGGGGTGTGCCGGCGCCGGTCGGTCCAGTGACGCCCGTTCCAGTAGCGCAGGTCGCCCTTCGATCCCGGTGTGATGTCCGGGTCGGGATACCACCCAGGCGATTCGGGCTGGGCTCGGGCCATCAGTAGGTGGTGGCGGCCCGGACCGCGGCCGGCACGGGATCGGTGATCGCCAAGTCGTCGTGGCGGGCGATGAGGGTGGCCATGTTGCCCCCCACGCGGATGCGCCCGGCCAGCAGGGCCGCGGGCGCGCGCAGTTCGCCGCTGGCGACGGCCGCGGCGGTGGCGTAGTCCTCGGCGAAGGTGACATCGGGCTGCGACGCGGGGCCCCGCACGATGGCGACGGCCCCGCCGGAGATCCGGACGTGGTAGGTGACCTCTCCTTGGGGAGCGCCGGTCACGACATGCTGAAGAATGAGATCCTCCCCTGTCAACGCCGCGTCCGCCGGAACTGTGGTGGCACCGAGCTGCTCGAACCATTCGTCGCTCAAGTAGTTCGCCACCAGTCTAGGTCTACCAGCGGGAGGGTGCGTGTGGCTACCGTGCCTCTGTGCAGGCGGTGGCCGCGGAGGACGAACGGCGCCATAACCCGGGGCCGGAGCAGCTCTGGGGCGAGTCGTGGTACTTCGATTTCTCGGCACCCGACGGTTCCCTCGGGGGGTACGTGCGGCTGGGGCTGTACCCCAACCTCGGCGTGGCCTGGTACTGGGCCGCCCTTGTTGGCCGGGGCCGGCGACTGGTCATGGTCAGGGACCACGAGCTCCAGCCGCCCCGGGGCCGCGACCTCGAGGTGCGGGGCGACGGCATCTGGTCGGCGGTCAACTGCGAGACGCCGCTGGACCATTGGTCCATCGGGCTGGAGGCGTTCGCGGTGGCACTCGACGACCCCTTCGAGGCCTACCGCAGCGAGCGGGGCGACCGTATCGGGCTGGGGTTCGACCTCGAATGGGAGGCGACCGCCTCGGCGGCCGGGTTGCGCCCCGGGTGGTACGGGCAGCCGTGCCGGGTGAGCGGTGAGATCCTGGTGGCCGACGAGCAACTGGCCTTCGACGGCACCGGCTACCGCAGTCACCGCTGGGGGGTCGACGACTGGTGGGGCGGCGGGTCCCACTACCGGGCGTCGGGCGTTCTCGACGACGGCACCCACTTCGCCATCGCCACCGCCGACCGCGACATCGGCGGCAACATCGGCGGCGACATCGGCGGCAACAGCGGCGGCAACAGCGGCGGCGACATCGGCGGCGACGGCAACGGCCGGGCCACCATGGGCTACGTGTCCGGGCCGGGCCACGATGGCGTCGTCGACGAGGTGGGGATTGCGAACTCGTCCACGCCCGCTGCGCTCGAACTCGCCCCGGGGCTGGCGACCATGCTGGGGCAGGCGGACCTGCCCGCGGCCGCCACGTTGATGCTTGGGGCATTCTCGCTGGTCGCGACGGTGCTCGCCCCCGCCCCCCTGCGGCTCGAGGGGCCCGACGGGCGATCGGCCCGGCTGGCCCGGTCGTGGTGCCGCTACCAAGCGGGCGACGGACGGGGGGGCGTGGGTTGGGCCGAGTGGCTCCACCCGCAAACCGAGCCCATCTAGAGGCATGGAGGCGTTCTGTTCAAATCAGTGACCGTATACGTACCCTCATTGCACACAACGGTGTGCCCCCCGGCGCGATTACGTGTCGAGGTCCCCCGGTAGGAAGCGCACCGGAAACGGAAAGCCGACCACGAACTCATCGCTTCCGGCGGCCTCCGCCTCAATCGCATAGGCGCCCTCGGACAACCGCAGTGCCACGACGGAGGGCCGGTCAGGGTCGACGATCCAGTAGGCGGGCACGCCCAGGCGCTCGTACAGGGCCCGCTTCACGGCTATGTCCATCTGCGGGTTGGAGGGCGACAGGATCTCGACCACCAGCAACGGGGTGGCCGACGGCGCCAAGGGGCCGTGCCGGTCAAAGTCGGTCCGCCGAATCACGAGGAGGTCAGGTTCGACCAGGCCCCCATCGGGATGCCGCCAGTCGAATGGTGCGGCGAGCGTGAGGGTCTCGGGCGTCTGGGCCGCCAGGAGGAGGGCGGTGAGCCGGGCCGAAGCCAACTGGTGACCACCGTTGGGTGCGGGAGTCACGATGAGACTCCCGCCGATGATCTCCCGCCGGTAGCAGTCATCGGGCAGGCCGTCGAGATCCTCGTAGTGGAACGGCCCCGCCTGGCCAGTGATCTGGTCGGTCACGACGATAACTCTATGGCTGTCAGGCCCCGCCCCGGCCCCGCCTCCGCAGCGACGCCCGCAACAGCTCCCGGTTCATGCGGGCGATGGATTCCATGGGAATCTCCTTGGGGCACACGGCCGCGCATTCGCCGATGTTGGTGCAACCGCCGAATCCGAGGGAATCCTGGGCGGCGATCATGGACAACGTGCGGCGCTCCCGTTCCGGCTGGCCCTGGGGGAGGGCCGCCAGGTGGGACAGCTTGGCGGCGGTGAACAGCATGGCCGACGCGTTCGGGCAGGCGGCCACGCAGGCACCGCACCCGATGCAGGCGGCGTTGTCGAACGCCAAATCGGCGTCGTCCTTGCCGACCGTCGTGGCGTTGGCCTCGGTCGCGCTGCCGGTGGGGGCGGTGATGAACCCCCCGGCCTCCATGATCCGGTCCAGGGCGCCGCGGTCCACGATCAGGTCCTTGATGACTGGAAAGGGCCCGGCCCGCCACGGCTCGACATAGATACTGTCGCCGTCGCGGAAGTGGCGCATGTGCAGCTGGCAGGTCGTGGTGGCGGGCCGGGGCCCGTGGGCGACGCCGTTGATCACCAGCCCGCACATCCCGCAGATCCCTTCGCGGCAGTCGTGATCGAAGGCGATCGGGTCCTTGCCCTCCTTGATAAGCCGCTCGTTGACCACGTCGAGCATTTCGAGGAACGACATGTGGGTGCTGATTCCCGGTGCGTCATAGCGCGCCATCGAGCCCGACGACGACGGATCTGCCTGGCGCCACACGTACAGCGTGAGGTTGAGCGTTTCCACCTCGGGCGCGGTTGTGCTCATTTGTACGACCGTTGACTGAATTGCACGTGCTCGAAGGAGAGGGCTTCCTTGTGCAGGACCGGCGTGGGAAGGGGGCCGGACGTGATCGGCTCCAGGCTCCCCTTTTCCCCCGACCATTCCCATCCCGCCACATAGGCGAAGTGGTCGTCGTCTCGCAGCGCCTCACCCTCGGGGGTTTGGAACTCCTCACGGAAGTGGCCGCCGCACGATTCCTCCCGGTGCAGGGCGTCGATGGCCAGCAGCTCGGCCAGCTCCATGAAGTCGGCCACCCGGCCCGCCTTTTCCAGCGACTGATTCAGGGACGCCCCACTTCCCGGGACCGTGACGTCAGTCCAGAATTCTGAACGCAGCGACGGCAGCTGGTCGATGAGCTTGGTCAGGCCCTCGGCCGAACGGGACATGCCGCACAGCTCCCAGACCAGGCCGCCCAGGGCGCGGTGGAAGTCGTCGACCGTGCGGGTGCCGCCGGCCGCCAGCAACCGCTCGGTCCGTGCCGCCACGTCCGCCTCCGACCCCCGAAACGCAGCGTCGTCGAGGCCGACCGCGGGCAGCGCGGCGCGGGCCAGATAATCGGCCAGGGTGTTGGGGATGACGAAATAGCCGTCGGCCAGCCCCTGCATGAGGGCCGAGGCGCCCAGCCGGTTGGCCCCATGATCGGAGAAGTTGGCCTCGCCCAGCACGAACAGCCCGGGCACGTTGCTCATCAGGTTGTAGTCGACCCACAGCCCGCCCATGGTGTAGTGGATGGCGGGGTAGATGCGCATCGGGACCTGATAGGGGTTCTCGCCCGTGATGCGCTCGTACATGTCGAACAGGTTCCCGTAGCGCTCCTTGATGACGTCGGCGCCCAGCCGGGCGATGGCGTCGGAGAAGTCCAGGTACACCCCGCGGCCGCCCGGGCCCACGCCGCGGCCCTCGTCGCAGACCTCCTTGGCGTTGCGGGAGGCGATGTCGCGGGGCACCAGGTTGCCGAAGCTAGGGTACTTGCGCTCCAGGTAGTAATCCCGTTGCGACTCGGGGATCTGGTCGGGCGGCCGGGTTTCGTCGGGCTTCACGGGGACCCAGATGCGGCCGTCGTTGCGCAGCGACTCGGACATCAGCGTGAGCTTGGATTGGTAGTCGCCGCTCACCGGGATGCAGGTGGGATGGATCTGGGTGAAGCACGGGTTGGCCAGCAGCGCCCCGCGGCGGTGGGCCCGCCAGATGGCGGTGGCGTTGCAGCCCTTGGCGTTGGTCGACAGGTAGAACACGTTGCCGTAGCCGCCCGTGGCCAGTATCACGGCGTCCCCTACGTGCGACTGGACCGCGCCGGTCACCAGGTCCCGGGTGACGATCCCCCGGGCCGCGCCGTCGGCCACGACCAGGTCCAGCATCTCGGTGCGGGGGTACATGGTGACCTGGCCCAAGTGGATCTGGCGGGCCAGGGCCTGGTAGGCGCCGAGCAGGAGTTGCTGGCCCGTTTGGCCCCGGGCGTAGAAGGTGCGGGACACCTGGGCCCCGCCGAAGGAGCGGTTGTCGAGGAGGCCGCCGTACTCCCGGGCGAAGGGGACGCCCTGGGCCACGCACTGGTCGATGATGTCCACGCTCAGCTGGGCCAGCCGGTAGACGTTGGCCTCCCGGGAGCGGAAGTCGCCCCCTTTGACGGTGTCGTAGAACAGGCGGTAGATGCTGTCGCCGTCGTTGCGGTAGTTCTTGGCCGCGTTGATCCCGCCCTGGGCCGCGATGGAATGGGCCCGGCGGGGGGAGTCCTGGTAACAGAAGCAGCTGACGCGGTAGCCCAGTTCGCCCAGGCTGGCCGCGGCCGCGGCGCCGGCCAGGCCCGATCCCACCACGATGACGTGGTACTTGCGGCGGTTGGCCGGGTTGATCAGCTTCATGTCGAAACGGTGCTGGTCCCACAACTCGGCGATGGGGGCGCCGGCCGGGACGTGGCCGTCGAGGGCGCCGTCTGGCCCGGCGTCGACCCATCTCGTGGGCGCAGGTCTCGTGGGCGTCACCGGCGCGGGCGTCACCGGCGCGGGCGTCACCGGCGCGGGCGCCACCGGCACCGGGGCGACGGTCATTGGATGGCCCCCACCAGGACGCCGACCGGCACCGATACGAAGCCGGCGAAGATCACCACGGCCAACCCGCCGGCGGTGCGCCGGATCAGGCGGTCCCAGCGGCGGCTGTTGGCCCCGAAGGTCTGAAACATGCTCCACGCGCCGTGGTAGATGTGCAGCCCCAGTGCGGCCATGGCGGCCACGTAGATCGCCACCAGCCACCATTGGTCGAAGTTGCCCACCACGTTGGAGTACACCGCCCCTCGCACGAACCGGTAGCCGGGATGGATCCAGCCCCACGTGAAGTTGGCCAGGTGGAAGATGACGAACAGCGCCAGTGCCAGGCCGCCCCAGCGCATCGTGACCGCGGGCACGTCGGCCTGCATGTGCGCGGTGCGGGCGTAGCGCACCGGCCGGGCTCGCCGGTTGCGCACCGACAGGTCGATGGCCAGGTACACGTGGACCACGAAGGCGACGGTCAGCGCCGCCCGGATGAGCCACAACAGCACCGTGTGGGGGAAGATCGGTTCGCCCATGCGGCGCAGGAACTCGGCGTACCCGTCAAACTCCTTCTGGTTGAGCCAGACCTTGAGGTTGCCCAGCATGTGCCCGAGCAGCCAGAACAGGATGAACAGTCCGCTCCCCGCCATCAGCATCTTCTTGCCGATGGACGTCCGGTACAGAGGCGAGGGTGCGTTCGCGTTCGCCCGGGCGGTCGCGCGCCCGCCC
>JALYXV010000030.1 GCA_030947025.1 Actinomycetota bacterium | reverse complement strand
CGCCGACGCAGACCGCGTCGGCGAAGACGGCGCCCGGATGTCGGCACCGGATTGTTGCGGACGCAATGAATAGGCTGAACGATCGGCGCGCCTTCGATCAGACCGAAGGTGTACGAGGGTGGTGGCTGTTCGACCGGAACGCAGCCGGCGGGTGACCGTCTTGGTGTGCGACGGCGACGACCAACTGCAGGCAGCCAGGGCCCGAGTTCAGGTCGCTCGGGCCACCGATCCCGACGGGCACCGGCCGACCCCCCCGCCGTGCAACGCTTCGAGATATACGCAGCAGCCCCCGGTGCTCGATAACCAACGGGCCCCGTAACCGAGCGCCAGCCATAGCGCAGCTCAGCGAGTTCAGGGACGTGATCTCGATGCTGGGACAGGAGCTGGCGGGTTCCTCCAAGGGTTCTGCAGGGATCTCGGCGACCCGCGCCAACGCCTCGGGCGCGGTATTGGATCGGGATCCTAATCGTCATTGTCAATACATGAGGACAACGGCGCCGCGTGCTTGGCGATTGACGGGACCTTAATTTGGTCGTTGCCGAAGCACTTACCTCCGGAGCTGCTAACTCCGCCAAGCGACGCCGGCTCAGGACATCAACGGTGGCCGATCCGAGAACCGACCAGGGTCTCAGCGGGCGGTCGATGGTTCGTTGGTCGCTTAACAGCATTCGAAGCAACCATGGCCGGCGGCGGGATGGTTAGCCGAAGGTGATGCTGAGCACCGGGTGCAACTCGATCCCATTGGGAGCGACGCCGGTTTGGCCGTGGATACGGTCGAAGAACCCGACCCCGGTGAGGGTAACGGGCACTGCGACCTTCTCGAACCCCGCGACGGGATGGAAGCGGGCGTCGAACGCTGCCCGTGACATGGCGATGGCCGCCTTGAAGGGTCCTCCAGTCACGCACCCCGGAGCGGGGATCTCGGCGATCATCGTGGCGCCGTGCCCGTCGGCCAACACCAGATGGTAGTCGCTGTCGGTCTCCATTTTGAACCCGGCCAGTGTTGCGCTCAGCTTGTACACCGTGTCTTCCACCGGGGCCACCCGGTCGACCGGCTGGACCGGGGCAGGAATCGTTACGAGGGCGGCGATGGTGGTCGTTTGGATTTTTGTCTGGTCGACGCTGGTGGCGTCGGTGTCCTCGCCTGTCTTGACCCGCTGGCGTTCGATCCCACACGTCGCCGGGTTGGGGCTCGGGAACTGCGATGGAGGCTGAGCCAGCGCTGCCGCCGGTACCGCCGCCTCGTCGGGTTCCGGGGTGGTCGAGGTGACAGCCGACACCGAAGTCGACGTCGTAGTCGCTCGACCGCCCCCCACCGCGGTGGTACCGGTGCTCGAACAGGCGCTGAGCAAAACAGCAATGATCGCCAGCCGCACATGACCTGTCACCGACACGCCTCTTTCGCTCCCTGAAGTATGCTGGCTACGCGCATTGAGGCAATGTCTCATGTGTGTCCGGCTCGTTCGGCTAAACAGGCGGTTTAGCACTGAACAGTCAGCCGGCCCGTGAGCAGCTGCTAACTCACGACCGTTTCTTCGCGGCCGTCTTTCGGGGCGTCGCGCCGGCTGTCGCTACCGGCGCCGTCGTCGAGGTCGTGTTCACCGCCACCCGCTCCGGTGTGGGCGGCGACAGCGCTGAACAGTTCCGTGCGATTCATCCGTGCTCCCTGGTAGCTGACATTCGCCGAGCATTCTGCCCCCGACGTCAACAGCCATGGGGGATGACCCCGTTCGCGCCCTGGCTTCGCCTCCGCCATTCCGACGCCACCCCCTGCCACCTTCGCGACCGCGGCCCTGCCGCCGCCGCTGCGGCGGGCGACGAGGTCGCGTCGTGGTGACCGTTCACCGCTGCAAACATGCCTGAGCCGGGCGACCTGCCACCGACGCCAGGAGATGTCCAACCGGCCGATCCCAACCACCCCGGCGCCGTCCTCGACAGGCTCGAGCCCGTCACGATCGAGGACCTGCACTGCCATCTCCCTCGACGAGGGAGTGCAACTGGGCGATACCCGATGGTCCAGCTTGCCACGACGAGAACGGTCGCGACCGTCCCCGACCGGCACTTAGGTGATACTCCCGCGAGCCTTGGAACCCGCGCGTTCTGGGACGGTGCGACTCGGTGGAGCTCAGCATCCTGAACCAACTGATTGGGTGGCCGCACACGGCCCCTTCCCAGGAGTCGCTGTCCAGATAAGTCGTTAGGCCCCCGTGGCAAAACGCTCGCGTTCGCCGAGGTGAATCCGTTCCACGGACACTACGGACGCGTACACGCTCCCAAGATCAAAGCGGAGAACCGAGGGTGTGCCGAGGTTTGTGGGTTTTCGGTGACGGCCCACTTGTTCAGGCATTGTGATCATATGCCTTGGGTGTGACTGTTATCGCTGTCGGGTGGGAAAATGTGGACGCTCTCAACTATCTTTACAAGTTCTCACTATCTTTACAAAGACCGGATTTCCGACAGGTGGACAATGCGATGGTGGGCTACCCGGGGATGGGGTGGTGCGACCCCGCTCGGCGTGCTTCGAGGGGAGGGCGACGTATCGTCCGATTTTGAATTGGAAGTCGGCCGCTCCCTTCTGCACCCTCAAGTCGACCCCTCCGACTCAGAGATCAAGTGTGCCCGGTTGCGGACAAGCGGGAAGGGGCTCCAAGATCTGCGCTGCGCTACGCCGCGGCAGCCCCGAGCGCCGCGTCTGCTACCGCGCCGCGGAGATCCAAGACGCCCTGCGCTCCCCGCACCTGCCGTCGTGGCCACCGCCATGGGCGCCTCGGTGGCGGTGATCGTCGAGATGACCGGCCAGATCGCCGTGTTGGCGGCGAGGCTGGAAGTGGGTTTTAAGCAGCACCCGGACGGCACGGTGGTCGGATCCCTGCCAGGACTGGGGACCGTCCTCGGCAGCCGGGTGCTGGGCGAGTTCGGCAACGAGCCCCTTTATGCCACCGCCAAGTGTCGCAACAACTACGCCGGCACGTCGCCCACCACTCGGGCATTAGGCACCAAGAAAAGCGCAACACTGTGGCCTTGGCGGCGATGGAAAAGGGTTCCCGCCCGAGACGCAAGTTCTATTGGGCTCGGTGCGGTGTACCGCGGTCGCCCCGATCGTGCCGTCGGCTTGCGGCGTGGCAACGCGACGTCAGGTCTTGGTGGCCTCGCTGGCGAGAGCGGCCGAGCTCTGCCCGCGGTGGGGAGCCGAAGGGGCCTGCTCGGAGCGGACAGCCTCCTCCAGAACTTCCGAGCTCGGGGTCCACCGTTGACCAGTACGTGAACGCCCGTTGCACGACCGCCTCGGTGCCGCCGTTCAGAAGGTGACCGCTGATGTTGCTGATCAGGCGGGCCCGTTGGCGGAAGCCTGGCTTCTTGGGCTGTGAGGGTGAGAGTATTGCTGGTCCGTTCCACGCTGCGGTACCGAGCTGATGCTGCGCGTCGGCTGGAGTGAAACTACTGGCGGGCATTGCCGACGACGCTGTCGAGCCAGCGCCGCGTCGTCGTCCGAGCGGTGATCACAGCGCCGAGGGTGGTGGCGGCCCGGGCGGTGGTGCGGGCCTGGCCCGGGGCGGCGCCGTCGAGTAGCTCGTTCCAGAACACGCCCCACCCCCCGGCCAGTGTGCTGCCGATACCCGGCGCCGAGAGGACGCGGCCGGCGGCGGAGATCGCCGCCGGTCTTGGTAGCAGGGTGGCCTGGCCGGCGGCCGCGATGCGGTGATACGGGAGGTGGGCCTCGGCCAGGTAGGCCCGGTAGCGCATCGCGGTGGTGGCCGGGTTGGCGCCGCCGAGGATGGCTTCGGCGGCGGCTCGTCCGCTGCCCATGGCCTGGGCGATGCCCTCACCTTGTAGCGGGTTGACCAGTCCGGCGGCGTCGCCCACGAGCAGGACTGGACCGGCGGCGGGCGTGGTGCCGATGATGCCCATCTTCAGCCAGCCGCCGAGCCGGGTGCCAGGTGCGGGCATACCGGCGAGGAGGCCGAGATGGTAGAGGTGTTCGAGGAATGAGGGCATCAGGCGCACCGCCCGGGCGGCGGAGGTCCGCTCGGCCAGGGTGCCCACTCCGAGGCCGACGTTGGCGCGTCCGTCGGGCCCGGGAAACAGCCATCCGTAGCCGGGAAGGGCCCGCCATGGTCGCGGTTCCCACAACACGATGTACGGCACGTCGACGCTTTGAGCGAGGTAGCAACGCAGCGCGAAGCCCCACAGGACCCGCCGATGATCGACCATTCCGGCGACCTCGGCCACTCGGCTCGTCGCGCCGTCAGCCCCAATGACGAAGCTGCCCCGCAGCCGTGTCGCCGCGGTGCTCACCCCACTCAACTCGAACCCTTCTACCCCGTGGTCGCCGACAAGGGGTTCGACGGCCTGGCCGTCGAAGGGCACGGCGCCCGCGGCCAGCGCCGCCTCCCGCAGGGCCGCGTCGAGCTG
>JALYXV010000411.1 GCA_030947025.1 Actinomycetota bacterium | reverse complement strand
CGAAATGACTAGGTACACGGCAGACTCCGTCACTCCGGCATCAGAAGGTGTTCGCCGGTTGTTCACAGCCACGGCGGCGCCCCCGATTTTTGACCTTGTCGCCCGCTGACACGCCGGACCAGCGTCGTCCAGTAAGGCTGGCAGACTGTGCGGAATGGTCGAGCGCCGGAGGGCGCAGGAGGGGGGATTCCTGCGCCGGGCGAGGTGTCACAACGCTTCGGGGGGGACGGATGCGAGTACAACTCACGCCCATCTCCGGTTCTCAACGAAAAGCATCATAGCACCTTGTGATTCCTTTCACAAGTACCAGGGCGTCGGACCCTCGCAAACGCTCGTCGGCCTCAGAGGGAACATCGCCCGGGCCCCGGGGATCTCCGGGGCCTCGGAGGCGGTCAAGAGCAGTCAGTGGGACCCGCTCGACATCGCCATGGTCAAGAGCATCATGGCCGGCACGTTCACGGGCGGACCGTTCAACACGCACTACACCGCCGGGTTCACCAGCACGGACGAGGCGTCACCCTTGGCCTTGGCCCCGTTCGGACTGTCGGCGCCGACACCAAGGCCCTGATCGCCTCCGTCAAGGCCAAGATCCTGGCCGGGACCTCACCGTTCACGGGCCCGATCACCGACCAGGGCGGCACCGTGAAGATCCCGGCCGGCCAAATGGCCACCGCCGACCAGTTGAGCGGCATCTGCTCCCTGGTCAAGGGCGTGGTGGGGACCGTCCCCGCCTGCAGTGCAAGGACCCCGATGTCGCCCGCGGGCGGGGAAAAGGCCGGTCCGAGAGTGGCGGCCGACCGGGCCGAACGCTCGGCGGCCGCCCGCCCTCGCAATCCCCCCAGGGCCGCCCACATGGCTGCAATGCCTGCCGTGCCCGAGATGGACGCGGCTCGGCCGGCCATGGCGTTGGCCGTGCCCAGCTCGCAGCCTTACCTCGTGGCCACACGACGGTGCCGTGGCGGCCCAAGGCACCGCCCTGCTCCTCATGGCCCTGCAGGCGGGGTTGGTACCGCAGTGGCGGCCGCCCACGAGGCGCTCGGCGAGATGGCCGCCCCCACCGTGGCAGCCGGCAGTGGGGGGCGAAAATCGTGGCCACCCGCCACGCCGCCTCACCGGCCCAGCGCCGCCCCACCTCCTGCCCATACAGCGCGGCTGAAATCGCAACTGGCTCGGGCGCGGAAGATTCCGGGCGTGGCGGGGTATGGCGTATTAGTCGAGGAGGCCAATGACATCGCTTTGAAGTAACGGTCTCGCCGTAGGATGGAACCGAGACCGGGCCGGTGACGGCGAGCACCCGGGCGAGGAACTGTGGCGTGAACGACACCACGCCGTGGGCTGGCGACTCGCCTCCCCGCTGCCAGAGGTCAAGGGCCACTTGCGACATGTCGGGCACAGCATTCACGTTGGCCAGGGTCTGGTCCAACGGGGGGTCGTAGAACCGGAACGGCGAGCCGAGCTCGGCGGCAGGAATCAAAGCGTCTGGATGAGCTTCCAACCACGTGCGACGCGGTCACCTCTGCCGACGCTACTCAAGCCGACGCAGCGCCAGATCGATGGCACCATCGTTAGCCGCTGAGAGACGCTCCACTGATGGGTCCGGTCCCAACTCGCGGCAAAGGTCAGGAGATGGGTTCAGCGCTGCAGCAGTGGCGGGCAGTCGACCACCCCCGAAGTGGCCAACCCTTCGACAATCGCCGGATACCGAGCGGGTCATCTGGCGGTTGGCCATCGCGGTGGCGTGCGGGATCGGCCTGGCGTCGATCGGCACCGACACCCGGGCCCCGACAGGGTCCCCGCCGCCTTGTTCGGGGTGGCGGGCCTGAACGGCACGACGGGTTGGTCCCCACCCAGGGCATCGTGCCGCTGTCCTGACCATGGACGACGTTGCCCCGATCATGGCTACCGTCGCCGACGCCGCCCTCCTGCTCGAGGTAAGGGCGCGCCGCTCGATTTGGCCAGGCGGCCGCTGGCCCGATCGGTCAACGGGCGGGCGGCCCGGAGGGTGGGTAGGATGAGCGGCCCGACGGGCAAGGGGCGGGCCGCCCGAAACGGCGGCCATTGGAGGCGGCGGGCTCGGGGGTGCTGGCGCGCCGCTGACGGGCGGGCATGTCGGGCTGGCCCGCCGGCTTCGAGGGCTGCGAACCCTCGACTCGGCTCGGTCGCCATGCATACCATCGCCGCCTTGGTCGTCGGCTCCGGCCGTCCCGGCGGCTCGGACGGTTCGGGTGTTCGGCGTCGCCGGGTCGAACTGGATCGCCCGAACGGATCCGACCTCGACCTGGCCAACCCGGCCGAGTTGATCGTCCGCCGGTGCAAGGCGGCGGCAGTTCACCGCTCTCTCCATGCTGACCGGGGTGGCTACTGGGACGAAGTCAGAGATCATCTCGACGCCCAACGGTTGCGAGCGACGCTGGTGGCCGCACTACCCCGCTACCAAGGCCGCTCCCATCGCCACGGAGCGGGCGGGGCGGCCCGCGGGGCTAAGCGCTCCGGGCGAATCGAATCGGGCGTGCATGACCGACGACGAGCCCGTGAACTGCACGCGGCGGTAGCCCAGTGGGCGCCGTCGAGCAGTGCGGGCATGACCGTCGGGTGCGTCTCTTTGTCGGGGCGCCGACTTACCACGGTCAGGTTCTGCCAAACCGAGCATGTCACGAGCGCCCGCGAATCAGCCGTATGGTCTCGTCGTCGGCGTCGTCCTGGGCGGGAATGTGGGGAACGTGAACGGCGGTCTGCTCGTGACAACGGTAGGCGGCGGTCGGTTCGGCCGTGTTGTGGGCGATCCAGTCGTCGAAGGCGGTGTTGTTGTTCCAGACGGGGGTGATGCCGTCGTCCTGGGCGCTGATGGTGTCGGGCCTCCGGGCGGATTAGTCGCCGGTGGAGTCGCGCGGCTCGTCGTCGCAGGAGGCACGGGGTTGTGCGCGGAACGTGGCAGCCAACCATTGGTGGCGGATCCGGCGCTCCCAGCCTCGGGTGTCGTTGCCGCGGCGCTAACTGATCCGGCGGCCGGCGCAACGGTGTCACTGGCCGGCGGTACCACCGTGGGCGGCGCCAGAGTGGTACCGGGCGAGGTCGTCGGTGATACCAGCACGTCAGCAGCGGTCTGGTTCTGGTGGCTCGTGCCCTTTCCCCCGCCGCCCAGCGCAATGGCTGCGCCAACGGTAGCGACGACCACGACGACGCCCGCCGCGATCAAGGCGCGCCTGCTTACTCGGTTGCGAAATGCGAGCGCCAGCGCGAGGGCTGTCGGCTCAGGATGGCGGACCACCGCGGTCGCCCCGGTCGAGTTGTCGACGACAGCACCGCCCTTCGATGCGACGCCGGTGCGTGACCAAACCGAAGTCCCTGGCTGGGCGCTGGGCTCTGCGTGGCCATTGGCCGATGCTGAAGCAGAACCGATCATCGATGCCGTGGCATCAGTGGACGCAGCGGCTGGGATCACGGCGGGATCAACCGACCCGTCGGCCCATGACTTTAGGTCGACGCCGAGGTGCTCGTCAGGCAAGTCTGGTAGTTGAATGGCTGCATGTGGCGGGGCGGGCTTGAATGATGCGGGGGGAGCCCACTGCGTATCGGGATCCACGTCAGCGATGAGCGCCGCACGGATCAAGTCGCGGAATAGTTGTTCGACCTCGTCCCTTGGTTCGTCCGAACCGTGGGTCAACTCTCGAGGTATGTCATACCCTTGGCCGCGGCCAATGTCACCGCTGTCCTCGGGGCTCATTCGCGTAAGTCTAGTGTGCCGTGGGGTTCGGATGGGACGACGGGCTCGGGCGGCTCACGAGGGAAGCCTGGATTGTCGACCGCCATGCCGCCAAAGGCGGCGTCGTTCTGGCACGCAACGTCGGCACCGATCGCGGAGAGATGGCGGCGATGTCAGAATTGTCGACCTCGGGACGTCCCTTCAGTACCCGCCGAAGCCGGTCACCATGACCCGAAGAGTGCGCCAGACGATCATGAGATCCATCCAGGGGGTCCAGTTCTCCACGTAGTAGAGGTCGAGCCGGACCGCTTCCTCCCAGGGAATATCGGATCGGCCGCTGACCTGCCACAAGCCCGTAAGTCCTGGCCGGGCCATGAACCGTCGCTGGGCCGCCTCCCCGAAGTTCTGCGCTTCCTGCGGGAGGCACGGACGGGGCCCGATCAGAACCATGTCGCCCCGGACCACATTCAGCAGCTGCGGGAGCTCGTCAATGGAGTAGCGCCGCAGCCACCGGCCGACCCGGGTGACACGAGGATCAGAACGAATCTTGAAAAGGAACCCATCGTGCTCGTTCAAATCAAAAAGCTCCGCCTGCATCGCCTCGGCGGTTGGGACCATGGTGCGGAACTTGACCATGTTAAAAGGCCGGCCCTTGAAACCGACCCGCTTCTGTCGATAGAAGATCGGGCCACCGGAGTCAATCCTTATGGCCAGCGCAACAATGGCAAAGAGGGGGCCCAGCACGATCAGCAGCACAAGTCCGATCAGGCGCTCGTAAACCGCTTTGATGGTCTGGCGGTGGACGCCGATCAGGGGGTCGCCTATGTGCAGCAACGGCAGCCCACCGATTGCCGCCACGCTGATCCGAGGGCCGGCCAAGTCCACCACATCGGGACCAACCAGCAGGCTGCGCCCGCTCCGCTCGATCCGCCATGCCATCTCCTGAAGGGTGGTCTTCTCGAGATGTGGGTGGCCGACGATCAGGACGATATCGACACCCCGCTGCGCCGCCACGGTGACGGCATCATCGGGCCGCCCCACTACCGCCACGCTGAACTCGCCCCGCCCGACGAACGATGCATCATCGGGCACACACGCGCCGACCAGATCGTAACCGGGCGAGCGCAGCAGATGATTGGCGAACCTGGTCACGCAGGGCAGGTCGCCGACCAGGAGCATTCGCCGCAAGGCGTGCCCGCGCCGGCGCAACGCCGACAACCCTTGGCGGCAGGCCAAGCGCAGTAACAGCGAGACAACCACGAGGACGGGGAAATACACCACGACGAGCAGCCGCGACAGGCCGATATGCAACCCGAAGGCGATGATGGATGCGGCTCCCGCAAGTCGAAGTGCGGTGACGACGGGCAGGCGATAGTCGTCCAGCCCTTGGCTGGCGTGGTGGCGACGGTAGGCGCCCCCGGCCGCCAAGGCGCCGAGCCAGATCGGTGTCACCACCAAGGTCAGCATCCAATACCGGACATGCCAGGCCAGTACCGTCACACCCTGGCGGTCGGCTATGGGCCGGACCAGCCAGCAGACCAGGTTCGCGATCAACGCCGCGGTGAGGTCAAGTGCCAGCAGGACTGCCACGTAGCGCCGGGTCCAGCTCGGGGCACCACTGCTGGGCGCGATCGCAATCTGGGGCTGATCAGATGTCAGTGCTTTGTCGCTGTCGACGTCACACGGCAGCAAAACCAGTCCGTCAGAGGCGAGCAAGGTCATGAGCACCCCCAGCGAGTTGTGACCGACCAACAGCTACCGAGGAAGGGTAGTACCCACAAAAATCCAGTGCCGAAAAGGGAAGAGCCCCCAGCTCTAGGCTTATCGAGTTTCAACTGAAGATCCCGATTTTCATTCATAGGTTTGCCTTGCCAGCTCCGCCCGTTTGCCGTCAAGGGGGTATCTAAACATGTCCGTGGGCCGAAATCGGCCCCCCAGGACATTGCTATCCAGCTACAGGTGGAAGACCGCTTCCTGAACCGAACATGAATCCGGTCCACGAGAGGGGTCGGCCCACCACGGGCCTGCAGGTGCAAGCAGAGATTCACTGGACACAGCAGGAGCATACACCCCTTCAGGACGCTTCAGAACAAATGACAGAAACGGTGGACAGGGTAAGCGCCAAGTAAACAGCCTGTGACGATCAGCTAAACGGGCCACTGCGGCTATGCCTAGAAGTCGGTCTCTCCACTGATCCTGGAGGCACCAGGACAGCAACACGCAAGGAGACTCTCTCGTTGTTGCAACAGCTATGATACGAGCCCGCAACAACCGGCCCTCCTTACCCCGGGCCCAGCATGACGAGGCCTCTGATCGACGTTGCTAGCAGGTCGACCGGCGTTCATGCCATTGCCAAGGGTGACGTGCGACCGCCTCGGGCCACACCCGCACCAACCTGAACCGACCGCGTCGCCAAGGAGGTCAACCGGGCCAATTTTCCCCTGTCCCCGCCTGCGACCCCGCGTGGGAGGCGCTGACGCTGTCTTTCCTGGGCTGCCTCCATCGACCCGTGGGCCCCGGCGTTCATCGCAAAAGCGTGGTCCTGTCCCAGTCAAAGGGCCTTGTGGCAAGTGAGGGAGTCCCAGTGCCGTCCGGGCGGACGTAAAGTCGAGCGGGAATGGAGTAGTAGGCGAGGAGTTGGTCACGTCGACAGCTGACATTTGTCATGGTCGCCTCGATGTTGGTCCTCGTACCGGCCGGGCTGGCCTGGGCGTGCGTGGGTGTCGTCGCGCTGACGACCGGTTCGTCCTCCCGTCCAGCCCGGGCGGCACGCTCTCGGTCACCGGTAGGGAGTTCGGTCGGGATCGCCCGCCGTGATCCAACTCGACTCCTTGACCGGCCCCGTGCTGGCCACGGTCGCCACACCGGCAGCACCATGACCAGCAAGTTCACCGTCGACGTGGCTACCCGCCGACATCCAGAGCGGGCAACACATCCTCATCGCCATCCAGGACCACAACGACATGAACTCGGCCGGGGAGCTGGGTCAGACGGCGATCGTGAGTTCGTCGACAGCGTCCCGCGACCCGGTCCTGGTGGTTGCCGTCGACGGCAAGGTCGTAGTGTCCTCGACCGATGTTCTGCACTAAGGCGTGACCGGCGGCGACGGGTGTCGGTTGAATTCCGCTCCGTCGAGCCCTTGTGGGACACCGACCGTGCGACTCGCCCCCGATCGAGTACCGATTGGATGACTCGTCTAGGGAAGCCCACCTGTGGGCTTGGCCGTTTGAGGGTTCTGCCGCTCGTGGCTCGCCGGGCCCGTCGGCGGGTTGCCTTGGAGGTGGTGCTGGTGCTGCTGGCGGAGCCGGACGGCAGCCCGGCGGGCGTCGCCCAGCAGAGTGGGCAGTGACTGTTCGATGATGAGGCCGGCGACGCTGACCGCTTCGGCGCGGGCATGAAACGCCGAGCCGCCTTCGACGCTGACATCGACGTCGATCAGGCCGGGTTCGGGGCGGGGCGTGCCGGGCTCGGCCCGGCCTCCCACCGCGGTGACAAAGCCGGCGACGACATCGGTGAGCTGGCCCGGCGTGGTGGCCGTCACCAGGCCCCGCGTCGCCGTGTACAGCTCCTCGCACAAAAGGCTCGCACAGGCGGACGGCGCGGCGGCGGGGTTGGGTTGGTCGTAGTCGGGCAGGGAGCCATTGAACTCCTCGACGGTGAGGATCTCGGCCCGAACCGAGATCGCCCCGGCCACGCCGGAGGCGAGGGCCGCGTCGCGGTGATAGGCGGCGGCCCAGTGCAGGGCCTGCTGCGGGCCGAGGGCGGGGATGTGTAGCTGCACGGCGTAGCGGTCCGGGTTCCACAGCGCCGAGGACGTGCCATTCGCCGAGATGCTCGATCAGGCTCTCGACGCAGGCCACCAGGAACGGCCGGGTCGTGTCCGCCGGCACGAACTCGAGGACTACGACCCACTCGTCCATCGGGCCGGACCAGGCTCGGTCGTGGTCGGATCCGACGCGCGGGTGGCGTGGACCGTCGGGCACTCCCGGGGCGGTCATCGTGCGCCGGTGGATCTCGCAGATGATCGGCGGTGTCGGTTACCGCACCGTGGCGTGGTTGCCGACATCGCGTCGCCTCCTGGCTCTGGGCGCAAAAAAATTAGGAGTCGCCGGGGTTCGGGGCGACTGACCCCCGGGCCAGGATCGGCTGACCGACCTGACCCTTGAAACTTCGGCGCGAGCCCACACAACTCTGCTGCGCGCATGTCGAGGGACAAGATTTGGCGCGGTTTCCGCAACCGACGGGGTGCCTCAAAGGAGGAGGCCGGGGTGCCAGGTTGTCATCCGTCAGTCACGGCGATAGTGCCTTGTTCGTTCACGATCGAGGGTCTGCCGGTTGGAGCCGTGGTGGACGAGGCGGTGATCGTGGCCGACGACCGGCCCCGGACCCGGTCGAGCACAGTGGCGGTTCCTGTTCCTGTCTGGGTGGTCGAGCCGGGGTCGACGAAGGTCTCGGTGAAGTTGATGACGCCGGTCCGGCTCCTGATGACCACCGCGGATCGTGCCCCCGGTGAGGGTGGGATGCACCGAGCCGGCCAGGACGCAAGAGGTAGGTGTGCTGCTGCCGGCGGAGCGCCGGTGGCAGTCGGTGGCGACCAACGCCCCGGAGCGGTCCCGCCGCGGAGTTCGACGGCGCTCGCCGAGGCCGCGAAGACATCAACAGCGGCCGCGTCGACGGGTCCCAGGTCTCGCAAGTCCACTATCACGGCCAGGTTGCCTTGCCCCACGATCAGATCTGTGAGGATGGCCCCGAGACGGACCGAGGCGCGAAGGTCAAGCGCACCATGGAGGCTGACCACGACGGCGTCGGACGCCCGGGAGATGACAAGCCAGTAGGCGGGCGTTGCCAGGGGCCGGTCGGGCGATTCTCGACGCTGCACGGTCTCAGCGGAGCTCACCGCTTTGGGTTGATCCGAATGGGCGTTCACCGGCGGTCGGTTCGCTGATGGGCCCACGTGGCGCGGGTCTGGTCTGCCGTCAACGGCAATGCTGGTCGACAAGACTCTCCTCTCCCATTGGGAGGCGTCCAGCCCGTATGGGGCGACAACCGTACGGTCGTCCTGCCCGAACAAGGCGTCTCTCGAAATCTGCTGAGCGTTGCGTCGCCAGGGTCCGGGGCAACGGTTCCCAGAGGCTGCCCGAACCTCCAGGCAGTATCTCGACACGGATGGATGGTCTGTCGCGCCAACGACAGCGTACACCCCATGCCCAAGCCCGCTTCCCGCGCTCCTCAATCGAGCCTGAGGGTACGGGCGGCCGGCTGGTGCAGATGAAACGTCGGGGATTGGTCCTTGATCGGTCGCGGCGTCCCGCCGGGGCCGGTCTTCTGTCCAAAACTGCCGGGAAGGGCGAACGGAGGCCGATCAGGACATCGCCATCGGGGCTTCCGGTCGACCCAGAAAGACCGGGCTGGCGACGATCACCAACCTTATGCGGTCAAACGGTGTGAGCAGCACCCGGGGTGTACGGTCGGGGCAGCACGGTCCTTTGACCCTCCCGTGTCGAGTCAGGCGCTGGGCGTGTCCGGCAGCGGTAGTCCAGACCTGGTGGCGCCGCACCCAAACGGGTGGATTGCAAAGACAGTCCTCAATGCCTAGGGTTCGCACTGCTGCGGTGGGCAGCGCCGCGCTCAGAACGAGCCGGTGTGGTGGGCCGAGATGAGCGTCGAGGTGTTCTCGCGGACGCCGCCCCCCGATGTCCTTTCGGGCACACGGCACGACGTGTCCGGGGACGAAGGTGCCGTGAACATCGACGCCCGCGGTCGCCGTCGAGCCCGGTCGCGCTTGTTGGAGGAGACGACGTGACCGTCATCGACCGGCTGACGGTCACGT
>JALYXV010000047.1 GCA_030947025.1 Actinomycetota bacterium | reverse complement strand
GATATTCCTTTCTCTAACTCCCGCCGTTTTCGACTGCGAGTTCTTGCAACGGGACACCGTCTAACAATTGCTTCAAGGGACCTTCTTTCAACACCACCACACCCAAATGACGTGCCTTGTCCAGCTTGCTACCGGGGTCCGCTCCGGCCACGAGAGCCGCGGTGCGTGTGGAAATGCTGCCGCTGACCTTCGCGCCTAAAGCCTCCAGCTTTTCCTTCACTTCCTCGCGCGTGAAGCTTTCAAGCGTGCCGGTCACCACGAACGTCAAGCCGGCCAACGGCAGCGCGGTGACAGCCACCGGCTCCGGCAGGTCGGTATCGGTGCGAACGCCGAGCGAGACCAGATCCTCGACCAGCTTGGCGTTGCGAGGGGTGTCGAACCACGACCGCAGTGCGGCCGCGATGATCGGGCCGACCCCGGCGATCGCTGCGATGTCGTCCGTGCTCGCGGACGCGACTGTGTCAATGGTCCGCAGGTGACGGGCCAGCTCCTTGGCCACAGTCGGTCCGATGTGGCGGATATTCAGCGCGACAAGTAGGCGCTCCAGTGGCCGCCGCGACCCCGCTTCGACGCCGCCAAGCAGCTTGTCAACGCTCTTTTGGCCCCAGCCCGGAAGTTCGAGCAGCTCGCTGCGGTGGTCCTTAAGGCGGAAGACGGCCGCGAGGTCATCGAGTAGCCCCTTTGACCGAAGCAGTGTGACTGTCTTCCAGCCCAGCCCTTCGATGTCGAGCGCCCCCCTGGACCCGAGGTGGGTCAGCGACTCGATGATGCGGTTGGGGCAGTCGACGTTCTCGCAGAAGTGGTTCGCCTCGGTCTCTGGACGGACCAGCGGCTGCCCGCAAGACGGACAGGTTGGCGGCATGTGCCAAACCAGTGCGCCCTCGGGACGACGGGTGACGTCAGGGGCGACGACCTCGGGGATGACATCACCGGCCCGGCGGACAATGACCGTGTCCCCCACCCGGACATCTTTGATGTGGATCTGGGTCTCGTTGTGCAACGTTGCATTCGTGATCGTGACCCCGCCGACGGTCACACGGTCAAGCACGGCGAACGGTGTTGTCTTTCCCGTACGGCCGATGTTCACCTCGATGGCCTTCAGCGTCGTGCTCTGTTCGACCGGCGCCATCTTGTAGGCGATGGCCCACCGGGGCGCCCGGGATGTGAATCCGAGTGTTGCCCGCTGCGCGAGGTCGTCGACCTTGACGACCACCCCGTCGACTTCGAAAGTCAGGCTGTGCCTCTCCTCGGTGAACCGCTCGACCACAGCCCACACTTCGTCGATGGTGTCGACCAGGGTGGTCTGGCCAGGGACCGGCAACCCCGAACCACGGGCCCAATCGAGGAACTCCATGTGGGTTCTGAACTGGCGCCCCTGGACGGTACCAAGCCCGTGGATCCACAGAGCGAGCGGGCGGTTGGCGACCTTGTCGGGGTCCTTCTGTCGAAGCGCGCCCGATGCCGCGTTCCGCGGGTTCATGAAGGCGGCTTCGCCCCGCTCGATACGCTCCGCGTTCATCCTGTCGAACTCGGCCAGCGGGTAGTAGCGCCCCGAACCTCGATCATCTCGGGCGGGTGGTCATCACGGAGGCGATAGGGCACGTCATGGATGGCCGCCAGTTGTTGGGTGACCGTCTCGCCGGTCACCCCTGTCCCCCTCGTCGCCCCAACGGCGAGCTTGCCACCCTTGTAGACGAGAGTGGAGCAAACCGGGGGAGGCTATGCGGCGATGTCGTGGTGTTCTGCGGTGTGGGTGAAGCCGGGGTACCAGCGGCGGAAGTCGTCGGCGAGTTCGTCGTTGAGAACCCGGGTGCGGACCTGGATGAGCAGGTGCGCTCCGGCCGGTGTCCATCTCATCTGTTGCCTTTTCACCATGCGTTTGCTGATGACCTGGTTCACGGTCGACTCGACGAACGCGGTGGAGATGGCCTCGCCGGCCCGGTGCCGTTGCCCGTAGTCGGGGATCGACCCGACGTTCGTTGATGTAGTCGCCGAACTTGCGGACCTCTTTCAGAAGTTTGGTGTGCTCGGCGCTGGGGTCGTCGTCGACGTCGAGGTCGCTTCCGAGGTCGCCCACGACCTTGAGGGCTCGGGCCACGTTGCCGTGCCAGAGCAGCCATTTCAGGCGTTCCAGTTTCTCGGCGACCGCTGCTGCCAGGCCGATCTGGCCGGCGTTGCGGACGCTTTTGGCCATCTGGTCCATGACGGTGAAGCGCATCGCGACGTGGAACCAATCGAGAATGTGCACCGCCTCCGGGTCGAGGTGGCGGGGCAGGTGGCGGACGTCGACGGCCCCGTCGGTCAAGAACGTGACCGGCTGGCCGGCGTGCACGCCTTGGGAGCGTAGGACCTCGGACACCCGCCGCCTCGGTTTGGGGTCGTAGGTCTGGACGAACCCGAAACATTTCGAGGAGCCGTGCGCGGCGGCGCTCTTCCCGGCGATCACCTCGAAGCTGCGGCCCCGCCGGGAGCGTCGATGGGCGCGGTGAACGTAGCCGCCGTCCAACCCGACAATCAGCGGGCCGCTCTCGGCCGGGTCGTTTTCGGCCGGGCAGCTCTCGCCCGGACCGCTGTCGGCCGTACCGCTGTCGGCCGTGCCGTCCCCGGCCGTGCCGTTCTCGGCGTTCTCGATGAACTGAGGCTGCTCGGGTCCGAGCTCGTCGTCGAGGCGCTGGGCGACAGCGTGGGTGCGGCGACGGACCTCGGAGGGATGCAAGACCCGCCCGAGGGGCAGCACCTCGGCCAGGACCTTGGCGCTCAGCCCGTAGGACATCAACCCGGCGAACTTGGCCTCCAGGTACGCCAGCTCGGGGGTGGCCCGCTCGGGGAGCACCCCGGCCAGCGGGCTGAATGTACCGGTCGGCTGCGGCCGGCACCGGCAGTGATGCCAGCGGGGACTGGCCAGTCGCAACGTCCCGAACAGGGTGCGCACGACGATGGTGTGGACACCCTTATGCCGCCGTGCGGTGCCGCAGTGCGGGCACCCGGACCGGGCGGCCAGCGCCGTCCTCGCCTGCTCGTCGACCGTGGCCGCCTGGACCGCTGCGAGCACATCTTTGGCCTGGGCCAGTTTCAAGCCCAGCGAGTCGGGAGCCAGCGGAGCAGGTTCGAAGCCGAAGACCTCTCGTATCACGGCGGGCGTGCCGTCGTCGGAGTCGACCACCACCTGCACGATGACCTTCACAGGTCCCCCTTCTCGGCATGGGCCAGCGCTGTCAGAGTCGAGTGACGACCGCGTTCGGGCATGAGGCCATCCTGGACCTCTTCACCCGCTGGATCTGCCTCCCCAGGTTTGCTCCACTCTCTTGGCGAGGCGGGAGCGATGGGGGGTGTGGGGCGGCGCGAACGAGGCCGAGCGGCGGCGGATGCTCCGCCAACGCCAGACGGTGAGCGCGGCGGCATGACCGCCTCGACTGGGGGCGCACAGCCCGCGAGCGGCAGGAGGGTGTAGATGAGCGATGAGCGCGACAGCGGGGAATGGGCAGCTCCGCCCGTACCGGGCGGTGGCGGCCCGGGCGAAGACTTCACCGCGGCGGCGGCTCGGGGGTTCATCGGCCGGCCACAACCGTGGCCGGATAAAGGTCGTTGACGTTCAGGGTCGCCGGGCCCGGCGGTTGGCTGCGGACGTCTCGTTTACCGCGACTCGCCCGTTGGAGTCCGAGGGAGTCGAACGGTTGCGTCGCCCCGCCCTTCCCCGGCCGTGGCGGAACTCATGTTGACGCTGACAAGACAGTCGGTGGCGTCGGTGCCGGTGGTCCTCGGGGAGGCGCTGGCGGGGAGCGAAGCGCTCCGGGCTGCGGAGAGGGGCTCAGAGGCGGCGTCGAGGGCGGTGGCAGCGTGGCGTGGGCGCACGTGGACGCAGACGGATCGGTTGGCGCTGGCGGAGCTGAGGGACCGGTACCCGGAGGTGGACATGGCGGAGCTGCTACAGGTCGCCCCGCTGGCTGTGGTGGTTATGACCGAGCACGCCGGTCGTGGCGGCCAGGTCGCGGCGGTGGCAGCGTTGTTGCGGCGTTGCGGTCTGAGCGAAGGCAGCCCACGCGTCCGGCGCCAAGCCGCGGTCGGGTTAGTGGAGGCGGTCACGTCGCCTCGTGTCCTACTGGCGGGGAGGTGGTGTCGGTGAGTGTGGTCGCGATCGACGACGGGCTGGTGGTGCGCCGGGCGCCGCGGCGCCGGGAGAGCGAGGTGGCGGCCGAGGTGGCGATGGCGTTGCTGGCGGCTGGTCTGGTGAGCCCCGATTTGCGGGTCCGGAGGTCGGGGACCGCCATGCCGTCGGACGCGGTCTTGGGCCGAATCGCCGAGGTGGTCGGCGTGCCCGTCGAGGGTCTTAGGGGCGCCTGGGAGCGCAATAGCCGCAACGGATACCGGCCGCCGACGGCGGCTCCGAGTCAAGCGCAGGCGCCGACCGCAGAAAGCCAGAGGCCTTCCAACCGGAAACGTTTCGAGACGAAGAACCCGGCACCGGGGAAACGTATCTGCTCAGCCTGCAAAAAGGAGAAGAATGTCGGGGAATATAACATTAAGAATGAGGCCACTGGTAATCGTTTTCCGTGGTGCATTCCGTGCGGGGGAAAGCGGGGACGCCGAAACTATGTGAGTGCCGCCGAGGCCGGAATAGTGACGCTGGCCCGCGCCGCGTTGGCGGCCGGCAGCCCATTCATCGGCCAGCCGTGCCCGCAATGCGGGGCGGCGCTCGAGCCGGGCGAGGAGGTCGAGGGCTTCGAAGTCACCTTGCGTCATGTGTGCTGCCCGGCCACCGGTGCGGCAAACGCGGCCGTAGTGGAGAGGGGCCCGTCCTCGGTCCTGATAAGCGCACGTTATCACGACCCAGACCCCGTAGACTACAATCGAGTAACTTCGAGTCGGCCAGGAGGGAGCCACGGATGGAGCTCCGGTTTGTGCCGGTCAACGCGCTCATTGCTCTTTGCTCCCAGACGGTGACATCTTGGCCGCGAACGATGTTCGATGCGGGCTACAGGCTGGCTGCTCTCGAGTTCCCGGCCATTGGCGCAGACGGCGGAAAGGTGACGGTCGACACGGTGGCGTGGGCCACCGAGCGACACCGGTTCGTTCTCGGAGAAGCCAAGTCTGGTGCGAATGTGGAGCCTGTGCAGGCTCAGCGATACGCGACGGCGGACGTCAATGACCTGGTGCGCAAGGTCGGTGTCACTGTCACCACTGCGGGTAACTTGACAGCACAACCGGTCTACGCCTGTCTCCGCGACAATGAGGACCGGATACTTCTCGGGCTCACCGGAGCCGGGCTCGACCTGCCCGTGCTCTCAATCGGAGACAACGACGTCCGGCATGTCGGAAGCGAGTTCGACGACGGTGCGCTCTCAGCAGCATTCGCCGCGCCGATCCCGATCAACGGGCCTCCCCCCGGTATCATAACCATCGACCTTGAGTCCCCGGCCGAGGCGTTCGATTCCGTAGTCCGAGCCGCCCTCGTAGCCCTTGCTGCGCGGGAGGTCGAGTCCGCTACCACAGACGTCATCGCTTCCGAGGCGATTCCCCATTTCGCCTACTACCCGCTCGGCTACCGAAACAGCCTCGTTCGAAAGATCGATCTTGCAGCTCGGCAGGCCGCCGCGGCGGCGCCCGACGTGTTCACCTACACCCCACCGACTCGGACCCGGGGCATCGGCATGATCGGTATCCGAAATGGACCAGAGACCCTCGACCCCAGGGGGCGAACCCAGCGGTACCAGGCGCTTGCTGGCCGGTTTACCCCAGCCGGCCGACCGCCGAAGGATCCGGGCGGCCAGATGGCGCTAAATCTCGGAGATGGTGCAGATCTCGAACGAGAACTGGCCGAAGCGGAGCGAGTGGACGATGATGGAGAGGAGGTGAACCGTGAACCGTAACGACCTAGAGCGACAGTTTCATGATCTGAGCCCACAGGGCTCCTGGAAGACGCTGGTCTTGGAAGGGCACCCGGGGAGCAAGCCAGTCGACTCATTTCTTGCCGAGGTGTTTGGCGGCGAAGCCGTGCAGGAGACGGACGACGTCCACATCCACCAGGTCGAAACCGGATCCGTACGCTTCACCGTCGACAGCCTGGATGACCGGTTCTGGTCTTTCCACACGAACGGGTTGGTCGGAGAGGCAAGGGCGATCCTCAGAGCCGCCGTGAATAGGCGTCGCGATCTCGACTTCGTCTGGCTCCCCTCAGCGCACCTCCAAGCCATTGAGCGACTGGGACAAACACGCTGGATCAAAACCGAGTTCCGAGGACAGGAGTACCTATCCGGCGACGACGACGTCAATGACCTCTCGGTGATGGTCCGAGGCCGCAGAGCACAGGCTTTGCTTGATCTGATCGCCACACAACCAGACCACACGTACACCGTGTGCCTGAACCAGCTTGGCGTACTCGCTGCCGACGATCACCTGGGCACTGTCGATGAGGCCGTAACCAGGCAGGGGACGTTTCTGGCCAAAGGAGACTCGTTCCCCTTGCACCAAGAGATCATCTCCGGCGCCGTTCGCCGGTATAGGCGGCTAGTCGAGATGGCCGAGCGTTTCGCCATCGGATTCGACCCCATAGGAGACCCAGACGACCCGTCAGGCGGACAGATGGAAGGCGGTCCGATTGAATTTTCATTCAGCCGGCCGCTACCCGATTTCGACATGTTCCTCAGCCATCTCCTGTCAGCTCGCGAACCATTTCGCCTCTGGGGTGTTCCCGAAAAGATCACGAGTGACTTCGCCGAGGTGGAGGCTGTCGATCTCCATATCGGTGAGCGTCTTCGCCTGGAGATGAGCTCCAAAATGCTCCGAGTCATTCTGCGGAGAGGCAGTTGTGGCAACAGTGTGGTTCGCCTCGTATCTAACCTTCAGCGCCACGTCGATGGCGCCCTTGCCGCCGTCGATCCAGCGTTCCAAGCCGAGATATGTGCTGAGGACCGTCTCGTCGGTGTTTAGCACCTAGCTCGGCCTTGCTGACCCTCTTCCGCGATTTTGAGGCAAGTTTTGGGGCAGTTCGTTGGGGCACAGGCGGTTTCGGGGTTCAGAGCGTCGGCGGGAGGGCGGCGCGAGTCGCTTGAAGGGGGCCCTTTTCTAGGGTTGGGAGCCGTTTTTCGGGTTGCGGCGGTGTCGGGTCGGCGTGCCGGGGTGCACCTGGTCGCGTCTGATCGTCGGGCGGCGTGCCCGTCGACCTGTGACGTCAGAAATTGTCTGAGGGTCTTTACGCGGCGAGGCGGGAGCGTTTCATCAGCCGTTGGATCTCCCGGTCGTATTCGCGCCGGGCGGCCGCTAAGGGCGGCGCAGTGCGCCGGGTCGCTCGCCGGGTGCGTAGGGCGCTCAGGGCGGGGATCACGACACGTTTCGCGAGGCTGGTGAAGAACGTGGCGGTGCGCCGGCGGTGTTCGGTGACGCGGTAGCGGTTGGTGTGGGCGACGCGTTCGATGAGACCTTTGAGCCGCAGGCGGCGCAGGTCGTAGGTGGCCTGGTTGGCGCGGTAGTTGACTCCCAGCAGGGCTGACATGTGGGCTCGGAGGGTGGCGTTGGTGAGACCGTCGAAGATGTGCCCGACCGAGCACAGCGCCTCGAGCAGCGCCGCCACCCGGGGGTCGCCGAAACGCAGGCCGGGGGCGCGCTGGCCGCCATGGACGCTGGGCATCACCACCTCCGTGAGCCACTGGTCATCGGCCTGAATCAGCCTGGGTTTGCTGGGGCTTCTACGCTTGGATTTCCAAGGGAGCGAGGAGCCATGTCAGAAAGCCGCAAGCAGCCGTTGTCGCATCCGGCCCAGAAGAGGTATCCGCCGGAGATGAAGGAGCGAGCCATCCGCCTGGTCCGGGACACGATCGCCGAGACCGGTGAAGCGCACGGGGTGATCGGCCGGATCGCCCGCCAGTTGGGCGTCGGGGTCGAGACGTTGCGTTACTGGGTGAAGCAGGCCGACATCGACGGGGGCCAGCGGCGGGGGGTGTCGAGCGAGGAGAAACGCCGGGTCGTCGAGTTGGAGCGGGAGAACCGGGAGCTGCGCCGGGCGAACGAGATCCTGCGGACGGCGTCGGCGTTTTTCGCGGCGGCGGAGCTCGACCGCCGACTGCGCTGATCGTCGAGTACATCGACAGTCACCGGGACCGTTTCGGGGTCGAGCCGATCTGCGCCGTGCTGCAGGTTGCCCCATCCACGTATTACGACTGCGAGAGCCGGCCGCCGTCTCGGCGGTCGGTGAGCGACGTCGAGCTGGCCGTGAAGATCAAGAAGATCTACGAGGAGAACTTCGAGTGCTACGGGGCGGAGAAGATCTGGTGGCAGCTGCAGCGCGACGGCGTCGCTTGTGGCCGGGACCGGGTGGCCCGGCTGATGCGCACGCTCGGTATCGCGGGGGCTACGCGGGTCCGCTCGACGCGGACGACCCGGCCGGCGAAGAACAAGGCGCTGCCCGAGGACCTGGTGAGACGGAACTTCAAGGCGAGCCGGCCGAATGCGTTGTGGGTCAACGATTTGACGTATGTGCCGATCTGGTCGGGGTTCGCGTACACGGCGTTCGTGATCGACGTGTTCGCCCGGCGGATCGTGGGCTGGAAGGTGTCGGCGTCGCTGGAGACGGGGGTGGCGTTGGATGCGTTGGAGATGGCGATCTGGTCCCGCCACGGCGCCCACCTCGAGGGGCTGGTACACCACTCCGATTATGCCGAGGATCGCGTTAAGCCGAGGAATCGTGACGTGGGCGTGTGCCGGCGAGGTTCGCTGACTGGTTCCTCGGCTTAACGATCCTGCTCGTCTCTAGCGTCCGCCGTGCCCGCACGTCTCGTCGAAAGGGGATGGGCATGGATACGACGGTCACAGGGATCGCTTCGGTTGTTGTCGCGGAACTGCGCGCGGCCGGCTACTTGGAGTCGACGATCGGTCAGTACGAGAAGACGATCAAGGCACTGACGAGCTTCGTCGAGGAACGCGGAGGCGCCTACTCGCCCTCGTTGGGTGCCGCGTCGGGCCAGGGTCGCCCCCCGAGCTATTGCAGCCCCGGCTGCCGCCAGCGCGCCTACCGGGACCGGCTGCGAACCTGCGAGATCTGAACACGAAACGGAAACGGCGGGGCGCGCGGTGGCGAACGTGTGTGCCCCTCCTAGGGTTTCTGTGGGTGGTCGTGGCTCGTGGATGGTATTGACGATTTCTTTGTTTGGGGTCGGCTATTTGGTGGTGCCACGCCCCTCCGTCCGGCGTCAAGGCCGCTTCGCGTCCCTGCGGGACGGCCCTGCGGGCCGGCCTTGACCCCGGCTCCGGGGTGTGGCTTTTGGCTTGTACGAAGCGACGCTGAGGCGTCGCTTCGGTTCGAAACGCGGGGCTGATCATGGGGCAGCGTGAGGGTGACGCCACCGATGCAGAGGTAGATCATGGCGGCCAGGGAGTCGACGGAGCGGTAGCCGTAGCCGCGGCGTTGGATGAGCCGGATGCGGCTGTTGATGCCCTCGAGGCGGGCGTTGGACAAGTCGAGCTCGACGGCCGCGATGATCTGCTCGTAGTTGTGGCGGATCTGGCCGGCCAGGTTGATGAAGGCGGGGATGCGGCTACGCAACGCCGAGGTGATCCACCGTTTCAGGTAGAGCCGGGCGTCGGCCGGATCGCCGAGGCGGTAGAGGCCCCGGAGGGTTTCTTTGAGTTCCCAGGCCCGCCACAGCCGGTAGCGGTCCCGGCGCAAAGTTTTCAACAGGTCCCGCTGTTCGGCGGTGAGTTTCTCGCCCGCGGAACGCAACGCGAAGCGCATCTGACGCCACGACCGGTCGCCGACACCGGAGGGATGGGAGCGGCCGGTGCTCATGTACACCGAGTGCAGGGCCCGGTTGGCGATCTGGATGACGTGGAACGGGTCGAAACAGATGGTGGCCTGAGGGATTCTTCGGCGGGCGGCGTCGCGGTAGATGGTCCCCAGGTCCATGGAGATGGCCTCGATGGCCGAGCTGCGCTCGGCTCCCAACTCATCGAAAAACGATTCCAGGGCGGCACCGCGTTTGCCTTTGGCGACCCACACCACCCTCGCCTTGTCGTGGTCGGCGACGATCGTCAAATACTGGTGGCCGCGCCGGTAGGAGATCTCGTCGACGCCGATACGCAACAGCCCGTCGAGGCGTTCGGTGTCGAGATGCTCCGCCACCACCCGAGCGGCGATGGCGTGCACCGCCTCCCAACTGCAACGCATCAACGATGCCACCGTGGTCATGTCTGCGCGTTGCACCAGCCACGCCACCGTGTCCTCGAAGTCGGCGCTGTGCCGGGCGTTGGGCCGAGCCCACGGAACGACCTGGGTGCGGACCTTCCCGCAGCCCCGGCAGTCGACGCGGGCCACGTCGGCCTCCAACCACACCCTCGTCGAGCCCATGTCCAGATGCCGCCACCGTCGCCGGGAGGTGTCATAGCGGGCCCTGGTCCACACCCCACACGGGCAACACATGCGAGCCGAGCGGGCCCGCAATCCGATCACCATCCCATCGCCGGTAAAACTCACCGATTCCACGGTGGCGCCGGGCAGACGCAATATCCGATTGAATGCCGTAGTGACGCGCACGAGCGCCGCCTCCAAAGTCCGGTTGTCTTGGCAGATACCGAACCTAAGGCGTCCCCGCCCGTGCGCGTCTCACCGCGTCCCCCTGCCGCCCTGAAACCCCTGCCAGCCAACGCCACCACGGCCTCACGGCCCCAAAACCACCCACAGAAACCCGAGTAGGGGAACGTGTGTTCGTATATGAACGAGAAGGCGAAAAGCCGTTACCGGGGAGTCAATCGTGGTAGAAATCACGTAGCGCTATAAACCAACCCCAAGCGGATCGGTCTCCAGCAATCCCAGGGTGCTCCAGACCTCCCGGTTGATCTTGTTCAAGAAAGCGATGAACTCGACTTGGGTGTGACGTTTGCGGATGTCGGTGATCACCGTCCCCTTCGCGATGTCCAACGCCGCGAACAGGTCCACGGTCCCGTTGCGCTTGTAGTCGTGCGAGGCCCGTTGCGGGGGGGTGGGCAGCATCGGCAAGATCGGGGCGGTCCGGTTGAGGGCCTGGATCTGCGGTTTCTCGTCCACCGCGAACACCGCGGCCGCGTCGGGCGGGTTGATGTACAAGCCGACCAGGTCACGGATCTTCTCCACCAGGTCAGGGTCGGGGGAGACCTTGAAGCTGTCGGCCTGCCACGGCTTCAACCCGAACGCCCGCCAGATCTCGGCCACCGTCGTCTTTCCGATCCCATGCTTCCTGGCCAAACCACGCGTCGACCAATGCGTATCCGCGCCCGGTGTCGATTCCAGCGTGTCGACCAGGACCGCCTCGACGGTCTCATCAGACACGGTGCGAGCCGCCCCCGGACGCGGCGCGTCGCCCAAACCCTCGAGGCGGTCAGCCGCGAACCGTCGCCGCCACTTCGACACCGTGGCCTGGTTCACCCGTTCCGCCGCGGCGATCTCGGTGTTGGTCGCGCCGTCCGCGCATGCCAGCACGATCCGCGACCGCAACGCCAGCGACTGGGCGGACTTGGGCCGCCGCGCCCATCGCTGCAGGGTCTCGCGTTCGGTCTCGCTCAACTCTATGACCGCGGTCGGTCGTCCGGTCCTGGGCATCTTGGCTCCCTCCAATGTTGGCTCAACATCGGAGAACGCGCCCGGCCAACCAAAATTCCCGAAATCCGAAGATTTCCCTACTTTTCAACCGGACGGGACACTAGGCGTCGGCCCGAGCGCCGCCGCTTCCTGTGGGGGCGGCCGCGCCCCGCTTCTCGGGCTGGGCAACCGGGTTCGACCAGCGTTTGCGCCGCCCCGGCGTCCAGCGATGGGTTGTTCAGGCTTGCTCGCTGTTGGCGATCGCCGGGTGAGGCATACGTCGGGGGGTCTCGGACCCGGGCGATTCGACGATCTTCGACAGCTGATCTCGGGGCAGGGTGCACTCGACCAGGGAGGCGGCCAGGGAGCTCAGTTTGAGGTTGTGGCTGCGGGCGTCGGCTCGCAGCCGGGTAAACGCCTCGTCCATCGTGATCCCGGCCCGCTCAGACAGAACACCCTTGGCCTGCTCGATGGCGACCCGGCTGTTCAGGGCGTGCTGAAACTGGCCGACAGTGCTGCGGGAATCGCGGGCCGCGTGGTCCTGCAAGATGGCGATCGAAGCGGCATGGGCCAACGCCTGGGCGACCGAGATATCGGCCGCCGACAAGGGCCGGGCCTCAGCCATAAACAGGTTCAGCGTACCCACCACCTGGTTGCGTAGCCGCATCGGGAAGGCGTGCACCGACGGCAGCCCAGCGGCGAGCGCGACCGGCCCGAACGCGGGCCAAGGGTTGACCGTCGCCAGGTCCGGGTGGACCACGGGCTGTCCGGAGTGGTAGCAGTCCAGACACGCCGTAACATCAAGCGAAGCCTGCCGGTGAGGTGCCCGCCGACGAGAACCGGGGCACGAGAGAGGAAGGAAAGCGCCCCTGATGACCGAGCTCGTGACGAGCAGACACAGAAACCTCGCCCCATGGCCGAAAGATGCTCTACGAATCGCGTTCGGGGTGATCTGGGCGCTCGACGCGGCACTGAAGTGGACTCCAGGGTTCCGCTCTGGCTACTTGAGCTATCTGACGGACGGGGCCAAAGGTCAGCCAGCCTGGCTGCACCCGTGGTTCAGTTTCTGGATCGACTCCCAGCGCCCTCACCCCGTCTTCTTCGCCTACCTGGCGGCGGCGGTCGAGACCCTTATCGCCGCGGCGCTGATCCTCGGCGTGGCCCGCAAGCTCACCTACATTGCCGCCGCGGTGTTCAGCTTTCTCATTTGGTCGACCGCCGAGGGGTTCGGCGGCCCGTACACCGCTGGGTCGACCGACGTCGGTGCCAGCGTCATCTACGTTGTGGTATTTCTTGGCCTGCTCGCCCTCAGTTACTACACCGGATCGTCCCGTCACAGTGTCGACTACTGGCTTGAAGGCCGTATCTCGTGGTGGTGGAAACTGGCTGAGGTCCGTCGACCGGCGGCGATCGGCCACGTAAGCGGTCCTCCTCCTCCTCCTCCTTCACCCAAACTGGGTGGATAGCGTGCTCGGCGGAGTGATTCTCCTCTGGTTCATCGAAGTGGTGTTGGCGGTCCTCTTTGTCGCCTGGGACATCAGGCGTACTCCCGAGGCAGTCGTGATGAAGTGGGGCTTTGTCGTTTTCACCGCATACAGCGGGTTGTTCGGAGCGCTGCTCTACGTTCTTACATGAGTTATAACCAGAACTTGTGGATGCACCAACTGATCGAGGGCGCGGCGTACCTTCCTCGTTGACCAAAACGAGAGCCGGCGCAGCAAACGCCGGCGAGAAAGGAACGCCGATGTTGACAGTAGTTGCCGACGATGACTCCCGCGCGGACTTGGCGTTGGGGTTGGACGAGATCTGCCGGGAAGGGGCCCGGCGGATGCTGGCCGCCGCCTTGGAGGCCGAGGCCGACATGTACGTGGAGTCCCTGGCCCACGAGCTGGGCGACGACGGACGCCGCCTGGTGGTCCGCAACGGCCACGCCCGGCCCCGGAAGGTGGCCACCGGCGCCGGGCCGATCGAGATCGAGGCGCCCCGGGTGAACGACAAACGCGTCGAAGAGGCGACCGGCGAGCGGCGCCGGTTCCAGTCGTCGATCATCCCGCCGTGGGCCCGTAAGAGCCCCAAGGTGGCTGAGGTGTTGCCGTTGATGTATCTGCACGGGATGAGCTCGGGCGATTTCGCGCCGGCGCTGTCGGAGTTCTTCGGCAGCTCGGCGGGCCTCTCCGCGTCGGTGATCACCCGGCTCACCAAGCAGTGGCAGGACGAGCGGGAACGCTTCGCCAACAGAAGCCTGGCCGGGGTGGACTACGTGTACCTGTGGGCTGACGGGGTGCACTTCAACGTCCGTCTCGAGGAGTCCCGGCTGTGCGCCCTGGTCATCGTCGGCGCCCGCGCCGATGGGACCAAGGAGCTGGTGTCGATCTCCGACGGCCTGCGCGAGTCGACCGAGTCCTGGGCGGACGTGCTGCGAGACCTGCGACGGCGGGGCATGACCGCCCCGGTGGTCGCGGTTGGCGACGGGGCGTTGGGGTTCTGGGCGGCGTTGCGCGACGTGTTCCCCGAGACCCGCGAGCAGCGCTGCTGGGTGCATAAGGCCAAGAACGTCCTCAACGCCCTCCCGAAGTCGGCGCAGCCGGCCGCCAAGCGGGCACTGGCGCAGATCCGAGACGCCGAGGACCGCGAGCACGCCCTCGAGGCGATCGAGGCGTTCAGGGGCGACTACCAGGCGAAATGGCCGAAGGCGGTGGCCAAGATCGTCGACGACGCCGAGGTTCTCCTCACGTTCTTCGATTTCCCGGCCGAGCATTGGGTGCACCTCAAGACGTCCAACCCGATCGAGTCGACCTTCGCCACCGTGCGATTGCGGACCAAGGTCACCAAAGGCCCCGGCTCCAAGGCGGCCGGCCTGGCCATGGCGTTCAAGCTGATCGAGGCGGCCCAGGACCGCTGGCGGGCCCTCAACGCCGCCCACCTCGTCGCCCTGGTCCGGGCGGGCGCCGTCTTCCGGGCCGGCAAGC
>JALYXV010000394.1 GCA_030947025.1 Actinomycetota bacterium | reverse complement strand
GCGCGTGGTGGCGGCCGGGCGGGGCCGGTTGGGCGCCCTGGAGTGGCGCCGGGGCGTCCACGACCGATTGGCCCGAGCCGGAGGCCGGCTGGAGCAGGACGCCCGGCACCTCGAGGCCCTGGCGCCCCAGCGAGTGCTCGAGCGGGGCTACGCGGTCGTTCGCGACGCCGCCGGGACGGTCGTCCGGCAGGCCGATCTGGTGTCGCCCGGCTCGCTCGTCGATGTGCAGGTGGCAGCCGGCCGGCTGACGGCCCGGGTAGAGGAGGTGCTCGGTGGCTGATGCTCAAGTTCCGTTGGATCCGGAGCAACTGACCTTTGAAGAGTTGGTGTCGGCTCTCGAGGCGCTCACCGATCGCCTGGCCTCGGGCCAGATCGGGATCGAGGAGGCGGCCGACCTGTATGAGCAGGCCGAGCGGCTGCACGGTTTGGCGAGCCAGCGCCTGGCCCGGGTCCAAGCCCGCATCGACGCGCTGGGCATCAGCACCCCGCCCGCTGGTAGTCCCCGCCCGGGCTAGCAGCCCGCGGCGCGGCTAGCGGTCGGGCCAGTGGTGGGTGAAGCAGCGGTCGTCGCGCCGCCCGGGTGACCAGCGGCCCCAGACTCCCGCCAACGCCCGGGCGGTGGTCTCGGTCCAGGCGATGACATCGGGCGCGGCAATGCGCCGTACCACCTGGCGGATCCCGCCCTCGTGGACGGCGTAACCGGTCCAGGTGCCTGGGTAGTCCTTGGTCGAACCAACCTCCACCACCTCGATCGGGCCGTGCCGCCGGCGCCGATGACGGTGGGTGTGGCCGCTGGCGACAAAAGTGGAGGGATTGGCTGCCACCAACTCCTCCAGCAGGGCGCGTGACTGATGGCCGCCGATCCCGGGCGGGTACTCGGTCGGCCACCGCCAGCGCTGGGGCTGATGGTGCAGGACCACGAACGCCGCGCCCGGCGCCTCAGCCGCGGCTGTGACCAGGCGAGCCCGTTGGCGTTGGTCGATCTCGCCCGATCGCTGGCCCGGACGGGACGTGAGGGCGAACACCAGCCGGATGCCCGGGCGATCATGCACCCACGGCTCCCTGGGCACGTGAATCCCGTAGTGCTCGAGGATGGGTCGACCATCGGTCTCCGGGCTGTGGTACTCGTGGTTGCCCAGGGTCGCCATAACGGGCACCCGGACCCGCCCCAGCAGCTCGCCGACCTCATGGAATTCCGACGCCAGGCCGTGGGCGGTCATGTCGCCCTTCACGACCAGCGCCTGGGCGCCCCACCTGATCGCCTCCTCGACGGCCGCCTCGATGCACCGCCACGAGTACGGCGCCGCGCCCGCCGCCAGGGGCCACGCCTCCTCGATGAGGCCACGGGCAAACTGGGGGCCGAATCCCGGCTCGCCCAGGTGCAGGTCGTTGATGGTGGCAAAGGCATCGAGCCGGCGACCCGGCGGGGGGCGAAGGGTGGTCACCCGTTCGACCAGGCGGCGAGGTACGCCCGGCCCGCTCACGGTCAGGTCGTAACTCGTGCCCGGTTTGAGGCCGTCGATGGTCACCGCCCCCGGGCCCCCCATGGCACCGGCGGGAACTCGCAGGGGAACGGGGCGCCGTCCTATGCGCCGCAGCACGGCAGGCCTGGTCGCGGGCACTTCGCGATCCTGGTCGCCTATTTCGAAGCGCACGTGGGGTGCGGGCAGCGCCCGCCACACCACCTGGATTGAAGTGTCCTCGACCGCGAAGACCGAGATCATCCGTGAGGTCAGGTCAGTCGGGTCAGTCAGGTCAGTCAGGTCAGTCAGGTCGCTCAGGTCAGTCCGTAGGTCCGGAGGTCCGGAGGGCGGCGGGCAGGTCGGCCGCGACCCGCGCGGCAAAGGCCACGTTGTTGTCTAGCTTCTCGAGCGCCTGGGCGACCGGCTTCTCCTGAGGCACCGGATGTTCGGCGAGGAAGGCGCGGATCCGACGCGCCAGCTCGGCGTCGGTCAAGGCCGAGATGGCTTCCAGCATGCGGGGGATGCTGTTGTCCGGGAACCGGTCCCCGATGACGTCCCAGTTCTCCTCGATGAACTGCCAGGCCAGCGGGGCGCCGGTCCGGGAACCGAGCACGGCCGCGATGACGTAGGGCGCATCCTGGGTCTTGACCTCATTGCTCAGGCACAGGTCCATGGTCCGGCGCAGCAGCTCGGGTACCTGGGGCGCGGCCAACGCGTACAGGAACCGCACTTTGTCCTGTGGTGTGGACGCGGCCACGAATCGTTCGTACATGAGGCGATACTCCTCTTCGCCCCCGGCGTAGGCCACGATGCTGACGACCGCCGAGACCAGGTCAGGTGCGAGCGTGCTGGCGTTGGCGAAGTAGCGCTCCAGCCGGGTGCGGGCTTCGGCC
>JALYXV010000374.1 GCA_030947025.1 Actinomycetota bacterium | reverse complement strand
CCGCCGCAGCGCCCGCAGCCGCCGCCGCCTCAGCGCCCGCAGCCGCCGCAACACCAGCACCCGCGGCCGCCCCGGCGCCGTTGGCCCCCTCGGCCCCACCGAGTTGCACATAGGGCCCGAACCGTCCCGCTCGGGCCAGCACCGTCAACCCGGTGGCCGGATCCACGCCAAGGACCTGATCATTCGACGCGGCACCCAACAACTCTTCCGCCCGCGCCACCGTCAGCTCGTCCGGTGGCAGGTCCTCCGGCACCTGGCCCCGGTCGTCACCACGCTGGATGTAGGGCCCGTACTTGCCCACCCGGACGACAATCCCGTCGCCCACCGGAATCGAGTTGACCTCCCGGGCGTCGATCTCCGCTAGCTGCTCGTGCACCATCTGCTTCAGGCCGGACCGGATCCCCGGGTCCCCGTTGCGGCCCACGGCACCGAGATCGCCGAAATAGAACCGCTGCAACCAGGGGATCGCCTCCTCCGAACCCCGGGCGATCCCGTCCAGCTCCTCCTCCATCTGGGCCGTGAACCCATAGTCCACCAGCTGCGAGAAGTGCTGCTCCAACAGGCCGACCACGGCAAACGCCGTCCAGGACGGGATCAACGCCGAGCCCCGCTTCCAGACATAACCCCGGGCCTGGATGTTCTCGATGATCGAGGCATAAGTCGAGGGCCGACCCACCCCCATCTCTTCCAGCGCCTTCACCAACGACGCCTCGGTGTACCGCGCGGGCGGCTGGGTGGCATGCCCCCGAGCGGCCAACTCCGAGGCCGTCAAGCCATCGCCCACCGCCAGCACTGGCAGCCGCACCTCTTGGTCCTCGAGGGCAGCGTTGGGGTCGTCCGACCCTTCGACGTAGGCCCGCAGGAAGCCGGGAAACTCGATCGTCTTGCCGCTGGTCGCGAACTCGGCGTCCTCACCCGCCGCAGAAAGCGCCCCCAGCCGGACCTGCATGCTGTTGCCCCGGGCGTCGGCCATCTGCGACGCCACCGTCCGCTTCCAGATCAGGTCGTACAGCCGGAACATGTCACCCGACAACCCGGTCTGCTCGGGCGTGCGGAAGGTCTCCCCCGACGGGCGGATGGCCTCGTGGGCCTCCTGGGCGTTCTTCACCTTCTTGTCGTACCGGCGGGGCTGCTCGGGGACATAGGCCGGCCCATACAGCGAGCGGGCCTGGGCCCGGGCCGCGGTCAGGGCCTGGTCCGACAGCGTGGTCGAGTCGGTCCGCATGTAGGTGATGTAGCCCTGCTCGTACAGGTCCTGGGCCACCCGCATGGTGCGCTGCGACGGAAAGCGCAGCTTGCGACCGGCCTCTTGCTGCAACGTCGAGGTCATGAACGGGGCATACGGCGACCGCCGGTACGGCTTCTCCTCCACCGAACGCACCGAAAAGGAAGCATCCTCCAGTCGCGACGCCACACTCGACGCGCCCGCCTCGTCGAGCACCAGCACCGAGGCGCTATTGGCATTGACCCGGCCGTCCTCGCCGAAGTCCTTGCCCGTGGCCAGGCGGCGGCCGTCGAGGGAGACCAGGGTGGCGCCGAACGCGTCACCCTTTTCCCCCTTCTGGAACACCCCGTCGACGTCCCAGTAGGAGGCGGACGTGAAGCGGATCCGGGCTCGTTCCCGCTCGACCAGCAGGCGGGTGGCGACCGATTGGACCCGGCCCGCGGAGAGCCCGTTCATCACCTTTTTCCACAGGACGGCCGAGACTTCGTACCCGTACAGCCGGTCGAGAATGCGCCGGGCCTCCTGGGCGTCGACCAGGCGGCGGTCAAGTTCACGCCACTCCCGCACCGCCCGCTCGATGGCGGGCCGGGTGATCTCGTGGAAGACCATACGCTTGACCGGCACTTGGGGCGCCAGCACCTCGAGCAGGTGCCAGGCGATCGATTCCCCTTCGCGGTCCTCGTCTGTGGCCAGGTAGACCTCGCTGGCATCCTTGACGAGGCCTTTCAGTTTCCTTACTTGATCCTTCTTCTTGCTCGGTACCACGTAGAGCGGCTTGAAATCGTTGTCGACATCAACACCGAGGCGGGCCCACTTCTCGGCCTTGTAGGCCGCGGGGATCTCGGCCGACCCGTTGGGCAGGTCACGGATGTGACCGATCGAGGCCTCGACCAGGTAGTCGCGACCTAGGAAGCCCGCGATGGTCTTGGCTTTGGCGGGGGACTCAACAATGACGAGCGGCTTGGACATGGTTGGCAAGAGAGTGAATCGAGGGAGGGGGCGGTGTCAACCCGGGGGGTCTGTCGCCTAGCATCGGCCGCCGTGCTCAGCCCGCATCAGCTACTGAACGACTTCGGCGCGATCGGCGTGCTGGTGATCCTGTTCGCCGAGACGGGAATCCTTCTTGGGATCGTACTGCCTGGCGACTCGTTGCTGTTCACTGCGGGCCTTCTGTCGGCGACGACAGGCAAAAACCAGGTCCACCTGAACCTACCGCTGGTCGTGCTGGCGGCGGTGGTCGGGGCGGTGGTCGGGGCACAGACCGGGTACCTGCTCGGGCGCAAGTTCGGGCCCAGGCTGTTCCGCCGGCCCAACTCCAGGCTGTTCAAACAGGAGTACGTGGACCGCACCCGTGTCCACCTGGAGAAGTACGGACCCGCCCGGGCCGTGATCCTGGCCCGGTTCGTGCCGGTCGTGCGCACCCTCATGAATCCCCTGGCGGGGGTGGCCGAGATCGACGGCCGGCTGTTCCTGCTGTCCAATCTGGCGGGCGGGATCGTCTGGGGGGCGGGCGTCACCATCGCCGGCTACTTCCTGGGCAAGTCCATCCCCAACATCGACCACTACCTGCTGCCGATCATCGCCGTCGTCGTCCTGGTCTCGTTGATCCCAATCGCCCTGGAGATCCGAAAGGCCAGAGGGGAAAAGCGCAGCACTTCGGCCTAGGGTGTGGGCGCGCAGCCGGCGCAACGGGCGGCAGCCGGCGCAACGGGCGGCCGGTCGGGCAACGGGCGGCCGGTCGGGCAACCGTGGCAGGTTTTGGGTGTGGGGGCCCCGCTAGTTGGCGCGGAATGGTGGGAGTGCCGAATTCGAGGTGGTGGCGGCCGCCGGACTCCGGGGGTGGCAACGCGATGTACCGGGCGCGCCGCCACCGGTGGCGCACCGAGTGCCGGTGTCAGCGCCCGCCGGGAGCGGCGGTGAAGGACGTGTCCACCGCCGTCCAAGCCTCCCCGTCGTGGGTCAGCAGGCGGGCGTAGAGGACAATCCCCGGCGGAAGCGGCGGAAGAGCAGACCAGCTGCTCTGGCTGGCCGGGAGGGTCCCGGTGTTGAGGAGGTCGAAATCGCCCTCGGCGGTGCCGATGGTGAGCCAGTAGTTGGTGGCCCACGGAACCTGCGACCAGGTGAACGGCCGGTCGGTGCCCACGTCTGACTGGCCGTCACCCGGCCAGGTCAGCGCGGCCTGCCGGTCGGCGTCGGCCGCGGTGGCGGCCGCGAAACTGACGTCGGCGTGGCTCCAACGACCGTCGACCAAGCTGTAGATGCGGGCCCACAGCGGCTGGCCCGTCGGCAAGGCGGGCGCCTGGTACGTGGTCTGGTGCGGCGCCAGGGGCCCGCTGTTGACCAGGTCGTCGGCGCCGTGGGTCGTCCCCACCGTGAGGCAGTACTCGCTCGCCCCGGGCACGGCGGTCCAACTGAACGGCTGGTTGGTATCTACTTGGGCGTCGTTGGCGGGCGAGATGAAGGCCGGCGGGTCGGGACGGGCG
>JALYXV010000367.1 GCA_030947025.1 Actinomycetota bacterium | reverse complement strand
AGCCGGTCGGCGTCGAAGGCGGCGCTGTAGGCCATCAACGCTTGTCGAATTTCCCCCAGGTGGTCACACATGCTCGCCGTCCGGGTCGCACCGATTGACTAGGGCCAGTCCCTCACGACCGGCGAGCTGCCCCCACAAAACTGCCGAATGGGAACGTGTGTTCGATAGTGTAACCCACCGTCCGCCCCCACGCAACAACTTGCCCAGATTTTTTTCTCATGGACGGGAAGTCGATGGAACGACGCGCTGGGGCGCCGGTGCTGGCCGCCATCGCGCTCGGAGGCGCGCTGGGCGCGCCCGCACGTTACGGGGTCGCCCAAATGATCCACGTGGCCACGGACGGCTTTCCGTGGGCGACGTTCTCGACCAACATCTCGGGCAGCTTCGCCCTTGGCCTGGTCCTTGCATTGATCTTGCAGCGATTCCCGCCCACCCGCTACCTCCGGCCGTTTTTTGCCACCGGGTTCCTGGGCGCGTACACCACCTACTCGACCTTCGCGGTGGAAACCAACCTGTTGATCAAGGACGGCCACGCGGCTGTCGGGCTCGCCTATGCGGCGGCCAGCCTGTTGGCAGGGTTTGTGGCGGTATGGGCTGGGATATGGGTCGCCCGAACGGTCCCCCTGCCCCACCGCTGCTCGGTCAGGGATCTGCAGTGAACGCGTGCGCGTGGGTCGCATTCGTGATTGCGGCCGCGGTCGGCGCGGCAGTGCGGTACCTGGTCGACGGCTACATCAGCGACCGCGTCGAGGGCCGCTTCCCGTGGGGCACACTCGCCGTCAACGCCAGCGGGTCTCTGTTGTTCGGCTTGCTCACCGGTCTGGCGCTCTATCACTCGTTCCCGAAGACTCCGAAGGTCATCCTCGGCACCGGGTTTTGTGGGGCATTCACCACCTTCTCCACCTTCACATTCGAGACCGTGCGCTTGGTTGAAGACGGCGAGGTCAAAGAGGCGTTCCGCAACGCACTGGGCACGCTGGTCACATGCGCCGGAGCTGCCGCGCTCGGCATCGGCATTGCCCTCGCCGCGCTATGAACGCCCGATTGTCGGCCGGGATCTCAGCCCTGGTAGAGCCAGATCCAGACCTGTCTCTTTTTGCGCTCGCTCTCGCTGCCGACCACGCCTCCGGTAACCAAGGCGACGTCTCGTTGTGTCTCGGTCCGGCCTGGGGGTTTCGATTGCAACCGCGCTGATCGTCGCCTCTGCGAGGAGCAACCAGAGACGCTGACTGGCCGAGATGTACAGCCCAGCACCCCCGGCCTGGCCCATTCAGTTTTACATGAAATGGCCTGGACAACCGACAGGATCGTTGGCAGCCGGCATGAGACGAATCGGTCCAGCGCCATTAGCCGATCGGATAAGCCTCGTTTGGCACTTGACGCCGCCGTGGAAACCGTTCAGACTTCCCGATGAGCCGGCTGTCAAACTCAGCCGGTTGGGAGGCATGGCGTGCGAGGGGGCCTCATACCTTTACCGAAAGCGGGTCTCTGAAAGCGCGTGTCGAGCCTGCGGCCACAACTCACCCGATATGCGGTCCGTGCCGGAATTCGCATACCCGCAGGTCGACGCTTATGGCGATGAGGGGCACCGGGGTCGGGGCGTAGGGCCCCAATGAGCAAAAGGAGGTAGCCAATGCCACCAGAGATGTCGGCCCCGGACCCGGCGTCGGGGGATCAACCGCCGAAGAGCGCACAACCGCCTCCGGGCGAATCGGCGTTGGGGGCGCCCGAGCCGATTGAAAAGCACTTCGTCTACAAGTTCGACCCCAGCACGAACCAGGTCATCAGCATCGAGGAGCTCGATCCCCAAACGGGAGAAAGCAAGCCGGTAGGTGGCACCGATTCGTACGGCTCAGGCTCAGGCAGCGGGTCCTCGTACGCTGGTTCCGCCCCAATCCCGCCGCCGCCCTGCTACGGCTCTGACCCTTACGGCTATTACGGCTACGGTCCCGCCTGGTACCCGTCCATTCCAGGTGGGATGGGGTCCCCGGCGTCTCCGACCCGGTTGGCACCCAGCGCTCAAGTCGGCCCTGGGGCGTCCGGGCCTGGACAGTTCGGGCAGGTCCAATCTGCCTGGCCCGCCTGGTCCGTGCACGCCACCACCATGCCACCCGCCGTGTCTTCCGCCGCCGTGTATACCGCCTCCGTGCGTGCCGCCCTGTCATCCGTGCATGCCGCCGCCATGCGTTCCTCCGTGCGTGCCGCCATGCGTGCCACCCTGTCATCCGTGCACGCCGGCGTGTGTGCCGCCGTGCGGGCCGCCACCGCCACCTTGCCAAGCAGCCGCAACTGGTTTCGGCGTCAACGCTACTCAGGCCCCAGGGATGTTCCCCTGCCACCCCTGCCCGTGCCCTTGCCCGTGTCCGTGTCCGTGCCCGTGTCCGTGTCCGTGCCCGTGCCCGTGCCCGTGTGTTCAGGCATAGACTGAACTGACCCGTCCGAATCCGATCGCATAGGTGGGTGCCCGAGTGGCACCCATCTATGCTCGTTCTCCCGAAACGGGACTTACTCGCGACATGTACTTGAACAGCCATCCGCCTACGGAAGTCCGAGTCACACTTGACCTGGCGGAAGCGCTCACCGACCCCGCGACAGGGCTGGTGAAGTCATACTCCTGGTACCCCACCGGCCCCGATGATCCTCAGTTCGTTCACTGTCATACAAGTGTTCAACCGCCGGGCGGATTCGCCGGGCACGCAATTACGGCGGGTGGCACCGCCCTAGCGGGCGACATCGCCCTGGCCAAGGCGATGGGAGAATCGGTCGAGCGCTATTGCGTCAACATTTACGACCCCGCCACCGTGAACGTCGCGAAATATTGCGACTTAGGTGAGAAGGGCGTCGACCCACGCCGCTTCGTCCTCTATCACGACTCGCAGAAGGACAGTCCGTCCTATCCCTACGCCCGGCTGAAGCCGAACAGCAACCTGAGCTGGGTGGAGGGGTTTTCCTTGACCCGCAACGAGCCGGTGTGGGTCCCTGCAAATATGGTGCACCTGTTGAACAAGCCTCTCACGTCCGATGATCGTTTCGAGCAATGCCCGATCAGTGGATACGCATGCGGCAACACCCTTGAGGAGGCCATCCTCGGTGGGTTGCTCGAGGTCGTGGAGCGCGACGCCTTCATGATCTTTTGGTACCACTGGCTCCGAGCGCCCGGTATCGACCTGACCTCCGTAGCGGACGTCACCACGGTTGCCACGCTGGCACGCTTCCTCGAAAGCCCTGTCCGACTCTTTTGCTCAGACATCACGACGGACGCCGGGATACCGGTAGCCCTTGCCGGGCTTACGAGCTGGCGCCCGGGCTGGCCCGCCACGACTGTGGCCATGGGGGCGGGTCTTTCCCTCGAACGGGCCGTCACCCATGCCTTCGCAGAACTTTCGGCCAATCTCGTACTGGTCGCCTCCCACCTCCAGCATCTGGGTCAACACGTACCCAGCTCGCCCGCCGAGGTCGTCCGCATGGAGGACCACGGACTATTCTATGCGAGGCCGGAGATGCTGCCGGCGCTCGATCCCCTCTTTCGTCCGACTCGTTGGGTTTCCGGACCTGATGTGCAGGTGTCCCACTCGTCGGGGGATGTAAAGGAGGATATTGAGCACTGCACCGCGCGGTTGGAAGCCATCGGGCTCGAAGTAGTCGTAGTCAACATCACGGTGTCAGGGGTGTCCAAGCACGGTTTGAGCGTCGTCAAGGTGCTCATCCCTGAGAATGCGTCCGATTGACTTCGGGACACAGTGGCTGCATCTAGGAGGTGAGCGCCTCTACGACGCTCCCAGCCGCATGGGCCACCCCGACACAGTACGCGATCCTTCCGGGCTGAATTTGTTCCCCGCACCCCTTTCCGTGACTGAGGCTTCGATGGGAAACCTGAGCGGGTCGGAAACGAAGCCGATCGATCCGGCCACCGACTTCTTCGAGCAAACGAGTTTCTCCATCGAGGACTGGGGAAACAGCGCCGATCTTCCGCCGCCTGTCCCGTCAGGCAACGTGGTCGCCCGATTCCCCCTCCCCTCGTTGGCACCGGCGCCGTGGCCGTCGCTGGAGCAGGCGATCACCTGGCGTCGGACGTCCCGTTCTTTCGACCCCGGCCTAATGCTCCCGCTCGAGCTGCTTACCCGATTGCTGGCGTTCTCATGCGGCCGCACCTCGATGATGAACATCACTGATAAGGGTGCCCCTCTCTATCACCGCGCCGCCCCGTCCGCGGGAGCGCGCTATCCAATCGATGTGAGTGTGGTGGCCGTACGCGTCGACGGCATCCCCGCGGGTGCGTACAGGTATAACCTGCCGCGGCACGATCTCGCTCTGGTGAGGGAGGGCCGGTTCGGAGATGACGTGGCGTCCTGGGCACTGGGTCAGACCTGGATGGCAAACGCCGGGGCGATTTTCGCCTTGGTCGGCGATCCAGCTCGTGTCCAGGAGCGCTATGGAGCCCGGGGATACCGGTACATCCTGATCGAGGCCGGTCACATAGCGCAGAATCTCTACCTCCTTGGCGCCGCCCACGGAGTCTGCGTTCAAGCCACCGGAGGATTTTTCGAGGATGCACTTGCGCGGCTTCTCGGATTGGACGGCACGGGCTGCCAAGTGCTCTATCTGGTTGCCGTTGGCCTCCCCAGCCGGGATCGAGGTCTGGCCGCCTGGTAGCCGCGGTTGTCGGTCAGCCGGCGGGGTTTCTCGGGGATTGCATTTCCGCTCGTCGGTGCACCATCCAGAAACCGAAATTTTCCAGCCGACATTCACGGCAAGGAGCTGTGTTAGCGTCGCCCGGCGGCGGGTCGCTTTCGGCCTGGAGGCCTAGAAATGGGGGAAGTGCCATGACAGGTGCGTCACGTAAGCGGGCGAGGCATTTCTTGCCCGGAGGGCCGATTCTCACGGTGGCCTCTGGGACCGGGTTGACCGGAAGGCCGGAGGGGCGGACGCGGTTCGCACTCCTGGCGGCCGCCTTTGCGTTGGTCACAACCATGACGGTGTCCCCGGCCGAGGCAACCAGCGTCACTTCCGCCCGGCCGGTCCCGGGCACCTCCGGCCTCAACGGCTCGGCGTGCGCCAGCGCCACCACCTGCGTGGCGGTGGGCTTTGTCTTCCCTGGGTTTGCGAGGGTGGCGCCCATAACCAATAGCGCCCCTGGAGCGGTCCAGGCCCTCCCGGGACCCAGCAGCGCGCTCGCAGGCGCAGCCTGTCCCAATTCCACGACTTGCTTGGCCGTGGGCAATCAACTCGTCCCGCACCCCGGACATCGGCCCGGGGTGCAAGGGGTGGTGGTGCCCATCACCAACGGCATCCTCGGTCGCCGCCGGGGGGTCGCCGAGGTCCAGGGGCTCAACGGCGTGGCCTGTGCCAGCGCCACCACCTGCTACGCGGTGGGCCCGGCCAGCTCGGGAGGTCAAAGCGTGGTTGTGACCATCATCAACGGCGTCCCCGGTATCGTCCAGGAGGCCCCTGCCGGTGTTGCGCTCACTGGTGTGGCCTGCTCCAGCGCGGCCACCTGTTATGCGGTAGGCAACTCACCAGACAATGGCGTGGTGGTGCCTATTACCAACGGTGTCGTGGGCGCCCCCCAGGCGGTTCCGGAGGCTGCGCTTCTCTTTGGCGTTGCCTGTTCGACCGTCACCACCTGCTATGCCGTGGGCCTCGGGGCAGACTTCTTCAGTACCGTGCTCGTGCCGATCACGAACGGCGTCGTCGGCAGCGCCGGGTTGGTCCCGGACGCCTCATCGCTCAGCGCCATCGCCTGCGCCACCGCTACCACCTGCGTCGCGGTGGGCTTCAACGACGCGGGCGGTGTGGCAGTGCCGATCATCGATGGCGTCCCCCGTGCTGCGCTGGCCGTTTCGGGGTCCAACGGGCTCAGCGGCGTGGCCTGCTCCACCGCCACCACCTGTGTGGCGGTGGGCTCGGACTCACGTCAGGAGGGCGTCGTGGCCACAATCATATTGCCGCCCCCCTGCACCACCACCGTGACCGGCGACCACGTCGGAACACTCGTTCTGGGCGCCGGCTTGACCTGCATTTCGAGCGCGCATCTAACGGGAAGCGTCGTCGTGCCGCGGGGCGCCTCGTTGGATGCGGAGAACTCGACGGTCACCGGGTCGATCGTGGCCAGCGGTCCCTCCGCGTTGCAACTGTGCGGCACCACCATCGGAGGTTCGGTCACCGTCAGTGGGGCGCAAGGCTTCGTGCTCATCGGCGATCCCGGTGATGATGGCTGCGCCCCAAACAGCATTGGGCAAGCGCTGGTCCTGCAGAACAACCATCGTGGTCTCGAAGTCATCGGCAACCAGGTCCGAGGTGCCATAACCGTCGTGGGCAACTCCGGCATGGGGCCCGTCCCTGAAGACAATGCTCCGGATGTCTCGGGCAACGGCCCGTAGCGGCCCCTCGGGAGCGGCCCCTCGGAGCGGCCCCTCGGAGCGGCCCCTGGGGCAACGGCCCGTAGCGGCCCCTCGGAGCGGCCCCTCGGGCAACGGCCGTAGCGGCCCCTCGGGCAACGGCCGTAGCGCCGTCGGGGCGTCCGCGCGCCGGCCCGTCCGGGGCCTCTAACCCTTGGTCACGCCACAGACCGCCTGGCCGATGTAAAGATCACCCTTGGCCGTTGGTCCAATCAGTATCTGGTGAGCGGCAGTAACGGTAATCGAGCCGTCGGCATTGACCTTCTGCTGGTTGAAAATCCAGGTGAAGGTCTCTTTGTCGGTGGTGCCGGCGTAAAGATACCCGCTGATTGTGTCATTCGCGGGAGGATTGGCCGGGATGGCAACGGTCGTAGTCGGGTTGCCGTTGGTATCGGTCGCAGTGACGAGTTTGCCGGTGACGAACGTCGTCTTACCGCTTACGGCGGTTTGCGTGGCCGTGCAACTACTGGCGATGGAGGTGGCGGTGAAGGGTCCGGCGTAGATGCAGGAGGTCTGGGTCCCCAGGCACGTCCCTGCTGGTTGCGTCGCGCTTGCGATGGACGTGGTGGACGTCACCGATCCGCTCGTGCCAATCGATCCCTTGGTGGTAACCGTCTCCTTGCCTGAGCTGAAGAATTGCGCCGGCCCGTATGTCACGTTTTCCGACGGGGCGCTGGCGGTGATGATCGTCGAGCCGCCCGAAGGAAGGGTGACCCTGGGGGCCGGTCCAAACGGAGGTTGCTGTCCTCCGAAGAGGGAGATGTTGGCGGAAACGCCGTAGGCGCTACCGGTCACGGCCGTCACGTTGGCAAAGGCCTGCCCACCCAGGGCAAAGAGTCCGCCGACCAGAGTGGCCATCGCCACCAGCGGCGACAGTCGCTTCCCCCACCGGCTCGAAACGCCGAAACCGCCTTCAGTCATGTGTCAGTCCTCCCAGTCCGAACGGGTCCTGCCGCGGCGGCTTGCCGTTTCGTCGTCGCGCCAACGCGACGGATGCTAGGACTCCTCGCACATAGGTACAAGTTTCAGCTACTCGACTAGGCACTCGCCAGGGCGCCCACTTCACGCGAAGTTGCGGGGCGCGAGCTGGTCGGCAGGGACGATGCCGAGCCTGCCGGCTTGGTAGTCCTCAATCGCCTGGATGATCTCGTCGCGCGTGTTCATCACGAAGGGCCCATAGTGGGCGATCGGCGCGCCGATCGGCAGTCCGCCGAGCAGGAGCACATCCAGCGGTTCGGCCTGGCGGTCGGCGGCGGCCACGACAATATGGTCCCCGGGGCCGAAGACGGTGAGGTGGCCGCTCTCGATCGGACGGTGTTCCGCCCCCGCGCGGCCGCGGCCGGTCAGGGCGTAGGCGAAGGCGGTGAATGCGGGGGTCCAGGGGACGGAGATCTGGGCGCCTGGCGCCAAGGTCACGTGGGCATAGGTGATGGGCGTGTGGGTGACGCCCGGCCCGGTGTATCCCCCCAGGGTGCCGGCGATGAGGCGAATCAGCGCCCCGCCGTCGTCGGAGGTCAGCAGCCGCAGGGCGTCGCGGGTGATCGATTGGTAGCGAGGTGGCGTCATCTTGAGCGCTGGGGGAAGGTTCACCCATAGCTGGACGGCGTGCGACGGACCGCCAGCGCGGTACACCTGCTCGGTCGGCAGCTCATCGTGGAGAACGCCGCCGCCGGCGGTCATCCACTGGGTGTCGCCCTCGCGGATCACGCCGCCGCCGCCGTTGGTGTCGTGGTGGGCGATCTCGCCGTCGAGGATGTAGCTCACGGTTTCGAAGCCGCGATGAGGGTGCCATGGGGCACCCTTGGCATCCCCGGGGGCATTGACCTGGGGGCCGACGTGGTCGAGGAGAAGGAACGGGTCCGAGTCAGCCATCGACAGAGCGCCCGGAAAGGGACGACGGACGCTGAACCCAGCGCCCTCGGCCTGACGGTGGGCGGTGACGACCTGGGCAACCGGTCGCGGCTGGGAGACGCTGGGCTCGGGTCGGGGGATGCGTGGAAGGATGAACGTGTCCTCAACGGTGATTGCCGGCATGACGATCAACTCCAATCGAAGAGGTACACCCCGGATTTGATGACATGTCCACAATACCGCGATTATGATGATGCGTCAACAAAGATGTACGGTTCTGGTGTGCCGAAAACCCGGTGGCTCGATGAGCGCCAGGCTCACGTCTGGCGCTCCTACCTCCAGGTCAACCAGCAGCTTTACAGCGCGCTCGAAGACCAACTCCTGCGCGAAGCCGGCTTGTCGGGGGCTGACTACGCCGTGCTGGTCCCCCTGTCGGCCGCGCCGAACGGCATGCTCCGGGCCCGAGAGCTGGGAAAGGAGATCCTCTGGGATCGGAGTCGCCTCTCACATCAGGTCCGCCGGATGGAGAAACGCGGCCTGGTCGCTCGCGAGGAATGCTCGGAAGACGCTCGGGGCTCGATGGTGCGGCTGACCGACGCGGGCAGGAGTGCGATCGAGCAGGCGGCGCCCCAGCACGCTGGGACGGTTCGTCGCTACTTCTTCGATCTGCTGTCAGATGAGGACCTTGGGACGCTGACGGCGGTGTTCGACCGTGTGCTCGGGAACCTGTCCGAACTGGAGCGTGGCCAGTGAACGACGTGTGACTGGAGATCGCAGCTACCGTTCCTAGCACCTCGATCGTGACAATCGACGGGCGGTCGGAACAGCCGCTGTAACCGGCCTGGCTATCTCTCCGTGACGGCATGACGACGACTCCGCGAGAGAGGGCTTCCATCCGATGACATCGAGATCGAGGGGCAAACGTGATCGGCGCCGGGCCGGTCTCCACCCGCTCACCCTGGCCGTGCTGGCGACGGTGACCGCATTGATCGCAGCCGCCTGCGCGACCGGGACAACCGCCAAAGCTGCGAGTCATCCGGGCGCCGGCGATCGAGCCGCACCGCGAGCACCGGTTGCACCGGTTGCACCGGTTGCACCGGTAAAGGCCTATGTGGGGCTGTTCAAGGAAAATGCGGTGGCGGTGCTCGACACCGACACCAACCGTGTCATCAAGACGATCCCGGTGCCGGCCGGACCGCACGGCATGATCATGACCCCTGACGGTCGGTATGTCTATGTCAGCAGCGACGGCGCCTCCACGGTCAGCGTGATCCACACCAGCACCGACACAGTCAACGCCAGCATCGAAGTCGGCCCATCTCCGCACGGCCTGGCCCTGACCCCTGACGCCAAGACCGTCCTGGTGGCGGGCTTCGGGAACAAGCAGCTGTCGTTCATCGACGTCGCCACCAACACCGTGACGGGCGCAGTGGCAGTGGCGAGCCCACACAACCTGGCGATTACGCCAGACGGTCGGCGAGCCTACGTGGCCTCCCAGGTTCAAGGTTCCGCCGCTCTCGTCATTGTTGACCTTTCCTCGAAGTCAGTGATCGGGCGGGTCGCATTGGACAAGGTCCCGCGGGCGTTGAATTTCACCCCGGACGGGAAGCGGCTGTACTTCACCGAGGCCGGTGCCAGTGCTGTCCAAGTCCTGGATCCCACCACCAACACCATCGTCGACCAGATCGCGGTGGGCGTGTCACCGCATCAACCCTTGTTCGTAGGCGCCGGCCGGACCGCTCTCGTCGTCGTCCAGGCACCGGGCCATGTGGCCGTCGTCGATACCACCACCCGGGCCGTCACGCCGGTGTCCGTGGGCCAGATGCCGCACTGGATTGCCGCGAGCTCCGACGGCGGCTTCGCCTATGTAACCAACGAGAATTCCAATGACGTGTCGGTCATCTCCCTGGACAGCAAGCGCGACATCGCCACCATCCCGATCGGAAGCGGGCCTCGCAAGATCGTCATCCAGCCCGGCTTGGTCGCACCGCCCACGACCTCCAACTGAGCCTGAAGCCGGTCGAGCGGGGCACCGGGATGCCCTCCCGGCGCCGACCGACCGGACCAGGTATCCCGGCACTGGCCGGTATCTCATTGAGAAAAGGCGATCACAAGCTCCCGAGACACGGCGGGGACGACGTGGAAACCTCCCGCTCCAGGTCCGATCTAACCCAGAACCAGCCAGACCCAGTACCGGACCCAGACGCGAGAGCCCCGTCGCAGGCGGTGGCGAGTGGCCGCACTCGCGGCCGCCGGCATGGTGACAGTGGCCGCTTCCGGCGCCAGCGCATCAGGCACAGCCTCGAAGCCCAGGACGCCGACGACGGCTGCCCCAAGTACGACTAGGCCCTGGAACTCCCAGGCGTCGCGTAACTCGGCCCCCTATTTCATTGTGAAGCAATCGCGAGACAAGGAGTTACCGATGGCCCACTCCGCGAGCACAATAGGAGACGCCCATTTGACCCCATCGGGGCGTGGCGCCTACCGCGCAGGCCGCGCAGGCCGCCCCACCGCCCGGACTCACGGACCCGAGGCGGACGGCTCCCGCCGACTTGGCCGGGCCGTCACCGCCCGCGCGCTCAGCGCCACCTCAGCTGCCTTGATCCTCGCGGGCGGCTACGCGCACCTGTGTCTCTACCGGCACGGCTACCGCTTTATCCCCAAGATCGGCGTCAGCTTCCTTCTCCAAGCCGGCTCGTCGGCCGTCCTGGGCGCCCTTCTCTTGCGAGGAGGCAGGAGGCGGGTGCGGCGGCGCACTGTGGCGCTGGCCCAGTTGATACGGCTTGCCGCCATGACATTGAGCCTCGGTACTCTCGGCGCGTTGGGCATCGCCCACACCCATGGAGGTCTGTTCCAATTCCACGAGCTCGGCCTGCGGCCCGCACCCCAAACACTCGTAGCGATCGTCGCCGAGTCCCTTGCTGTTCTCCTCCTGGGCTTCGCCATGCTCGAAGGACGGACCGCCCCGCGGAATGACCGCGAGACGAGGTCTCACCACCAGGCGGCTCGTCCAGCAATCGAAATGTCATGAAGGGCGCGGCGGTCGCTCGGGCGCTGGTTTTCTGACGGCAGGAATGATCTGGTCGTCCGCCTGGAGGACCAGGTTGTGTTGTGCAGGTCACCGGTGACGATGGCGCGCATGATCGGCAACAGCTCGGCCTCGTCCCGGGTCGTGAAAACGTTCAGCGGCCAGTCGCGCACGGTCCCGCCTCGTAATGCGGACGGTGGAAAAGGATGCCGTAGTGGGCACAGAGCGTCGCTGGCCCCACTCCGGCCGCCTGCTGATCGGGCCAAGCGACGCGCGACGACGCGCTCAAGCTTCCATCGGCCTCATGTTGCAGGCTGGTCGAGAGGATGCTGCCGTGTCAAACAGCAGATGCGTGTTGATCTCATCAAGGCATGGCGGGCAACAGGCGCCAGCAAATCCACAGCGTCCGCGAAATGAGTCTCCTTGTCGTGGCGACTGACCGGTCGCCGTGCGTCCCATCACGAAGATCGTCGAATTGCCGGATCAGGGCGGTCACCTGACCAGGGCTGGACAGCGCGCAGACGTCGAGTCCTGTGGAGTTGACTGATCGTGCCGGCGCCGTTCATTTGATTCATTCACTTCGACCAGCCGGACGAGGGCCCTCGCCGGGCCAATATCCACGGGCCGTTCCGGTTGAGCCCCTCAATCGTTTCTCAAGCTGGAGATCCATCTGTTGCTTCCGTTGCCGCCACCTATGGCCGATTCTCACCGACCATCCTGCGGCTATGCCCGCGGTAAGCCCAAGAGACATATTCATTAGGGTGCGGCTCCGTAGGAGTGACTTATGCGGCCACCGGGATGATGTGGTTGGCGTAGCGAGATTCGTGTACTCGTCTTCGTTCTTGCTCTAGGTGGAATTGGTAGTAGTCGTCGAAGTCGCCGTTGGATCGCACGGCTCGTAGCTTCAAGACGGCTTCGGCTCCTTGGACGCTCCAGCGGGCGCCGGTGATGTCCATGCGGTCGGCCACCAGATATCGGCACGTGCCTTCGATGACTCCGCTGGCTATCGGCCAGCCCGCCTCGAGGGCCGTGGGATAGTCGAGGTAGGGGGCCTTGTTGGTCAGGTAGGTGGCACACGCGTCGGCCTTCTTCCTTTTCGTGGCACTCAACGCCGAGGCGGTGGCTCGCCGCCGGATACCGGCGGCGACCTGGCGGGCGTTGCCGTCAAGGATGTCCAGTGCCTTGGCCCGCACCCATTTCTCGGCGGCGGCGTCGCCCTCGGCGAAGAAACACCACGCCGCGGCCCAGAGGTATCCCATGACGTGAATGAGGTCGATGATGATCGTGACCGAGATCTCCCGGGCGGCTGCTTCGGCGCCGATGCGTTCGATCTGGTGGTTGTTGCCGTCGACCAGGGCGATCCATTGACGTTGGTGGCGTGGGTCACGGTTGTCGGCTTCGTCGAAGACCCTGGCCACCACCTCGGCGGCGTCTTCGACGACGCTGGCCGTGACCCATTTGGCTTTGGCCACCGGCGCCGGGGTCGGCTCGTCGTTGCTACCTATGATGTCGGTGGGCCTGCGCGGGACGGGGGTGATGTCATAGACGGCGCCCACCTCGGCCAGGCGTTTGCGGTAGCGCTTCTCGCCTTTCGACAGCCGGCTGTCGAGCTTGGCGGTGGCCTTGGCGGCGGCCTTTTCGGTGGCGGGACGCAAGGAATCGGGCCTCATGACGATCCCTTTGCCGTCGCAGGACAGGACCAGCACGTCGCTGTTGTAGCCGGGTTCGGGGACGAAGGTGTCGTAGAACTCCTCGATGTCGGCGGCGGCCCGGGCGGTGAGTTGTTCCACCTGGCGTTTGCCCATCGTGGTGCCCGTGGCCCTTCCGATGGCCTCGGCGGCGGCGTCGAAGGAACCTCGGGAGGCTTCGATGGCGGCCAGGCGACGCAGCCCGTGGGAGTGTTTCTCCTCGGGCAGGTTCAACACCGCGTCGGCGGGGTGCAAGTTGGCCGACCCGCGACGCCGGTAGGCCAGGCGTTCGACGCGGACCTGGCCGAAGATCGTGGTCAACGCCCGAGAGTGCCCGGCTTCGACGTTTGCGTGTTCGGCCCCCTTGACGCCGGCCACTACCTCGAGGCGGGCCTCGGCCAGCGCCCGCAGGTCCAGGTGGTCCTGGAACAGCTGGCGCAGCAGGTCCCGTCCGGCGGTGTCGAGGTGGTCCTCGACCTCGGCGTGGCTAAGCGCCGCCGTTTTCTGGGCGCCCAAGAACGAGACGACTTCCTCGAAGCGTTCCCGGCTTGGGGCGAAGCCGTCCTCGCTGCCACAGGGCGTGTCCATCAAGGGCCTCCTTCATCTTCGACCCCCACCGGTGTGGGCGACTCTTACAGCGTCTACGCTGTAGGGTCACGGGGCGTGGATGGTCCGGTGGCGGCTGGTAGGAAAGGCAACCGATGAGCACCGCCAAGCCGATCAACGCCTGGGCCGCGACGCGCCGGGCCCTCGCGGAGGCCATGGGCCAGATCGACGGGCTACTGCCCGGCAGCGTCATCAGGCGCCACATGCGCTGCGGGAAACAGGGCTGCGCCTGCACAGCGGACCCTCCCACCCTCCACGGCCCCTACATCCAATGGACCAGAACCGTGAACGGCAAAACCGTCACGCGTTACCTGAGCGAAGAACAGCTCGCTCGCTACCAACCCTGGTTCGACAACTCCCGACACTTAAAAGACATCATCGCCAAGCTCGAGATCGCATCACTGCACGCCGTCGAACAGTCCGAACGAGAGCCGACAGGCCCCCAAAACGCCTCGCCGACCGCTGCGAAGCGCCGCTCACCCCACCATTCGAGCGCCTAGCAACTCCTACAACACCAATCCACGGCCAAAACACCCCTCCAAACCCCACCACTCAAACCATCACAAACAGAAATTGCCTGCTCAGCGGCCCGATCACCGCCAAATATCAGTCCCTCCTGCCGAGCCGCACCCGTGGCATTTAGCGAGGATGGCGTCCGACTGGCGATACCCGCCATGCCTGCTCTCCGCGCGGTATTCGTGGGTGCTGACTGCCCTGACACAACGATTGAACGGATTGTTGAGCTGTGTCGTCCGCACCAAGTGCCTGTGCACCGGATATTCTGGCATGGTTGGGCCGTAAGTATGTTTGGTAACCTCCTCGAAGAGATACCGGCCGAGGCCATTTGCCTGAAGGGGGTGTCGT
>JALYXV010000364.1 GCA_030947025.1 Actinomycetota bacterium | reverse complement strand
GGCGCCCGAACAACTCCGTCAAAAGCCGCCTTTGAAGACGCCGAGCAGAAGGACGTGAAACCCAGCAACTGAGCCCCGGAAGGGACGCCGCCCCAAAAATCTCATCCACAAGTCTTGACTATTTCTCCCGAGGCGTCGGCATAGGACACTGCAGTGCTCTAAGCTGAGGCGACGTCGCCGTTCGCAACGAGCCAGGTGTCGCTCGATAACCATGCGTTCACGCGCACCCGACGCGTCCGGCAATCACGGCCGCGGTGGATGTCGACCGGGGCGCCGTCCTGTGGCATAGCGACACGCGGGTACATCGACGAGCGGGCAGTAGCTCAGGGTGACGGCCATTGGGCGAGGGCCTTCGGGTTGAACCAAGCCTCGCTGTTCTCCGAGGTTTTGTGCGGCTCTCGGGACACGGCGAGCCCTTGACCACCCCCGACGCCGGGCCGACGCCGAGGCCGAGGCCGCATAGCGATGCGGCTGTCAATGGCCCAGCGACACTACCCGGCACTCGCAGCCGACCAAGTCGACGACCCCGCCATAGAGTCAGTGGCACAGGTCGCTATCCGCGATGATTGTGGCTGTGACCTGGTTGACGGCCCTGGGGATCGCAGCATGCGGGGTGGGGATTATGCTCGGCGCGGTGTTTGTTGCCGCCGGCATAGCCGGCTTCGGGCACTGCGCGAGCTGCCGCCGCTACCGGCAGCTCAGCGACGGCGACGGCCTCGTCCAATGCGGCCGTGCTGGTGCCGCCAATCGCAGGACCTCATGGCGCTAGACCAGACCTCCCCGCCACGGAGCGGCTGACCATGGTCGTGCGGTCGGTCGGGCGGTTCGGCTGTCGCATCGTGGAGGGATCCGGTGGCCGCTTCGCGTTCAGTGCTGGACCAACCTTGTCGATGTCCGTTGGACGGGGTGAGGGTCGTCGAGCGAAATGCGGCAGCCCCAGCGTTGCTGGCGCGGCAACTGCCACCTTGGTGGCGCTGCGGGCGACTGGCCCGAGGCCGCCAGATCGGGCGCACACACACCTCGACGCAACCGGGCGCCAGCGAAACGGTTTCATGCACGACCGCCGATTACGGCATTGACAACCGACCGAACACGCCAGATACGCGCTACCTCGGCGACCTGAGAACCGACTGTCGGGCTCGGATGCTCAGAAGCAAGTTCGATCGCCATTTCTCAACATCGAGCCGGCGAGCCGTCCTCGCATTTGATGATCCCGAGAACTCTCAATGGGCGCTTTCCGCGACAGCCTGCGAATGCACTGCTAACTCCGGCAAGCGCGACGGGCTCGGCCGACAGTGGCCACTCTGAGGATCAACTGGGTTGCGCTGAGTGTGCCGATCACCCTAACCAGCACGGTCACGCTCAGCGAGCCCTCTCCAGGTGCGTCACCGGGTCGGCGTTTCGAGGCAGTCGGCTACGCGGGTTCTACGATCGCCTCGTGAGCCTCGAGTGGGAGCAGACAATCGTCGATGCACGGGATCCGCGCGGCCTCGGGATGTGGTGGCAGGCGGCGCTCGGCTGGGTAGTCGTCGGCGACGACCCCGACGAGTTCGAGATTCGACCCGCTGCGGATCGTCTGCCGGGATTCCTCTTCGTCCCCGTCCCGGAGTCGAAGACGAGCAAGAATCGGTTGCACCTCGACTTCCGGCCAGACGACCGAGACGTTGAGGTCGAACGGCTGCTTGCGCTCGGCGCCACGCGAGCGGACATCGGACAAGGCGAGCGGTCGTGGATTGTGCTCGCCGATCCCGAGGGCAATGAGTTCTGTGTACTTCGATCGCGCTCTCTCTGAGCCGGCGTTATAGGGCAGTCAACCTGGGCGGCTTCGCCGGATATAGGACGTGTCCCCCTTGCGCTGTTCCGACCTAAGCAGCCGGGACTGAGCGCGGGTTCGTCGGACTACAGGTGGGTAGTGCCCACGCTTATGATCATTTGAACTGCCCATGGGGATTCGGCGGTCCGTTTGCAGAACCTTGTGGCTCGTCCGACGCGGTGTTGACTCAACACGACTGCACTTTGCTCATGAGTCGCGACTCCAGAAGAGGGGCTCAGTCTTGTCCTTCGGAGAGCTCGTTGCGGTTTGGCGAGGGCAGGCGGCTGTTATGGCGGCGGCGATGGCGAAGTGCGCATGCCACGACGGACCGACTTGCCATGTATATTGACACGAACGTGGTCGACCGTCACTCGCGATCATGCAACCGCAATCGAGGAGTGACCACTTGAGCGATCCTGCGAGCCGGGCGGCGGAAAACTACGAAAGCGGTTGGTGCTGGTCTGCTGAATGTCGAAGTGCGGCGCGGGTTCGGGTTACCGAATCCGTGGGTCTTCTCGAGGGGCGGTGGATGCCAGCGGCGCCAGGGTCGATCGATCGGCATCGGCTCATTCCACGGCGCGTTCGTTTCGCCTTCTGATCGTCTGGTCGAAGCCGATCCCCATCCCGTGTCCGAGCTGGTGGACGGCGTTCTTCACCGTCGTGCGGGAGACGATCCCCCGAAGGGTCCGAAGGTCGCTTGACTCTTGGCATTATCTCGATCAAACTACCTGTTGGTCCGCAGATTGCGTCGACTGTGGCCACTCGCCCTAAATATCTACGTAAGAGAGCCCAGACAATGACCAAACTAGATGACAGAGCTCTGATGTGGTGGTTCCGAGAGTGCTGGGGGGTACCGGCCGAGATCGCGGGCAGCCTCTCGGAAGAGGAGAACCTTGAGTATGGAAAGGCCCTGCTCATTGCCGCCAATGGTGATGGGAAGATCACCGATGCTGAGCGGGACTGGATCCTCGGATACGCGTCCATCAGTGGCTGCTCACCGGAGAACATTGAAATATTGAGCGCCTACCGCGGCGAGGACGATTTCGAGGATCTGTTCACCCGCGGCGCGCAGCAGGGCGCGCAGCGCGTCTGCATCTGCGACGCAATTCGCGCTTGCGGCTCCGACGGAGAGCTAGCGTCCGAAGAGGTGGCGGCCGTTCACAAGATGGCAGAGCGTTTGTCCGTGCCCGCGTCAGTTGTGAATGAGTACGTGGAAATCTACAAAGCTGAGCAAGCCCTGAAGGCACGTCGGATCGGGCTTGCTTTCCCCAACGCCTCTGGGAGTTAGCGAGCGACGACAGGAGCGGACGACGTATAGTCTGGCCGCTCACTGTTGGTCGGTGCGATGTCGATCGTAAACCGATATTGCGCTGCGTCGGCATTGCGCATGATCGACAAGTAAGGCAACGATGTTGTCACCGCGAACGGAGTGTCCGTGGAACGGCGGCGTGTCGCGCCGAAGCACCCTACTTCGGCACTTATCTGGCGCGCTCGATAACGCTCCATGCCGGGGTTTGGAGGAGGTGCGCCGCCGCCGGTTTCGCTGGTCGGAGCGTACCCCCGAAGCGCCGGTGAAGGGCACGCCGATGTCGGTCGGGTTGACCATCCGATATCGGCCCGTATCGTGCCCGATCTGTCGGCCGGTACGCGTCCTGCGCCTGTCTTTTGGCCGTCGCAATCTGAGGCGCCCAGCGTCCCCTCAATGTGGCTTGGTCGGCAGTCAGAGGTTGCTGATCCGTAGGACGCCGACGAGTTGTTGATGGTCGTCGACAACGTAGGTGATCCCCACGGCAACGTGGCGCAGGTCGTGTTCGAAGAGGGTGACGCCAGCGCGCCTTCGAGGGCGGTCACGGGGTGGTCCGGTGTCCAGCCAGGCGATCAGGACGTCGTCGATTGCGCTGCGGTCGTCAGGGCTGAGTTGTTCCAGGGCGGCCCAGCTGCCGTCGCCATGGACGACTGCCGAGGTCACGCCGTTTGACGTCGGCGACTATCCCAGTACGCCCGCAGTGATGCGTCGTCTCGGAGCACGGGAACGGCCCCGTCGTTGACGGCATTTCTCAGGTTCTCGACTGCGGCCAGGGCGTGGTCCTGTCCGTCGGTTGCGATCCATTCGTCGGGTGGTCGTGCGCGGGTCGGAGTGGCGGGCGGCGATCTGCACGTCCCGTAGTGGCACCCCGGCGTCCAAGGCGGCCGTGATGAACGAGCAAGATCGACACCGAATCGACCACACTCGGCCTTGACCGCATGGAGCTGGGAGCGTTCATCGCCCAAGGGTGCCGCGGGCAGCCCCGTCGACCACGCTCTCGCCTGCCTGCTCGGGCTGCTGGGCCTACGGGTCTCAGAGGCGTGCCGGATCAACATCGAAGACCTCGCCATCGAACGCGGCCATCGAACCCGTGACCGTGCTGGGCAAGGGATCCAAGCTGGCCCTCATCCCCCTACCACCTCGTGTCGCCCGAGCGGTCGACATGGCGGCGG
>JALYXV010000370.1 GCA_030947025.1 Actinomycetota bacterium | reverse complement strand
GGCCCAGGCCAACCAAATTCAGCTCGGCGTCGCCGAGTCAGCCGCGCCCCCTTCGAATCAGGTCGGCACAGTAGCCGGACCGGACGTATCAGCCGTCCCGCTGGTGATCCCCGGGCTCCTCAAGACCGGCGTACTGCATGGGTACGCCAGCACGTCCTACAACGGCACCTTCTGCCCGGTCGGCCGCCCCCTGGCCTACGGGTTGGGCAGCGCCGCGGCTCCGACCTCAGTCCTGACCTCGGTGGTGAACAGCCCCGGCGCGGCTGCGTCGTCCACTCGGTCCGACCTGATCGCCAACAGTGACGGGACCTTCGGGATGGCGACCACGGTAGAAGAGGTCATCGCCCCGTTGCTCGTCACCCTCATAGGCGGCGCCACGCCCACCACGCTGGAGATCGATGTCCAGGCTACGAGTGTGACCACGCCGGTAACCCTGCAGGCGATCACGGACGGCAAGGGCCACAGCCGAATGGTTCTGAGCAACGCCGATCCGTCGGTGACGGTCAAGTTGACCCTTGCCGGCGTGCCGATCGCGCCCATCACGGCGTCGCTGGCCGCGCTGGCGCCGCTCCTCAACAACCTGGTGGGCCCGGCGTCGGGGCTCCACACGCTGTTGATGACCTTGGGCCTCAACCTGTCCGTCGCCCTCGGTGACGGCGTGACCGTGGCCAGCCCGCTGCCTTCCTTCGCCAACGGCACCAATACCGTCTCGGGGTCCTACGACCTGCTCGCCCTGCACCTCAGCCTCGGCACCACGACCATCGCCGACCTGCGGCTCGGGCACATGGAGGCCGCCGTCACCCTGCCTGACGGGTCGCTGACCTGCCTGGTTCCCATCGCCAAGAATGCCAACCCGGCGACGGTCACCGCGGGCAGCCCGTTCACCTGGAACATCAGTGTGCCGAGCACGGCAACCGCTCTCAGCGACTCGAGCTGTGACCTGATCAACATCAAGGTCGTCGACAAGATCAGCATCAACCAGGGCAGCCCGACCTTTACCGTCGGCAACATCAACCACGGGGGCGTGTACGACCCGGCGACCAAGACGGTGACCTGGGCCAACATCGGCAACTACCACCCCGGTGACCCACCCACAGTATTGACGATCGAGGTCTCGACCAGCGCCGGGTCGGCCGCGGGCGTCCTCCAGGACACGGCCAACGCCACCGCAAGCCTGGGCAACTGCACCGGGGGTGTCGCTGGTATCGCCACCCTGATCGGTCCCAATGTCGGCAACGTCATCGTCGGAGGTTCGGTCACCCTGGTGGCCCCGGCGATCACCGCGGCCGGCGGCCCTGGGCTGGCAGCCACCGGTACCGGTCCCCTGCTGCCGTGGATCGCGGCCGGCCTCCTGATCGTGGCCGAGGCGACTCGTCGGCTGCTGCGCCGGGCCCGGACCAGATAGCTCCACCACCCACGTGCCATGAGGCCCCCGCTGCTGCGGGGGCCTCATTCGCGCCCAACCTCGGGCCCAGGTACGCCCTGTAGCCTCGTTTCCACCGTGACCGATCACCTGCCGCATCCACCTCTGGCCCACAACACCTACCGTGCCATCCGTGCCGGCGAGGTGGACGAGAGCCACATCGGCCAGCCGCTCCGGTTGGCCGGATGGATCGCGGCCAAGCGCGATCACGGCGGCCTGTTGTTCATCGACCTGCGGGATTCGGGCGGGGTGCTGCAGCTGGTCTCCCACCCCGACCGTCCCAGCTTCGACCTCCTCAGCCGGCTGCGACTGGAGAGTGTGGTCTCGGTGGAGGGTGAGGTGGTCGCCCGGGAGGAAAAGGACTTCAACCCCAAGCTGGCTACCGGCACCATCGAGCTGGCGGTCGACTGGGTTGACGTGCTCTCGGGGGCCGAGGTGCTCCCCTTCCCGGTCGACCCCGTGGCCGAGGTCTCCGAGGAGACCCGGCTCCGCTACCGCTACCTCGACCTCCGGCGGGGACCGGTCGCAGCCCGCCTGCAGGCGCGGGCCCGGATGGCCCAGCTGGTCCGCACCCATATGTCGCAGCGGGGCTTCCTCGAGGTCACGACCCCGATCCTCACCGCCAGCAGCCCGGAGGGCGCACGCGACTTCCTCGTCCCCAGCCGGCTGTACCCCGGTGAGTTCTACGCCTTGCCCCAAGCCCCCCAACAGTTCAAGCAGCTACTCATGGTGGGGGGCATCGAGCGCTACTTCCAGATCGCCCCGTGTTTCCGGGACGAGGCGTCCCGGGCCGACCGGAGCCCGGGCGAGTTCTACCAGATCGATCTCGAGATGGCCTTCGCCACCCAAGAGGACGTGTTCGACGAGGTCGAGCAGTTGATGGTCCACGTGGTCACCGAACTCCCGGCCGGCGGCCTGGCCCCGGTGAAGCGAGCCAAGGCCCCCTTCCCCCGCCTGACCTTCGGCGATGCCGTGACGCGCTACGGCACCGACAAACCCGACCTGCGCTTCGAGCTCGCAATCGCCGACGTCACCACTGTCCTGGGCGGGGCCACCGAGCTACCGATGTTCCGGCTGGCCCCGGAAAAGGGCCACGTGATCCGGGTCCTCCGCGTCCCGAACGGCGGCCCCCGGCCTCGGCGGTGGTTCGACACCTTCGCCGACGCAGCCACCAAGTCCGGCGTGATCGGCAGCTGGCTGCAGCTGGAGGCTCCGGACCAGCCGCGCCTTCAGCCGGGCCCCGCGGGACCGGGAGGCCACGAGCAAGGCGCCGAGAGCCCCCCAACGAAGGGTCCGCTGGCCCGGAAGTTGACCGCCGAAGAGGTCAAGGTGATCGTCGACGCCGTGGGGGCTCAGCCGGGCGATGCCGTCCTGACCGCGGTCGGTCCGGCCAACCGGGCCAGCACCGCGCTCGGGGTGCAGCGGACCGCGGTGGGCCGGGAACTCGGCTTGGCCGATCCCGACGACCTGGCGTTTTGCTGGATCACCGATTTCCCCATGTACGAATGGAACGACGAAACCAGGGGCTGGGACTTCTCGCACAACCCGTTCTCCATGCCTCAGGGCGGTTTGGAGGCGCTCCACACCAAGGAACCAGGCGACATCTTGGCGTTCCAGTACGACCTGGTGTGCAACGGCCTCGAGCTGTCGTCCGGAGCGGTCCGCAACCACCTACCCGAGGTGATGGAGGCCGCCTTCGCCATCGCCGGGTACGGTCCCGAGCGGGTGCGCGAGTCGTTCCCCGCCCTGTGGCAGGCCTTCCACTACGGGGCGCCGCCCCACGCCGGGATCGCCCCCGGATTCGACCGCACCCTCATGCTGCTGCTCGACCAGGCCAACCTGCGCGAGGTCATCGCCTTCCCGCTCAACCAAAGCGCCCGCGACCTGCTGATGGGCGCGCCCAGCCCGGTCGATGAGCGGCAGCTCAAGGAGTTGCACCTCAAGGTCCTGCCGCCCCCCAGCTAGCTGCGAGGTGCGGCGCACCCACTGGGCCGCGGCATAAAGCAGGGTATGAATGGCACCCTCAATCACACCCTGACCCGCATGGCGCAGAGCGTGGAGTCGCTTCTGCCGGCTGGCGCCCCGCCCGCCTGGGCTGAGATCACCGGAACGGTCGACGACCCAGAAGACATGCGCTGGCACCGCGACGTCGAGACCTTGGTGGGATTCGTCGCCCCGGCTGCGTGCGCGGCCATCGCCACCGTGGGCTGCGGCTGGGCCTACGGTTTGCCGGGTGAGCCCCACGAGCGAGTGCCTCTGTTCGCCCCGGGCGAGCGGCGGCAGGCACGAGTGGTCTGTCTCATGACCCGCTCGGGCGACATGGCCGGCTACCTCCGGGAAGGCTCAGCCATCCTCGTCAACGAGCCGCCGACGATCGGCCGGATCCCCGACTGCATCCGGCGGTGCTTCCGCCTGCCGACGCCGCCGCCCGAGGAGCCGACCGACGGGCTCCTGGCCTCCATGTGGCTGAACAACGTCTGCGGTGCCGCCGGACGGGCGACCCGTCCCCTCACGTGGCCCGATGTCGCCGGCTTGCACCCGGTCATGCAGATCGCGGCGGACAACGGTGTCACCGTTCCGATGGGCCAACTGGTGCGGATCCTGAGGGTGGCGTCGGACGCCTGGTCCTGGACCTATCTGGCCCAGCAGGCCGCTTCGCCCGGATGGCTGGCCAACCTCCTGCCCCCGGACGCGGCCGCCTGGATGGACGAAGGAATGCTGTCACGGTGGCTGCTGAGCTCGTTTTGCCGCATCGACCAGCTCCTGGACCGGGTCACCCCTCTGGTCGTTCCCGCCGCGGCCAAAAGACTGCGACTCACCCTGGGTCAGTTGGAAGTGCTCCCGGTGCGCCCGACGTGGGGATACACCGTCGCCCAGGCATGACGGGGGGCCGTCCTGTCGACCGGCGCCAACCGTTGTGTGCAATGAGTGACCGTATGCCCGTATGCGTACCCTCATTGCACACAATGGCCCCAAAATCAGGCCCCAGAATCAGGTCGGCGCCGGCATCTCGGGCTGGGCTTCTGCCGGATCGACCGGCCGGCCGACCAACTCGGCGGCCCGGTGGACCACGTCGGCCCGATGGGCCCTGACGGCCGGTAGCACCGTCCGGCGGGAACGCACGATCCTCGCTCCCTCCATCAACCCGCCCGCCGCCTTGGCCCGCTCACTCAACCGCAGGGCGGTGTAGCCGCTGACCGGGGCAGCGAAGAATGCCGCGACTGCGGCCAACAGGCCCCGTTTACGCCGCACCACCAGCGCGATCGCCAGATAGTCGACGGTGAACAGGGCGAAGCAGCCCAGCAGCTTGATCGTCGACTTGACGCTCTCGTTCTTGGGCAGCTTCCCGACCCGTTTCATCACTTGGTACGGCAAGGCGTGGACGGCCACGCCCATCACGCCAGCCGGCAGCGCCACCGCCACCTTGAACAGGGACCAGGCCACGATGGCCTGAGCGCGGCGGCCGTAGCGGGCGGTGAGCTGGGCGTCGGTGAGGCCCATCAGGGCCAGGTCGTGCCGGTACGACTGGTAGGCCTGCTTGAGGTCCCGACCCGGAGCGCTGGCGTCGAGGTCCATTGACGCCAGGGCGGCCGCCACCCGTTCCCGATCGGCCAGGGCGGCCGGGCCGGTCGGGGATGCGACCACCAAGTCCGCAATCGCCGCCAGTAGTACGGCGTCCTGCCAGGAACGGTACGTCGTGACCACCTCGTGCAACTGACCGGCCATTTCGTCCGTCACGGCCCGGACCGCTTCCCGGGCGTCCTCCCGGTAACGGGCGACCCACGGGCCGATCGGGCGGGGGGCGCCCACCCGCACCAAGGCTCGGGAGCGGAAGGTGGCCTTGGCGTCGTACACCAGGCCCACGGCCACGGTCGCAATTCCCTCGGTACCCTCGTCGGCCGCACTCAGGGCGATGCGGGCGGCACCGGTCCGCAGCGGCTGCAGCGCGGGCTGGTTATGGCTGATTCCCTCGGGGAACAGGGCGACGACGCCGCCTCGGGCCAACAGTTGACGGGAGGTCCGGAAGGTGGACTCGTTGCGGTCCGGCCCCCCGCCCGCCACCCCGTCCGGCACCCCGCCCAGCACCCCGCCCGGCACCACGCCCGGCACCCCGCCCGCGACGTCGTCGGCCCGGGGCTCGGGAAGCTGTTCCGCCCAGCCGTGCGCGCCGCCCTCATCGGATCGGCGGTACACGGGCACGACCCCCGCCAGCTTGAGGAACGGCCGCAGGGGAACGACCCGGAAGAGGGTCGACTTCCCGAGGAACCGCGGGTACCGCCGCAGCGTGGTCATGAGCAGCAACCCATCGACCAGGCCGTTGTTGTGGTTGGCCACCACCACCAGGGGGCCGTGCCGGGGCAGGTTGTCGGCGCCCTCAATCTCGACGCCACGGAAGAACACATGGGTGAGCAGCGACGCCAGCCGCGTCATGACCCGGTCCGCCACCCGGCGCATCAGTGATGGAAACCGGTCCGGGCCGACGACGACGAATGAGCCCCGCCCTCCAGCCGCTCGATGACGAGGCGCAGATGGTCGAGGAGAAGGTCGGCCAAGTTGCGACCGAATCCGTTGCGGACCACGATACGCAAGACGGCCATGTCCTCGATGGCAGGCGGCATGGTGTAGGCGGGAACGATCCAGCCCGAGCCCCGGAGGGCCTCGGAGACGTCGTAGACGGTGTAGCCGGCACCGGCGGGATCCTCCAGCCGAAAGGCGAACGCAGGGATGCCAAAGTCATCCGACACCAGCTCGAAGGGGCCGAGGCGACTGATCTCTCGGGCCAGGTAGTGGGCCACGTCCCGGCACGTGTCCTGGATCGCCTTGAACCCGGCAAAGCCCAGCCGCAGGAAGTGGTAGTACTGCACCGCCACTTGCGCTCCCGGCCGGGAGAAGTTCAAGGTGAAGGTCGGCATCTCGCCCCCCAGGTAATCGACCTTGAACACCAGATCGTCGGGCAAGGCCGAGCTGTCCCGCCACACCACCCACCCGATGCCCGGGTACACCAGCCCGTATTTGTGGCCGGACACATTGATCGACTGCACCCGGGGAAGGCGGAAGTCCCACTCCACGGAGGGGTCGACGAAGGGGGCGACCAGGCCGCCCGACGCCCCATCGACGTGGATGGGCACGTCCAGCCCCGACTGGCGGGCCAGTCCGTCGAGCCCGTCCGCGATTTCGGCCACCGGCTCGTACACGCCGTCGAAGGTCGAGCCCAAGATGGCGACCACGCCGATCGTGTTCTCGTCGCAATGGGTGACTGCGCCTTCGGCGGTGAGATGGGTGGCGGCCGCGCTGACCGGGACCAACCGAGCCTCGACGTTCCAATAACGGCAGAACTTCTCCCAGCACACCTGGACGTTGGCGCCCATCACCAGGTTCGGGCGCCGGGCTGGGTCGAGGGCACCACCGGCCGCCGCCTGCTGGCGCTGCCGCCAGCGCCACAAGAGGGCCATTCCCCCGAGCATGCAGGCCTCGCTCGAGCCTGACGTCGAGCACCCCGTGGCTGCCTCGCCGCCGTGCGCGGCCGCGTGCCACAAGTGGGCCAGGATGTTGACGCAGCGCCGCTCCAATTCCGCCGTCTGGGGGTACTCGTCCTTGTCGATGAGGTTCTTGTCGGCGCACTCGGCCATCAGGTCCTCGGCCTGGCGTTCCATCCAGGTCGTCACGAACGTGGCCAGGTTGAGCCGGGCGTTGCCGTCGAGCATCAGTTCGTCGTGCACCACCTGATAGGCGGTGTCGGCCGGCATCCCGCCCCGGGGCAGCCGGAACCGGGGCAATGGACCGACCTGACCCAACTCGGCGAACTGGGGCCGGATGCTCAGCTCCTGCTCGGAGCCTTCACCCAACTCGAATCGGTGCAGAGCCATCGCAGATTCTCCTCGCCCTCGTCCCCGGGCACTCTCTCGCTGGGGGAAAGCTACACATCCGTCGACCGACTCGACGCCGCCACCGGCCGGGCTTTTCCCCCGACTGCTTCAACGGATGGCCGAAACGCCGGCCGTCCCAACAGACGCTCGCTCTCGGACCACAGCCGCTCGGCCGCCTCGTCATCCCGAGCGACCCGGCTGACCGGCGCGGCTGGCGCCGGCCAGTAGCCGCCGGTGCGACCAGCGAGAAGCGAGTCGAAGGAAGGAAGATGACGGTCTCGGCGCCCGCCTGGGCGGTGATCGCGAAGGGGCGGACCCAGGCGGAAGCCCAATCCCAGCAGGCCCGCGCCCTCCTTCCCATGCCGAAGCCGGAGCGCACCGGCCCCGTAATCACGGCATTGGCCGTCACCGCGGCCGGTTCGGGGCGTCGGGCCAGTCCCCCTCGTGAACAAGATGTTGGCCAGTTTCGACTCGGTGTAGGGCCATGGCGAGGTAGTGATGCGGGTACCCCGGGCCGGGGCGAGGCGGCTGCCGAGCACGGTCGTGGAGCCCATGGCGGCCAACGCGACGGTGGTTTCCTTGCCGATGCCGCTGTTGGCGCCGATGATGACCACGACCTTCTCGTTCAACCGTTACCTTCAACCCTTCAACGGCCGCTGTCTGTACGCTGAAGGTAGTGAACAAGGATCCAGTTACCGGCGAGCGTCCCCGGTGGCGGGGTGTAAACCATTTAGCCCTGGTTACGACCGACATGGACGCGACCGTCCGGTTTTACCACGGCGTTCTGGGCGCCCGGCTGGTGGCCACCCTGGCGACGCCAGCCTTCCGGCACTATTTCTTCGAGATCGGCCAGCAGAACACAATCGCCTTTTTCGAATACCACGACATCGAATTGGAGACGTTTGCCAAGCCGGCCGGGGTCCCGGATCCGCGGGCCGTGCAGTTCGACCACCTGTCGCTCAACCTGGCCGACGAGGACGCCCTGCTCCGGCTGCGCAGCCGCCTGAAGGCCGCCGGGTGCGAAGTGACCGACGTGGTGGACCACGACATCTTCCATTCGATCTACTTCACCGATCCGAGTGGGATCGCCCTGGAAGCCTCATGGTGGGCCGTCGACGTAACCGGGCGGCCGGCCGACTACGGCGACGAGCGGCTGTTCGCCGACCAGGATCCGGTGCCCGCGGTCGTCGAACTGGCCCAGACCGGCGAGCTGGACTGGGTCCCCTCCACCAAGCTGAGCTGACCAGTCAGGCGGTCAGTTCCCGCTCGATCGGGGTCCGGAAACGGGGCGTGATCCGTACCGCACCGACGGATTGCCGCAACCGCTCCCCCGCCCCTTCAATGGCCACCCGGGCGTCGGTGCCAACATCGCGCAGCAGGCGCATGGCGATGTCACCGTCCCGGCGCTGGGCCCACCCCCCGACCACCTGACCGTCCCACCACACGGTTGGGCCGGCGTTGCCGGAACGGTCGAACAACAACGCCCGCTGTTCCCGGTCGCCCAGGAACCACTCCCGCTCCGCCCATCCCATCACCGTCGGGTCGAGGGCGGGAAGCAGGGCGGCCCACGGCCCGGGGCGGGGGGACGGCGCCCGGTCGTCGGGCAGGACCAGGCCGGGGCGCCCGTCCAGGTCCACCTCGACCGGCTGGAGTAGGGCCAGCGCCCGCTTGGTCTCCCCCGCCGTCCAGCCCGTCCACCATTGCAGGTCGGCGGCCGGGGCCGGGCCGAACGCGGCCAGCCACCGGCGGGCCAACTCGGCTCGCGCCAGCTCTACCGGTGGCTCCGGGATCCCCTCGGGCAGCCAGTCGGACCTCGGCACCCAGCGGTACTGGCTGCTGATCCACGAGCCCCGGGGCCGTCCCCGCACAATGCGCCCGTCCGCGGCCAAGAGGGATACGACGAGGGTGGTCACGGCAATCGGACCGGCCCACTTCTTGGTCTGGTCGCCCACCAGGATCTGCGTCCGCAGGCCGGGCACATCCGCGCTCAGCTCCTGGCCGAACGCCGAGCCCCGCTGGCGCAGGGCGGCCATGGTCTCCTCCTCGACCCGCGCCAGCCAGGTGGCTCCGTCCGAGGTGATCCCGCCCTGCTCCAGCAACTGGACCGCCCGGCGCCGTTCCCGGATGGCGATGACACGTGTGCAGGCGGCGTTGACCACCGGTCCTGTCTCGACCGGCAGGACGAACACGGTCCGCCTCATGCCCAGCATCCGCACCAGCGACCGGTCGTCGTACAGGGCCGCTTCGACGTGGGCCGGGTCGCCGAGGCGGGTGCGGGCCATGGCGGCCAGGTAGACCGACGCCGGGTCGGTCGAGTGGAGGGCGACAAGGCTTCTCGTCACCTCGGTCGGGTCGACGGCCCACGCCTCGGGCGCCAGGTGGTGGCGCCACGCCAGCCGGGCCCGCCGCTCATTCCTGTCCATCGGGATCACGCCGGGCGAAACCAGGCGGGGAAAAGGGGCGAGCGTTTATTGCTCACGCGTGTAATCCCATTCACGCTAGTGCCAGTAACGCGATCGGTCTGGTGTGACGACCGGCAAATCATTTTGCGATTCTACGGCGGCGGGATTTACGTCCCGACGTAGATTTCGTCGAGGTAGAGGCTGGTGCCGGCCCCAGCGGTGCCGGTGAAGGTGACCGTGACCGACACCGTGCCAGCCGGGGCCACGACGGCCGCTGTCGCCTGCTGCCACGTGCCCGAGAGGGTGGCAATGGACGCGCTGTTGGTGGCCAGCGCGTTGCCCGAGCCGTCCCGCCACTGGACCTGCATGGTCACACCAGGCGTTCCCGCTCCGGCCAAGCCCCAGAAACGGATCGTTCGCGGCCCCGGCGTGGTGGCGAACCCGGGCCAATTGTCGAGTGTCACGCCCCACCCGAAGGGAGCGGTGATGTTGACCTGGAGGCTGTGCGTGCCCGCCTCGGCTTGGGCGGTCGTCCGGGCGACGGTGGTGGAGAACCACGGGGCCCAGTGGCCCGCCGATCCCTCCAGCGATGCGGTGTCCGCGTCGAGGGCGTTGACGCCGGCCGCCGGAGCGGTGCCCACGAAGACCTGATCGAGGTACCAACTGTCGCCCGCCGCGCCGCCCGAGCCGGTGAAGGTCACCGTGACGCTGGCCGTGCCGGACGGTGCCGTCACCTTGGCGCTGGCCTGTTGCCACGTCGGTACCAGGGTAGCCAGGGCCGCGTTGCTCGTTCCCAACACGGTCCCGCTGGCATCACGCCATTGGGCCTGCATGGTGGCCCCGAGCGTTCCGGTCCCCGCCAAGCCCCAGAAGCTGATGGTTTGCAGGCCCGCGGTGGCGGCGAAGCCGGGCCAGTTGTTCAGCTGCACGCCCCAGCCGAAGGGGGCGGTGATGTTGACCTGGAGGCTGTGGGTACCGGCCTGGGCGTGGGCGGCGCTCTGGGCGATCATGGTCGAGAACCACGGAGCCCAATGGCCGATCGATCCCTCCATCGAGGCGGTGTCGGCATCCAACAGGTTGCCCGGGGGGGGCGGGGGGGAGCCGACGCCGTTCATGGTGCTCCCGATGTCCTGGTTGGACGGGCTCCCCTGCCATTGCGTGAAGCTGAGCGGGGTGGTGTCGGACCAGGCGAACTGCCAGTCACCGGTGTAGGTGTTGTGGGCGAACTGGTTGTTCTGCTGGGTGGTGATCCCGGTCTTGACAACCGTGCCCAGGTACGGGGACCAGGACGGGGCCGTCCCCGTGGTGGCCAGAATGGCCTGTTCGCCGCAACCCGTCGTGGTGCAACCGACATTGGTGCGACTAAAGCTGAACTGGTTGTCCTGTACTGACACGTTCTGGGTCTTCCAGCGGCAGTCGGCCAGGTAGGGGGGGTTGTTGATCGTGCCGGCCACGCACGTGCTCAGCGAGGCAGCCCCGCCGACGGTGCAGACGGACGTATTCGGGTCGGAGCCGCAGAACCGATTGGCGTCCTCCCACAGGGTGACGCCGCCCCAGTTGTCAACCAGGTTGTTGCCCGTGATGTTGAACGTCGAATATTTGCCGCCGTCGACGCGGGAATCACCGCCGGATTCCGAAAGGTAGATGCTCCCGATCGGCAAGGTGCTGCCTTGGGCGGCCAGGGTCCTGCCTTTGGTTACGGTGTTGGCGACGACGTTGTTGTTGGTGATCTGTCCGTTGTAGCTGAGTTCGTAAAAGACGGCTTCGGCGTCGTTGTTGTTGATGTAGTTGCCGTCGATCAAGATCCCCGCGTTGTTGGTATCGACCCAGATGCCCGGGCCGATGTTGTTGTGCACCCAGTTGTTGGTGATGGTTGCCCCTACTGTGTTCCACAGTTTTCCGCCGCCGACGCAACCGCAGCCCGGTAGGACGACCTCCCAGTTGCTGGTGTTGTTGGCCGCGATCTCGTTATGGTCGACGGTTATGTTGCTGTCACCGCCCGCCTTGTAGGCGCTAAAGCCATATTGGCCGTTCGATTTCAGGCAATTGTAGGAGATGACGTTGCCTGGGCCGACCATGACGCCGGCGCCGGTATTGTTGGTGACGGTTCGGCGCGATGATTTCGATATGCGTGACGTCAGTATCTCCGACGAGATGATTCGTCTCGGCCAGCTACTCAAGTTGGTGGGTGTGGTCCAGTCTGGGGCGGACGTCAAATCCGTTTTGGCGAACGGCGAGGTTCGCGTCAACGGCGAGATCGAAACCAGAAGGGGACGTCGACTGCACCGCGGAGACGTCGTGGCGGTGAGCAACCAGCAGCTGCGGGTGGTGTGACCTCGGACAACGGCGACAATAGTGCCGTGGCTCTATCCCCCGCGCCCACTGGCCTGCCGGTCGAGGCCAGCATCGACGAGATTCGGGCGGCACTGTCCCGATTCGGTCACGCCGTGCTGCAGGCTCCTCCCGGCGCAGGCAAGACCACCGTTGTGCCGCTGCGGCTGCTCGAGCAACCGTGGCTGGCCAGGCAGCGGATCGTGATGCTCGAACCTCGCCGGCTGGCCACCCGGTCGGCCGCCTCCCGTATGGCCTCCCTGATGGGCGAGCCAGTCGGCGCCACCGTGGGCTACAGCACCCGGGACGAACGCCGGGTCGGTCCCGACACCCGGGTCGAGGTGGTGACAGAGGGCATCTTGACTCGCCGGTTGCAGCACAACCCGGCCCTTCCCGGCGTGGGGTTGGTCGTGTTCGACGAGGTCCATGAACGCAACCTTCAGACCGATCTGGCCTTGGCCCTCGCCCTCGACGTGCGGGGGAGCCTGCGCCCTGACCTGCGCCTGCTGGCGATGTCCGCCACCGTGGATACGGCCGGCATGGCGGCGGTGCTGGGCGGAGCCGCCTCCCCGGCTCCAATCATTGTCAGCCCGGGTCGTCGATACCCCGTCGAGATCCGGTGGTCGCCACCGTCGCCCCACCGCCACGCCGACGACGCCACCGCGGCCGTGGTG
>JALYXV010000291.1 GCA_030947025.1 Actinomycetota bacterium | reverse complement strand
GCCGGGGGGGGCCGTCAGGCCGGGCGGAACCGTCGATGGCGCGGGCGGAACCGTCGATGGCGCGGAGCACGGCGGCCGCGCGTGCCGTGTAATCGTCGGTCAGAGACCGGTAGTCCTTCTCTTCGATGTCACCCGCTTCGTACTCGGCGTCAAGGTCGGCCAGGGAACGGAGCAGGAATTCCCGCTCCTGCCTGAGCGACTCCAGGTCGGTGTCGGCGGCCGGTTCAGTGGTCGACATCACGCCGGGCCCTGTCCACCAGTTGGCGGTCCGCGTCGCTCACCGTCAGCCCCGACCGGGCCCGCCATCGGGCGAAGCTCAGGCCCAGCCCGAGGGCCGCTCCGACGAAGACCACGACCGGGAGGGCCCACACCAAAAGCCCCACCCCTGTGGCCGGAGGGTTGAGCGCGGTACCGGGATAGTGCTGGACGATGTAGGCGGTGACCTGCCGGTCGGAGCGGCCGGCCAGGAGCTGGTCGCGTACCGCTTTGCGGATGTCCTGGGAGATCGGGGCGCTGGAGTCGGCCACCGTCTCGCCCGAGCAGACCGGGCAGCGGATCTGGGCGGTGATGCGATGGACACGGTCGTCCACCGAAGTGCCGCCTGCGTGACCGACGGTGCCCACCGCCAACGCGGCGACCAGCACCAGCCCGAGCCCGGCCATGGGCAGCCAGTGCGGGAGACGGTGGCCTGCGGTCACGGGGTGGTTGGCGCCGGGCTCGCCGGCGCAGGCGTGGTGACCACCAGTTTGGCCCGGTTCAACAGTTCCTCGAGCTTGGCATCGGTGATCGGGCCGACGATGTGGACCAGCACGATCCCGCCCGGAGAGACGAGAAACGACTCGGGCGGCCCGGTGACGCTGTAGACGATCTTGGCGTTCGGGTCGTCGACGATGGGCCATTTGCCGCCGCTTTTGTTCATCAGGTCTTGGATGGGCCCGACGTCAGGGTCATCGAAACGCACCCCGAAGACGGCGGCGTCTCCTGCCGCGTGGGCGTTCTGGAACTTGACCAGGTCGGCCTGCTCCTGCCGGCAGGGCACACACCAGCTGGCGAAGAAGTTGACCAGGACCCACTTGCCCTTGTAGGCCGACAGCGCACCGTTGCCGCCGCCCAGGGTGGGACCGCTGATCTCGGGCGCGGGCTTGTTCTGCAGCGGGGTCACCGACACCGCCGGGTTCTGGGACGCGTCCTTGCTGGTGGCCAGCACCGCGACCAGCAGCGCGGTGACACACGCCACCGCGATGGCGCTGATGACCGGCACCCGGCTGCGCCGCCTGGGCCCGAGCGGGCGGGGCGACGACGACGTCATCGCGCCGTCCGGGCCGGGACACCGACCGGCGGGGCGGGCTGGGGCCCATCGCCGTCGGATCCGGTGTGATCACCGGCACCGGCACCCGCACCGGCACCGGCACCGGCACGGGCACGGGCACCGGTCCCCGCGCCCTCAGTCGCGCCCTCGTCAACCGCCGAGGGCGAGCCCGGGAGTGGGGCGGACACGGGGGCGATGGGCCGCCGGCGACGCCCGGGCCAAGCGGCCAGCAGCGTGCCCAGGGCCACGATGCCGCCGCCGAGCCACAACCACATGATCAGCGGCTGGATGATCACCCCGATAGTGGCCGGGTCGCCCGGGTGCAGCGGTGCGGCGACCAGCTTGATGTACACGTCGTCGAGTGGGGTGCTGCGCACCGCGGGCGTGGCGATCGCCGCTCCCCCGCCCGTGTACTGGCTGATGGCGGGCCGGTACACCTTGCTGCCGTCGATGCGCACCTTGGCTTCCTGGGCCTGGCGGTTGGGATGACCGACCTGGTCCATCCCGAGATAGGTCACCCGGTGGCCCGCGAAGGCGATGGTCTGGCCGGGCTGGACCGCTTGCTGGGTCTGGTGGGCGAAGGATCGGCTGCCGGCAAAGGCCACCGCGATCACCACCACGCCGATATGAACGATCATGCCGCCGTTGGCCCGGCCCACCAGGCCCCGCCAGCCCTGGCGCCGGGCGGCCAACACCAGCTGGCGCCCGGCCGAACCGGCCGCGAAGGCCCCCAGCCCGAACGCCAGCAGCGGATTCAGCCCCCGGACGCCGAAGGCCACACACACCACCACGGTCGTCACGCCCAGCGTGAGGGGCCACTGGATGCGCGTCCTCAACAGCTCGCCCGACGCCTTGCGCCACGGCAGCACCGGTGCGACGGCCATCAGGAACAGCAGCGCCACCATGATGGGCATCGTCATGCGGTCGAAGTAGGGCTCGCCCACTGCGATCTGCTGACCGTTGATCGCCTCGGACAACAATGGGAACACCGTGCCCAGCAGCACCACGAAGGCGAAGGCGGCGAACAGCAGATTGTTGGCCAGGAACGCCCCCTCCCGCGAGACGGGCGAGTCGATCGCCCCGGGGGAGCGCAGCCGCTCCCCTCGCCAGGCGATCAGCGTCACGGTGACCGCCACCACCAGCGCGAAGAACGCCAGGATCATGGGCCCGATACCTGAGGTCGTGAAGGCGTGCACGGACTGGAGCACCCCGGACCGGGTGAGGAACGTCCCCAGGATGGTCAGGCTGAACGTGGCCAGGAGCAACGAGAGGTTCCAGAGCCGGAGCATCCCCCGCCTCTCCTGGACCATCACCGAGTGGAGATAGGCCGTCGCCGTTATCCACGGCAGGAACGAGGCATTTTCCACCGGATCCCACGCCCAGAACCCGCCCCACCCGAGGACCTCGTAGCTCCACCACGCCCCGAGGACGATGCCCGCCGACAGGAAGCCCCAGGCGAACAGCGTCCAGCGCCGGGTCTCGATCAGCCAACCCTCACCCATCCGGCCCGTGATGAGGCTGGCCACAGCGAAGGCGAAGGGGATGGTGAAGCCGACGAAGCCCAGGTAGAGCATGGGCGGGTGGAAGGCGACCAGCGGGTGGTTTTGCAGCAGCGGATTGGGACCCGGGCCGTCGCTCGGGCTGGCCCCCGAGAAGGTCCGGAACGGGTTGGCGGGCCCAACCATCAGGAGGAAGAAGAACCCCGACACCACGTAGGTGACGAGCGTGGCCCAGCCCACCAGCGGGTCCTCGATGCGCTCCCGGTACTTGCGGGCCATGGCGGCCAGGTAGCCGGCCAGGATCAGGGTCCACAAGATGATCGAGCCCTCGAGGGCCGACCACATGCCGGTCACCCGGTACAGGAGAGGGGTGGAACGGCTGGAGTTGTGGGCCACGAAGGTGAGCGAGAAGTCGTGGGTGATCAGCGCTCGCTCCATGGCGACCGCAGCCAGGACCGCGCCGGCCGCGATGAGCCAGGTGTAGGTGCGCCCGGCCCGCAGCACCCTGGGGCGCCGCTGGACCAGCCCGACCGCCAGGGTCAACGCCCCGGCAACGGAGGCCAGCAGGCCGAGCAGGACTGCGCTCCAGCCGATCGCGGCGTTCACGGGGTAGGGGAAGGGGAAGGGACGGTCGTGGCCCGTTCCGGATGCTGGGCGTCGTAGCTGGCGGTGTGCTTCACCATGATCAGGTCGCTGTCGAAGTGGCCGTCCGAGGCGAAATGACCCTCCAGCACCACGGGGATGCCGGGCTTGAACAGTTGCGGGGCGCCGCTGTGATGGGTGACGTCGACGGAGACCCCGTTGTTGGCAATGGCGAAGGCCACGTTGGGGCCGAGCTGGTGCACCCCGGGCTGGACCGTTCCCTCGATCCGGAACCGGTGGCTCCCGAGCTGGGCCCGCTGGGCCACCGCCTCGTCGGCCGTCTTGAAGTAGACGGTCGCGTTGCCGAGGCCCCGAAACAGCAGCACCGCCAAGGCGGCGGCGATGATGCCGAAGGCCATGACCTGGCGGCGCCGGGACCCCAGCCGGGCTCGAGGCCTGATCACCGCCCCGATCGGAGGACCGACCGGGCCCGCGTCCGCGGACGCCTCGCCCTCGCCGAAGTCACCGGAGTCGCCGAAGTCGCCGGCCCCGCCCCCGGGGGGGAGGTGATGCGTTACTGCCACGTGCGCTCGTCGGGCGGGAGGGTTCGCGACAGCTTTCGCCCCCGGACGATGACCAGCACGGAATAGGCGGCCAGGGCGCCGAACGCCACCCCGTACCCCAGGAACACATATCCCATCTCCGTCAGCTCCATGGCTGACCTCCCGCCGACGCCGACGCCGACGACGCCGCCGCGACCGGCGTGGCGGCCGGTCCCTCAGGCTGGGCTTCGGCCCGGCGGGCCGCCAGGGCGTGGGCCAGCCCTTCGCTTTCCATCCGGCTCTCGAGTTGCTCCAGGCGGTAGCGGTGGATCACCAGCCAGCCGTAGACCAGCCCGAAGCTGATGAACGACAGCAGCATCGTCCACAGCTGCGACCCGTGAATCAGGGGATGCAGCGTCGCCAGCGTGTCGCCTTGGTGAAGGGTCCGCCACCACTCGGTGGCAAAGTGGTCGATCGGCACCACGCCGGCGAACAGCACGCCCGCCACGGCACAGCGGATGGCGCGTGACTCCGCCCCGCCTCCCGTACGCCGCAGCGCCAGGTAGCCGATGAACAAGGCGCACAGCAACGCGGTCAGCGTCAGCCGGGCGTCCCAGGTCCACCACACGCCCCACGCGGGCCGGCCCCAGATTGACCCGCTGGCCAGGGACAGGGCGCAGAAGACCACCCCAACCTCGGCCGAGGCCCCGGCCAGGCGGTCCCAGCGCCAGCTGCGGGTACGAGGCAGCAGGTAGAGGAGGCTGGCCAGGGCGGTGAGGCCGAAGGCGACGAACGCCATGGTCGACACGGCGGGGTGGACGTAGATCAACCGGACCAGGTCGCCCTGCACGATGTCGCGTGGGGTGGCGACCAGCCCGAGATAGACGACCACGGCGCTCGAGACGAGGGCGGCCGTGCCCAGCAGCCGAGTGGTGCGATTGCCCGTTCCGGTCTTCATGCCTCCTCCAACAGGGTCCCGAAGGCGAGCACCCCAAGTGTGACGTACACCACCGCGAACACGGCCAGCAACGTCACCCATCGCCAGCCGTCGTCCACGCTCTGCCCCAGGGCGACCTCCCAGGCACGGGTGGCCCCGATGAGCACCGGAGCCACGACTGGGAGGATGAGCAGCGGCAGCAGCGTTTCCCGCACCCGCAGCCCGGCGGCGAGGACGCCGTACAGCGTCCCGCATGCAGCCAGGCCCACCGTGGCGGCCACGGCGGTGGCCGCCAGCAGGGCCACCCCGGTCAGGGCGGTGCTGTAGAAAATCACGATCCCGACCGCCAGCAGGGCTTCCAGGGCGACCAGTTCCAGGGCGACGGCGGCCGCTTTGCCCAGGAAGATCCCGGCCGGGTCCAACCCCGACAGGCGCAGCCCGTCGCCCGCCCCGTCGCCCGCCTCAACCGCGAAGCTGCGCTGCACCGCCAGCAACGAGCAGAACAGCACCGCCACCCAGAACAGGCCCGGTGCCGCCAGTCGCAGCACACTGCGGTCGGGCTCCAGGGCGAAGCCGAACAGCACCAGCACGATGAGGGCGAACGGTGCCACCTGGTTGGTGGCGACCCGGGAACGGGCCTCGATCCGCAGGTCCTTGCCCGCCATGAGGGCGGCGTCACGCCACATGGGCAGACTCCAGCGGAGGGGAAAGCCCGGTCGCCTGCGCCGAACCCGCCACCGGGGGTAGGGCCGGGGTGGCAACCGGCTCGACCCCGTGCGGCTGCGAGCCAGCAAATCCAGCAGCGCCGGCCGGCTGGGCCGGCAGGACCTGGCCGCCGGCCATGGTGAGGGTTCGATGGGCCAACGCCGACGCCCGTTCGTGCTCGTGCGAGGCCAGCACGACGGCGGCGCCCGCCGCCACCGCGGCGCGGATCAGCTCGTCCAGAAGCTCCCGGTGCTCGGCGTCAAGCCCGGCGTGGGGTTCGTCCAGCAGCCATAGCTCGGGCTGGCGGGCGACCAGCGCGGCCAGTCCGGTCCGGCGGCGCTGACCGGCCGAAAGCCGCCCCGCGGGAACCGAGCGCAACCGTCCGGCCAGGCCCAAACGGACCAGGGCGGGCTCGACCGCGCTGGTCGCACCGCCCGCCGCCCGGACGGCGAAGCGCACGTTGTCCTCGACCGTGAGGTCGTCGTAGAGGGCGGTGGCATGGCCCATCAGCCCGACCCGTCGGCGCACGCCGCGGCGGTCGATCAGCAGATCGCAGCCCAGCACCTCGGCCTGGCCGGATACCACCGCCAGCAGCCCGGCGCAGGTGCGCAGCAAGCTGGTCTTGCCCGCTCCGTTGGCCCCTTGGACCAGCACTACTTCGCCCGCCTGAACCTCGAGGTCGGCACCGGCGAGGACGGGGTAACCTCCGAGGAGGGCTACGGCGGAGCGGAGGCGGACGGCAGCGGCCATGACAACAGCCCCAACGCTACTGGCGCGCCCTGATCTTTCACCATCCGGCCGTCTACAGGGTGAAATGGTTCAACCCCGGCAGCTTGACGAACCAGTTGGACAGCCGGGGGATGCTGTCGGTCAACAGCAGAACACCCAGGGCGGCCAGCAGCAGCCCGGAAACCAGGTTGACCGCCCGTAGGTGGGCCTTCATCCAGTCGAATACCCCGGCCAGCCGGCCGAACGCCAGCCCGGTCGCGACGAAGGGCACCCCGAGGCCGAGCGAGTAGCACAGCAGCATCAACTCGCCCCGAGCCAGGGTGCTCTGCGAGTTGGAGAGGGCCAGCACCGCGCTCAGGGCGGGGCCGATGCACGGTGTCCAACCGAAGGCAAAGGCCATGCCCATCACCGGAGGGGCCCATGACCCCAGCCGGGACGGCAGCACGTGGATCCGGCGCTCCCGCATCAGCCACGCCGGCTGGATGAGCCCGGCGAAGGCCAAGCCCATCACGATGATGAGCACGCCCGCTCCTTCGGTCAACACGGTCTGGTGGGACCGCAGGGTTTGGCCCACTGCGCTGGCTCCCGCTTCGAACGCGGCGAAGACCACGGTGAACCCGGCCACGAACAGCAGGGCGGCGTGGAGCAGGGCCCGCTGGTCGGTCTTGGTGCTCACCCGCATCTCGGTGGCGCCCAGCCCGGACATCAGCGACAGGTAACTCGGCACGAGCGGGAGGACGCACGGCGAGAGAAACGAAGCCATCCCCGCCCCGAAGGCCACCACAAAGCCCAGCGGTGAGTGGGATATCAGGTCCTGGGCGCTCACAGGCCCTCGAAGTGCGGTCGGCGGCGCTGGCGAAAGGCGGTGGGCCCCTCGAGGGCATCGGCGCTGGACCAGGCCCGGTCGTAGGCCTCGGTGCCCGCGGCGTCGGCCGAGGGCACCGACTCCAGCCGGTTGAGCAGCAGCTTGTGGCCCGCCTGGCTCAGCGGCGCCAACCCCGACAGCTCCTCCGCCCAGGCCTGGGCCGCCGCCAGGTCGCCCGCGCGCTGGGCCAACCCCAGTCGCAACGCACCTGTGGCGTCGAGTTCTTCGGCCGCCAGCAGCATGGCCCGCGCGGGCCCGTGTCCGGCCAGCAGGGCCAGGCGCTGCACGGTCCAGTGGTCCACCATGAGGCCCAGTCTGGCGGCCGGGATGCCGAATCGTGCGGTCGGGTCGACAACCCGCAGGTCGCACGCCAGGGCGAGCTGGGTTCCCGCGCCCAATGCCACGCCATGAACCGCCGCAATAACTGGCACCGGAACGGTGCCGAGCACGATCAGCAGCCGGCGCAGGGCGGCGGCTAGTGCGGTCCCGTGGACCAGCTCGAGGTCGGCGCCGGCACAGAAGTGCGGGCCCGCGCCCGTGAGCACGATGGCCCGGGCGCCCGCTGCCTGGGCGGCATCGAACTCGGCTGCCAACCGCTCGCACGCCGCCACGTCCAGAGCGTTGCGCCGATCCTGCCGATCGATGGTGATGGTGGCGGTTTCGGGCACGGGGTTTGGAGGTTTACCAGGGACCGCGCGGGGTCACAGTAGTGACGTGCTCCTACTGATCGTTTCCATCCTGATTTTCGGCCTGATCGTGGGCGGATTGGGACGGCTGATCGTGCCGGGCCACAACCCGATGGGGTTCTTCGCCACCGCCCTGGTCGGCATCGGCGGGGCGCTCCTCGGGGGAGTGATCGCCCGGTTGCTCTGGCCCGATCCCGCCGTCCACCGTCTCGGCGTTTTCGTGTGCGAGGTGCTGGGGGCGGCCGTGATCGTCGCCCTGGTCAGCGGCACCCGGCGGCGGCGGGTCTACTACTGATCACCCGGGTGGTTACTTGACCGCCAGGCCGCTGCTGCCTCCCGGGAGGCTGGCGGGGGTCGACCCGAGTGCGGTCAGGCTTCCGTCGGCGTTGATCTTGAAGGTGTCGATCTGGCTCGCCGTGAAGGTGAGGTCGGTCGGGTTCAGCACGTAGAGGAACCGTCCGTCCCGGCTCATGGCCTCGTCGAGCGCGGCGCCGGCCGTCGACGCCGACAAGCCGCTCGAGTCGAGCAGCTGGAGGGTGCCATCGCTGGCTACCCTCAGGCCGGTGACGGCCCGGGTCACCGGGCTGGTGGCGTAGGCGTACCGTCCGGAGGGCGTCGTCACCAGCCAGCAGGTGGCGAGCTGGTGGGTCAGCTTCATGTCGAGCGGTGTCAGATCCGTATGCAGGAAGGGAACGCTGTAGGACGACACCGACCCCGAGGTGGGCGGGTTGGGTGAGTTCGACACCAACAGTTGATTCCGTGGCGTGAAGGCGAATCCGAACGGGGTGGGCCCAGTCGACGGGTGGGTCGTGGGCGAGCCCGCCACGCCGTTGGGGCCCACCGGAAAAATCTCGATGGTGTTGTTGCCGCGCTCGGTCACGACCAGGGTCCGGCCCAGGCTGTCGAAGCCGATTTGGGCCGGCAGGCTGGGGGCGGCCAGGGACTGGACCGAACCCGCCAGCGGTGTCATGTGGCCCCGGCTGTCGACCGAGTAGCCGGCGATGTCGCCGCTGTCCTCGTTCAACACGTAGAGGTAGTGGCCTTTGACGGTGAGGCTGATGGGGGCGCTCCCCTTCGACCCCTTCTGCTCAACAAGATCCAACGAGTTGTCGTGGTGGACGGCGAACGAAGAAACGGTGTTGCTTCCCGCATTGACCGCGAACAGAAGCGTTCGGGCATCGTTGAGAACGACCGAGCCCTGCGAGTCGACGACCGGGAATCCGAACGGCGGGCTGGAGGGCAGCCCGCTACCCCCGGTCGAAAAACTGCCCGCCATGGTCAAGGTGCCGTTGACGTCCCGGTTGAACACCTGGATGAAGTTCTCGGGAGAGGTGTTGGTCTCGGTGAACACGGCACCGACGGTCACAGCCCCCGCCGGTGGGGCGGCGACGGCGAGGCTCACCCCGGCGGCCATCGCCACGGCCAGGAACAGCCGCAGGAACGGGAACGATCGCCACCGATTCATCTCGAGCCCCCTCGTCATGTCGTCAACTTTGGGCAATGGTAGGACCACGCCTATTGCGGCTCAAGTGTCTCGTGTGCTGTCAGTACCTTCGGATATTTTCTTGCTGCCTCCGAACGCGGCCATTGCCTCCCGTGCATCGTCGGTACCGGCAGCGACGGTGAGTAGAGGGTGCAGCACAGCCAGGGCGTCGGCGGCCGCCATGTCCCACACGGCATAGAAGGAGTCGCGTCCGAGCTTCATGGCGGTCGGCGATTTCGCCGCCAGGGTGGCGGCAAGTTCGCTCACTTCCGCGCGCAGATCCGGGGCGGGCACGACCCGGTTGACGAAACCGATCCGCTCCCCCTCCGCCGCCCCCACCCGCCGACCGGTCAGCATCAGCTCAAGTGCCTTCTTGGGGGGCATGGACCGGACCAGAGGGACGGTGATCATGAACGGCCACAGCCCGACATCGATCTCGGGGGCCGCGAAGATGCTGTCGTCGCTGCACACGACGAGATCGCAGGCCAGAGCGAGACCGAATCCGCCCGCGACCGCGAAGCCCCGGACGGCCGCGATTACGGGTTTGCCCAGCGACCACAGTTGACCGAACAGTTCGGCCAGGCGTCCTCGCGCCTCGTGCAGCGCCGGGTACGACCGGCCGGACGCCATCTGGGACAGATCGACGCCGGCACAAAACGCCGCCTCGCCTGCGCCGGTCAGCACCACCACCCGCACGGCGGGATCGTCCTGGGCCGCCGAAAGGTGCCGCCCCAACTCCTCGATCGCGGTCCACGTGAGGGCGTTTCGTCGAGCCGGGCGGTTGATCGTGATCCACGCCACGCCGTCCTCGACGAAGTACAGGACCTCCGCGTCCGCTGGCACTGACCGGACGGTAGCGTCTCGCTGCGATGCCGTACCTCACCGGGCTGGCCCTGGTCATTGGCGCGGCGATCGGTACCGCGCGCGGGGGGCGCCCCCGTTTCATCGCGCAGCGAACGATGCGGACGTGGTGGCTGGTCGTCGTGGGCTTCGGACTCCAGGTCGCGACCGACCACTTGGACGTGGGCGGCCTGGGCACCGCCCTGGTCCTGGCCGGGGCGCTCGCCCTGCTGGTGTTCGCGGCCTTGAACCCCAACCTGGTGGGCATCGGGGTGGTGGCGGTCGGAGTGGCCGCCAACGCCCTGGTCATAGGCGCCAACGACGGGATGCCCGTGCGGCCCGCTTCGTTGATCGCGGCCAATGTCGCCACCGCCGCCCAGGAGCCGGGGCTGGCCTACGGCCGCCGTCACCACCGGGAGGGCCGGAGCGACAAACTCGAGGCATTGGCCGACATCATCCCGATCGCCCCGTTCCACCAGGTCGTCTCCATCGGAGACCTCATCCTGGCAGTCGGCGTGGCGGCCACGATCGCCCACTTGTTCGAACCGCTGCCCCGCCATGCGGCTCGGTCTACCGGGGGCGGCAGGTGAGTTCGCTGCAGCGGTCGCGCGTTCTGTGTCAACTCATGGGGCCCCCACACCCAAAAACTGCCACAGTTCGGCCGGACCGACGCGGGCGGGGCACGTCATGAGCCCGCCCGTCGCGGCGCTGGTGTCGTTCCGGCTCGGCGGCCCTGACGGGGTGTCGGTCGAAGCGGCCAAGTGGGCGTGGGCCCTGGGCCAGCTGGGATTCGCGGTCCGCACCATCGCGGGCGCCGGGCCGGTCGACCACCTCGTCCCGGGCCTGGCCGCCGGCGCCGACCTCGCCCGGGCCGAACCTCCACCCCTCGACGTCGGGGCCCTCGAGCACGCTTTGGCACCGGTCGACCTCGTCGTGGTCGAGAACCTCCTGTCCCTCCCCCTCAACCCCGCCGCGGGTGAAGCTGTGGCTGGGCTGCTCCGGGGCCGGCGGGCAGTCCTGCACCACTACGACCTGCCCTGGCAACGGGCCCGCTTCGCCCATCACCCCGGTCCCCCCCACGACCCGGCCTGGCTCCACGTGACAATCAACGACCATTCCCGCCGGGAGCTCGCGCAGCGGGGCATCCCCGCCACCACGGTCGCCAACGCCTTCGACCCTCACCCGCCCGCGGGCGACCGGGCCGCGGTCCGCGCCGCCTTCGGTCTTACGGACGACGATTGGCTGGTGCTCCAGCCCACCCGGGCCATTCCCCGGAAGGACGTCCCGGCCGGGCTGGCCCTGGCCGAGGCCATCGGCGCCACGTTCTGGCTGCTGGGCCCGGCCGAAGAGGGCTACGGCCCCCAGCTCGCCCAACTTCTGGCGCGGGCAGTGGTGCCCACCCGCCACGGTCCGGTCGACCCCGTCACCGCCGCGACCGGCGTCGAGCACGCCTACGCGGCATGCGACGCGGTGGTGTTCCCCTCGCGGTGCGAGGGATTCGGGAACCCCCCCGTGGAGGCGTCCCTGCACCGCCGCCCCGTCGCCGTGGGCCCTTATCGCGTCGGGCGGGAACTGGCCGCCCTCGGGTTCCGGTGGTTCGACTCGGCCCGCCCACACGGCGTGCGGGAATTTCTGGAGTCCCCCGACACCGGGCTGCTCGACCACAATGAGCACATCGCCCGCACCTACCTTTCGCTCGAGCAACTACCGGCCCGGCTTTCTCACCTTCTTCGTGCCGCCGGGAGGGCGTGGTGATCGATCCGATTCTGGTCCGGCGGGCCCGTTACGCCCGGCTGGCCCACCTGGGGCACCGGGTGGGCTACCTCCTGCTCCTCGTTGCCATCGTGGCCTTCGGGGTCGGCTTCTCGGCCGGATTCCCGTCCGTAACGGTGACGGTCAGCCTGGTCGGCTTGATCGGGGCGTGCGTGGTGCTACCGCCCGCGATCATCGCCGGCTACGCCGTGAAGGCGGCCGAGCGGGAGGATCGCCAGGCCGGCCGGTAGCGTCGCTCCGATGACCAAGGCCGCGGTGCTGGTGGCGATCGACCAGCCGTTGGAAGTGCGCACCGATCTCGAGGTGGACGAGCCGCACGAGGGCGAGGTGCTGGTGCGGCTGGCCGCGTCGGGCGTGTGCCACTCCGACCTCTCGATGCAGGACGGGACGATCATGACGCCGACGCCGATCGTTCTCGGGCATGAGGGGGCGGGCGTCATAGAGGCGGTGGGAGCGGGAGTGACCGACCTGGCCCCGGGCGACCACGTGGTGATCTCGTGGGTGCCGCAATGCGGGTCGTGCTACTACTGCCAGCGGGGTCAACCGGAGATCTGCGAGCGCACCACCATGAGCGTGGCCATGGGCTACCTGCTCGACGGGACGACGCGCTTCAGCTCGGGTGGGCAGGCGCTGTACCAGATGGCGGCGGTGGGGACCTTCGCTGAGTTGAGCGTGATCCCGGCGGTGAGCGCCATCAAGATCCCCTCCGACATCGACCTGAAGGTGGCAGCCCTGATCGGCTGCGGCGTGCTCACCGGCGTGGGCGCGGCGTTGAACACCGCCCAGATTGGGGCGGGCGATTCCGTGGCCGTCGTCGGTTGCGGCGGCGTGGGGCTCAACGTCATCCAGGGGGCTGCGATCGCGGGGGCGGGCACGATCATGGCCGTGGATGTGCACCGGTCCAAGCTGGAACTGGCCCGGAAGTTCGGGGCCACGGACGTGGTGGACGCCAGCCGGCGCGACGCCGTCGGCGCGGTGATGGAACTGACCGGCCAGCGCGGCGCCGACGTGGTCTTCGAGGTCATCGGCCTGCAGCAGACCATCGACCAGACGATCGCCATGACCCGGCGGGGCGGCCAGGCGATCCTGGTCGGCGTGCCCCGTATGGACGTCACGGTCAACGTGCCTGCATTCTTCGGCGTGGTGCTGGCCGAAAAGACCATCCGGGGGTGTTGGTACGGGGGCTCCGACGTCCGGCGGGACGTGGCGCGGATCATCGAGCTGTACCGGGACGGCAAGCTCAAGCTGGACGAGCTGATCGCCCAGACCATCGCGTTGGAACAGGTGAACCAGGCGTTCGACGCCTTGAAAGTGGGCGATTCCGCCCGTTCCGTGAT
>JALYXV010000284.1 GCA_030947025.1 Actinomycetota bacterium | reverse complement strand
GCCTGTTGGACTCGGGCGCAGATGTCGGGGTAGGACTCGGCGGTCAGCCTGAGGTAGTAGGCGGTGTCGCCGATCGACGAATGGCCCATGTAGGTTTTGCAGGACCGGCAGCAACGCGCCGACGTCTTGGCCTTGCGCGAACCATGAACGCAGATTGTTGACCGCGAAGGTGTGGCGAAAATCATGTACGCGCGGGCCGCGGCCTCTGCCGCCATGGGAGATGCGGGCCTGCCACAGGAACCGGCGGAAGTTCCTGTCGATGTTCATCACCGTCAACGCCAGACCAGCCCGGCCGGGGAAGAGCCAGTCCCGGCCGGGCCGCCCGTCGACCTTCGCTTGGTAGTCGGCGAGACGGGCACGCAGCGGCTCGGAGACCGGCACTTGGCGGTCTTTGCCGCCTTTGGCGTCGCGGATCTGGAGGACTCCGGTGTCGGTGTCGACATCGTCGGGGCGCAGCAGGCGGGCTTCGGAGCAGCGCAGACCGCAGGCGTAGATCGTCCGGAACAGCACCGGCATGACCAGGTGGCGGAACGGGACCTGCGAGCAGTAATGGCAGCGGTCAGTTTCGGCGAAGAAGGCCGCCAGCTCCTCGTCGGTGTAGATGTGAGGGACGTAGCGGGCCGGTCGGGCCAGCACGCCCGCGGGCAGGACGTAGGCGCCGAGGCCTCGACGGCCCAGCCAACGGGCCAACTCCCTGACCGGCGAAGCCAGGCTGTTCACCGTCGCCGGTTTTGCTCCCCGCCGCCGGGCCGAATCGACCCACGCCTCGACCGCTGCTCGGGTGACGGTGTTCAGCCCGGGGAACTCGGCGCGGCAGAACGCCTCGAAGCGGGCCAGGACCCGCTCTTCGGAGCGGTACTTGTAGCCGACGGCACGTTTTTGCGCGACGAGCGCCGTGATGGCGTCGGCCAGGTCGATGTCGGCGGTCATCGGGCCGTCTCCGTTGCCGGTGTAAGCGTTGCCGGCCCGTCGGGGTCCAGGGCGCAGGTGGCCAGCAGGCCAAGCGACGACTTCAGGTACACGCCGGTCGACTCCACCGACTGGTGGCCGAGGATGTCCGCGATCTGCTCGACCGGCGTGCCGTCCTCCATCAGCCGGGTCGCCAACGTGTGCCTGAGCGAGTGCATGCCGTGGCGGCGTTCCTCGCCAACCGGGACATGGGCCGCCCGGGCGTGCTTCACCAGGACCTGGTGCAGGTGGTCTTGGTCGGAGAACGGGCCTATCGGGGCGGTGTGCCGGAGGAAGACCTGCGGGCAGTCGCTGGCCGGCCGCTGCGGAGGTAGTCGATGACCGCCCAGCCGACGTCTTTCAACAACGGCAACCACACCTGGTGGCCGGTCTTGGCCTGGACGACCGAAAGCCGGTTGCCCGGCCAGTCGAAATCGGAGAGCTCCAGCCGTTTGACGTCGATACTGCGCAAACCGAGGCGGGTGACCAGCAAAATGATCGCGTAGTCACGCTTCCCGCACGGGTTGGCCCGGTCGACCGCCTCCAAGACCTTGGCCACATCGGCGGGGTCCCACACCGAGGGGATCCTGGTCTGCTTGCGGGACTTCACAGCCGGCACCGCGTCCACGACGGCCACCTCAACCAGCCCATCGTCGGACGCGAACCGGAGGAAACAACGCACGGCGCACAGTTTCTGCTCGACGGTCTTGAACTGGTAACCGGCCAGCGAGGCGACGAACGCCTCGACCGCCGGGGCGTCACAGGCGGCCAACCCGCCCCGGGTGTCCAACAACGCCACGAAATCCCCTGCCACCGACCCATACGTCCGCACCGTCGAGACCGAACGGCCGGCGGCCCGCAGCCATCCCTCGAAGCGGGCGACGGTCTCCGCCCCATCCACGCTCAGCTTGCTGATGGCACGGGAGTAGCGGCGCAGCACAGCCCCCGGGACCGCGTAGTCGCCCAGCATCTGGGCGACCCTGAACAAGTAGACATCGGTCGGCTTCAGCGTGCCGGCCTGCTCCTTGTCGAAGAAGCCGCAGGCCTCGTCGACCCAGGCCATGGCCACATCCAGCGAGAAGTCCACGACGCCACGGGCCGCGAAGAACCGCTCCAGGCGGCGCCAGCAGCCCCGATACCAGACCATCGTCGAGTCCCTATAACCGAGGCGCACCAACTCGTCGTCCAAGCCCGACACCACCACAGACAAAGCCACCATAACAACCGACCTCCAATCACGAAGGGCCCGGCGTCATGCCGAGTCACTCGCGATCAGAGTCACCCAGGATTATGTGCAGCGCTCGGCGGCCGATCCGGCCCCCACCAAGGCCGGCACGCCAACGCTGCGCATAACCCGGCACTGTTCATTAGGGGCATCGGTATCGCCGTTGCTCGCGAACGTGTACCTCCACTACGTCTTTGACCGCTGGGTACGGCAGTGGAGGCGGAGGCATTCACGGGGCGACATGATCGTCGCGCGCTTTGCTGATGACTTCGTGGTCGGGTTCCAGCATCTCGGTGATGCAAAGCGGTTCCTCAACGATCTTC
>JALYXV010000261.1 GCA_030947025.1 Actinomycetota bacterium | reverse complement strand
CTCACGGCGACTTAGCCGCCACTGGGCCCGTCACCAGCAGACAAGCCACCTCCGCCCCCCACACGGCGCAGGCCCACACACGGCGGTCAGCCCCCAAAACACGGGGGTTGCTGCTCACTCACCTAGGCGGAGGCTCGCGTCCTGTTTCCACCGGGCGGCTCGACTGACGGCCGGCCATCGTTTCACGACTTCGAACAAGGGCCGCTTCGAGGCGCCGAAACCGCGTTCGCATTGCGATTCGAAGCACAGCAAGAGCCGTCATCGGGGTGGGCGGCCTGCGGTTCGTTGTAAACCCCGCCAACGCCAATCTTCGGTCCCCTGGTGATCTACGCGTGCTTGACCACCGATGACGTCGTCGAACTTCTCAGCGTGGCCGACGACCCCGACTACTGGGACATGATCTCGACCGACCCTGACGACTACTAGTAGGTCGCGGCACACCCCCATGCCCTGCGAGCGGCTGATTTGATCACGTGCCTCATCATTTCCACCAACCCTGACACCGCGCCAGACAGGCGGCACTCACTGGGTTGGACAAGGCGGGAGAACTTGACGTTGCACAACACGCCTGAGGAATGTTGGCCACCTGGGACAGCGACAACTCGAAATGCCCCCCTGCCCACGACGGCCACGGCATGCTGCCCTGCCCTCCGGACAGCACTCGCGGTTCCGTCCTCGCGTGAAAGGCCGCAAGGCTCGTGACGATAGATGGGAGCGTCCATCGTCCTCGCGATAACGGGACCACGACACAAGGCCGACCCTTATCGGTTCCCCTTTTCTGCTCTTCTTCGGCGACCTCGTCCAGCTCATGCTGGTCTTCGTCATCCTCGTCGGCCACAGCGACTTGACCCGAAGCGCGGACCAGCGCTCGATGCAGACCTTCGAGGACGCTGAGAACATCCCCGATGAGTCACGAAGCTGCACTCGCACTCCAGGAGCAGGACAGCATCCTGATCTTGGTTACGGTCCCGCCGGCGTCCGAGCCTCGGCCGACGAGAGAAACGCTGTCGCCACCGGGCCGGCGGTGTCAACCAGAAGCGCATGGGCAAGGCCCGACAGCTGCATGCCTATCGCAGCCGCATACCTCGCCAGAGCCGGAGTCCACCTGGGGATGCAGTCGCCCAGGAATGAGGCGGATACGTTCCCGCGAACGGCCATCATCATCCCGATGAATCGGCGCCCGTCGTGGATCTGAGCATCAACTCGCGCCAGGACTGGGACCCCCACGCGCACCTCGGACTGGGCGTCGGCCAACTGGTACGGGGTGGCCAGCAACGGCGCATCGGTCGGCAGTTCTCCCCGAAGGGTTTGGATCCCTTGGAGAGTTGCGACTCTGGCCGATTCCTGAGGGCCCGTGACGGCTGGCGGTCGGCGCCCACGAATGCGGTGGCCACCATGTAGAAGACGCCGTCGCCGTTGGCTAACGTCATGGGCACGGATGTGCAGCCTGAGATCAGCAAACGGACTTCATGGGAATGGGTAGTGGCTTTCGCCAAGCTCGAGCGTGGTGCCCGCTGCTGGCAGATCGACCGCTGGACGGCCGAGGTCGTCACTGCGTTGCGGGCCGACGGAATTCACCCAGTCCTGCTCAAGGGACCGGCAACCGCCCGTTGGCTCTACCCTGATCTCGCCGACCGCCCGTACTGCGATATCGACCTGATGGTCAGCCCGTCGCAGTTGGCGGGAGCCCAACAGGTGCTGCGACGGATCGGGTACGCCGAACCGCTCCATCCCAAGTGGTTGCTGCCCCACGCCCGGTGCTGGGTCCGCCCGGCAGACGGGTCGAAGGTCGACCTGCACCGCACGTTGCACTGCATGGAGGCCACGCCGATTGAAGACGTATGGGAGGCGGTCACAACGGGCGCGGAGAAATTGGTCGTCGGCGGCATCAGCGTCGACATCCCGGGACCGGCGGTTCGGGCGTTGCACCTGGTCCTTCATCTAGCTCCCAACGAGGATCCGATGTCTCAGGCGTCGAAGGACCTGAGGCGGGCCATGGAGCAGGTAGATCGCCAGGCATGGCAGTCGGCGGCATCCCTGGCCCGTCGTTTGGGCGTCGACGGCGACATGGGACAGCGGCTATGCCACACGTCGGACGGCGCTCACCTCGCCCATGAGTTGGGGCTGCCCCGCGTCGGGTCACTCAGGTCGTCTCTGATCTCCGGCACTGGGCGCTCCGAAGTGTCGCCCCGGGTCTACGCTCTTTGGTGCTTGGACTCGAAGACGACCTTGCGGGCCAAGGTCCGCTGGATATTGCAACGGCAGTTCCCGTCTCGTCGCTTCATGGAGGAGGTGTATCCGCGTGCCCGCGACGGCCGGTTCTGGCTGACCGCGTCCTACCTCCTGAGGGCCCTTGAGTCCTGCACCCGCGTGCCAGGTGCCGTCGCGGAGTGGAATCGCTTTCAACGCAAGCTCGACCGCAGGTCGCGGGTGTCGGGATGACCGATCGAGCACATCCTGCGCTTCCGGCGAGCGTTGAGCTTGGAAGCGACGTGATATGGCAGAAGGTGGACGGTCAGGTGGTCCTGCTGGCACTCAACCCCGGGCGGTACTACGCGCTCGACACAGTCGGCAGCCGCATATGGGAGGTCCTACTCGAGGACTCGGACGTCGCCCACGCCCAGGAACGCTTGTTGATGATGTTCGATGTGGACGATCCGACCCTCCGGCGTGACCTTGCCGAACTGATAGCCCGCCTCGTGGGCGCCGACCTGCTCGAAGTGACTGCCTGAGTCGGCCAGCATGAGGCGGCCATGAGCCCGGAGGACCATGACGGGCAACGCCGAGTTGGCACCGTGACGACCTGGTCGAGCGGGCCGGAGCATGTCTGTGGATGAAGTTGCGGGCGAGACCCTGCCCCCGCTCGGTTTGGAACTGGACCTGATGGCCAGGCTGCATCCCCGCGATCCCCAACCCGTCTACTACCAGACGCGCGCCCGCTGCCCGGTCGCGCGGACTCCTACCGGCGCGGTGGCGGTCTTTGACATGGAAGATCGTACTCGTTTACCGCCTAAATCGGGCGATTAAGGCCGGGCTCTTAGGGACCCGGTTTGCCCGTGAGGGGCATGGCGAGTGGCGCGATTGTCGGTTCCGGTGAGCGGAGGAGGTCGATCATGATCG
>JALYXV010000234.1 GCA_030947025.1 Actinomycetota bacterium | reverse complement strand
CGCGACGGCCAGCTCGCCGACAATGTGGTGGTGGCGGGGGTGCGATCGGCGTTGTGCGCTCCGATCTTTCGGGGCGGAAGGGTGGTGGCGTGCTTCTACGTCACCGGCGGGGATGGGGCCGCTGTGTTCGGCGACGATCAGCGGCGGCTGGCGGCCTTCGTCGCCGCGTTGGCGGGCGCCACGTTGGAGCATGTGGCGGGCCGCGACGCCCATTTTCGGGCGTTGGTCCGCAACTCCCCCGAGCTGACCGTGGTGACCGACGCCGACGGGCGGGCGCTGTATGTGACTCCCTCTGTCGCCCAGATGCTGGGATATACCCCGGCCGAACTGGTGGCGCGGCGGGGGCTGGGGCTGGTCCACCGCGATGACCGGCAGCGGTTGGTTGATGCCTTCGGCCTGTCGCGATTCTCGCCCGCGATCCACCCGGCGATCGAAGTCCGGGCTCGGCACCGCGACGGCTCGTGGCGTTGGCTGGAGGTGACGCTGAGCAACCTGCTGGCCGACTCTTCGATTGGCGGGTTGGTGTTCAACATCCATGACATCACCGATCGTAAGTTGGCCGAGCTGGCCTTAGGCCGAGCGGCCGAGCAGTTCCGGCTGTCATTCGACAACGCCCCCATCGGTATGGCCCTGACGAGCATCGACCCTTCGTCGGCGGGATGGCTCCTACGGGTCAACCAGGCCCTGGCGGACATGTTGGGCTACACCGCTCAGGAACTCGAGGGCCGGACGATCCAGCAGTTCACCCACCCCGACGACTGGGCGGCCGACGAGGTCGCCCTGGTCCGGTTCCAGACCGACGAGGCCACCAGCTTCACGACAGAGAAGCGCTACCGCCATTCCGATGGCCATTGGATCTGGGTGCAGCTTCAGACCAGCATGGTGGCGGGCGGCGACGGGGCACATAAGTACGTGATCAGTCAGATGCTCGACATCACCGAACGGCGGGCGGAAGACCAACGCCTGACGTTCGCGGCCTTGCATGATCCCCTGACCGGCCTGGCCAACCGCCGGCTGCTGCGCGATCGGCTCTCCCTGGCCTTGGCCCGAGCGGCACGATCAGGCCGCAAGGTCGCCGTTGTCTATCTCGACCTGGACGGCTTCAAGGGCGTCAACGATTCGTTGGGCCATGAGCACGGTGATCTGTTGCTGCGTCAAGCCGCGGCTCGGCTCGAAGAGTTGGTCCGCGATTCGGACACCTTGGCCCGGCTGGGAGGCGACGAGTTCGTATTGGTGGCTGACGATCTGGCCGGTCCAGCCGAAGCGCGGGCCATCGCCCGGCGCATCAAAAAATCCTTGAGCCGACCGTTCGACCTGCCCGGAGGGGCACGGGTTGCCATCAGCGCCAGCGTGGGCATCGCGATGGCGGGCGGCGACGCCGACCCGAATACCCTGTTGCGCCACGCCGACGCGGCCATGTACCAGGCCAAAGAGGGCGGCCGGGCCCGCTACCAGCTCTTCGGTGGCGATGGCGGTGACGACGGCGATACCGCTGCGGACGAGACCAGAAGTTGAAACCGAGGGCAGTCGACGTTGCGCCGGCCCGGGGACCGGTCGATCGGTGACCGTGACCTAGACGACCCTGGGCGGCGCCGGTCGGGTTGCGGCCTGGTCCGGCGACGGCGGCGGCGGTGCGAGTGGGCCGAGGCCTCGATGGCCGCCGCTCCCAACGCACCACAGTCGCCCTAAACTGCCGGGCCGGATCAGCCCCCTACGTAGCCACCAGGTCCTGCCCGTAACAGGCGTGCCCGGGTGCGCTGGGCGTCGGCGACGAGAGCCGGCAGTGACTCTTGGAGTATGAGACTCGTCGGGCTGGCCCGATCGGCGGTGGCGTAGCACAGATCGTCGGGTCGCAGACCCAGGTCGACCGATAGGTGGCCGGGGGCGTCGCCGAGGTCTCCGAGCTTGACCGTCCCGCCCACCGCCAGGACGAAGTGGACCACGATCTCCTCGACCTCGGAGGCGCTCGACGCTCGCAGTAGCGATCGGGTGGCGTCGTAGACTTCTTTGGGGATCAGCGTCTCCTGCGCTGGGCGTCGCGGTAGGGTCTCCACCGTTTCCTCGCAGGTCAGCTGGTGCTCCTCCAAGGTGAGCACCTCGGCGCGGACCAACGCCGACCTGGTCACGCCCATCGCGTGCAGCGCCTGGTCGTGACAGGCCAGGGCGAGGCGCAACGCCTCGTCGGTGCGCGATGCGGGCACGGCGAGTTGGACGCGGTAGCGGTCCCCGCCGTAGACGCCGCAAGGGCGCCACCGGTCAAGGCAGCTCACGATCTGTTTCACCCGATCGAACCCGAAGGCCGGCCGGGGAGCCGATTCGAGGATAACCACCCAGGTTTCCCCGGCGTCGCCATGATCTGGGAGGACCGGCCAGAGTGGGGACATCACCTCGACCATGTCCCGCATCGGGCGATCGCGTTTGACCCAGGCAGAAATGTGGGGCTGCTGCGTCGATTGAAGCGCTGAACTTGGTTGGCGCCACCGGCCGCTCACGCTCAGCCCCCGGTCAGCCCTGAGCGGCGAGCCCGGTCAGACTGCCATCCTGAGTTCTTCGAAAGGCGTTCGCGCCGGTTCTTTCCGCTGATGTCGGCGGCGAGTACGAGCGGCGGGCCGATGTTTTTCGACAAAGGCGTAGCCGGCGAGACGGTCATGGCCGACCGGGTTCACTTCAGGCCCCGGATCGGTCGGAGCCGGGCTTTGAGGCGGCCGCGGTCAGCGTCGGCCTTGTTATCTGCGTACCGGTCGCTGACATGGCAGTCGTCGGGGAGCAACTCGTCGAGGGTCCGTCGGGTACACACCGGCGCGGTCGGGGTCCACCTCGACGGGACGCGTCGAGGCCGACACGCCTGCTCGCAGCACCTTCGGGGGCCGCGTTTGTCGGTGGGCAGGACTTGGATGGAAATGTCGATGACCTGCCCGGACTGGTCGGCGGCGCGGTGCCTCCACGTCCGGCGGCCCGAGACCGTAGACATGTTTCGTCGACGAACCATCGCTCCTCGCCGCCCTAGTAGCAGCGGCCCTGCCCCTGTGGGGTGCATCATCACGATTCTGGCCGTGACCAGCG
>JALYXV010000219.1 GCA_030947025.1 Actinomycetota bacterium | reverse complement strand
ACACCATCGCGCTAACTTTCGCGAGCACCGACGGTGGACAAATTGGCTGGTCAGAGGCCTATTTCAAAAAAAGTCTTGGAAACGGCCAAACAGGCCGTCAACCGACAGCCAGGAAGGTCCCGCTAGGCTAGGGCGAACAACAGGCGGCTTGGTTTCCCGCTAATTTCAATGTCCATGCGAGGCGCGTCGTTCGGGAGGGCGGGCCTGGTGGCGGTAGCGCTGCTGACCTCGAGCTGCGCCCGGAGCGTGCTGGTGTCCGAAGGCTCGGCCCCCATCACGACCGTGCCCCCCCCGACGACCACCACCACCGCGACCACCATTCCGGCCTGTCCGGTGGCGGCGGTACCGGCCGGGGCCGTGACCACCCAGCTGGCCACACCCAACGCCGCCAACCTGGCCTTCTCGGCCACGCCCGGCGGCCCGGCCGTGGGACATCTCAAGGCGCGATGGGGCGGCCCCTCGACCCGGCCGGTGCTCGACCAGCAGAGCGGTTGGGTCGAGGTCCGCTTGGACAGCCGGCCCAACGGCTCGACCGGATGGGTCCCGGCCGCGAGCGTGGCGCTCAGCACCACCCCCTACCGCATCGTCATCTCGGTCTGCCAGCGCAGCCTCACCTTGTTCCAGGGCGCCGATCAGGTGTACTCGGCGCCGGTCGGCGTGGGCCGCCCGCAATGGCCCACCCCCGTCGGGGCTTCATTTGTCAACGCCATCGTGAACACCCCGGCGCGCCAGCAGTACATCTACGGCCCGACCGTCGTGATCCTGGGATCGCATTCGAACGTGTTCACTGAGTTCGATGGTGGCGACGGGACCGTGGCCATACATGGCTACCCGTCCGACCCGGCATCGACTCGGGGCGTGGCCTCGTCCCATGGCTGCATCCGGGTCGGGCCCGACACCATCAATGCCATCAAGGCAGTACCGGTCGGCACGCCGATCGACGTGATCGCCTAGCGCGGCCCGAGCACCACCTGGGTCTGGGTCACCCGTGCCACCCGGCGGCCGCGGGCGTCAACCAGGTCGGTCTCGACCACGATCGTCGTACGGCCCCGGTGCAGGAGGCGGGCGGTGGCCTCGACCGGGCCCCGGCGCACCGCGCCGAGGAAGTTGGTGGTCGACGACAGGGTGGCGGTGCCCGCCGCCCCTTCGGGAAGATGGGAAAACGCCAGCATGGCGCCGATCGAGTCGGCCAGTGCCATCAGGGCGCCGCCGTGCATCACGCCGCCGCTGGTGCACAGCTCGTCCCGCCACGGCATCCGGGCCCGCACCTCCTCGTTGTCAGCCTGAATGATCTCGAGGCCCAGGAGTTCCGCGAAGGGCATGGACCGGCGGGCCAGCGTGGTGAGGCCCTCGTCGATGTCATCGGAGCTCACAGAGGCACATTCCCCGTGATACCGATTTTATCCGAACGCATCCCGTACCGGCTCTGGCCCGATACCTGTATCTCTCGGCCGGTCAGCGGAGTCTCTACCACATGGCGACAAACCCAGGAGACCCCATGCGTTCTATCCGCCTCCATCTGACCGTCCTCGGCCGGCCCGCGGACGCGGTCTACACCTCCCTGGCGGACCTCGGCCACTACTTCGAGGCCAGCTATGAAACCAGCAGCCACCAGATCCGCCGTTGGCAGCCGCAGAGCGATGTGGGCCGGTTCGACGGGTCCTGGTCCTGCGTGGCCGACGGCGCCGATACCGCCGTCACCTTCGCCGCTCGGCTCGACATGGGCATCCCACCGCGGGCCGACGCGCTCGAGCCGACGACCGCACGGACATTCATCGACTCGACTGTGGCCATGGTGTCGGGCGTGTTCGAGGGCGGCATCCGGGTGGACGACGTGGTCATTCAGGGTCACGAGCCGGCGACGGTCGCAGCGCGCTGAGCCGCCCAAGCAGGGCGGTGGGGCCGACCACCGACGCCCCCAGCTCGCTCACCCGCCGGGCCAGATCACGGTCCGAGGTGACGACGCTGAGCGACCTCGGGTCCTCATCGGCCGCCACTTCCTCGACGATACGGTCGTCCGCGGCATTCTGTCCTCGTCTTCGGGCATGGAGGACGACGACGCCGTCATGGCGGCCCGGCGTCAGGTCCGGGATCGGTTCACCTTCGAAGACCACCGTGATCTCGTCGTTGCTCTGGGCGGCCAGACCCTGCAAGCGGCCCGTGAGGCGTCGAGCCGCTCCCGGCCGGTCGCGCCACCAGCCGTCGGGTCGGGAGCCGATCACGTTCATGCCGTCGACCAGCCACCGCACCCCCGTCACGCTATGGCAGACGACTGGCGGCCATTCGCCCCAAGGTGGGCGGCCTAGGCCGAGTCGCTCCACATGGAGCGCACGGCCGCGGTCAGGGCGTCGGCATCCAGCACCTCGGCCATCAGCCCGATCTGTTCCTCCCAGACGTCGTCAGGCACGTCGGCCTTCACATCGTCGTCCAGCACGTGGTACACGTCGAGGCCCAACTGGGCCCCCGCCAAGGCGCCTGCGTAAGCCGGGTCACCCACAATCACCGTCTCGGCCGAAATCTCCGCCGCCTCCGGGTCGGGGGCGCCGAGCAGCACGAGCAGCGACTTGGGATCGTTAGCTTGAGCGAGCCGGAGGATGGCCTCCTGGCTCTGCAGGTCCATGGCTCCCGACGCGGTTCAGACGAAGCACTCGGTGGCCACGAGGGCCACTTTGGCCCCAGCAGCGGTCGCGCAGGCCGCAATGGCCACGCCCGAAATGCCGTCGCGCTCACCTAGGGCAATAACCAACCGATCCTTGAGCACGGGTCTCAACTCACCCCCTTCGTCTGCTCGTCCACCCACTGGTTGAGCCGCAGGGGTGACAGGGCGGGGTCAGCCAGCCGGGCCACCTCTTTTCCGTCACGGAACAGAAGGAACGCCGGCATGCCCATGATGCTGAGTTCCATGCACAGCCGCCGGGCCTTGGGGGCCTCCAGCTTGATGACCTGGAGCTCCCCTGCGTACTTCTCGGCCAGCGCCGCCACGTGGGGATTCAGCGCCACGCAGGGCCGGCAGTCGGGGCCCCACACGTCGACCAGGACGGTCCCCTCGGCGACCAGGTCCCGGAAGTTCTCGCGTGTTGCCTCCGTAATGGTCGTGGTGTCACTCATTGGGCCGAGCCGTTCCTTTCGAGCAGCACGCTCATCCCGTCCGACAGCTGGCATACCCGCCCGAGGAACAAACTACCCTTGGCGATGAGCATCACTCTATTGGCCGTCCCGGTGGTAAGCCGATCCACGGCGTGGGGGACGTAACACAACGACGACGCCAGATGACCCTGGGTCGGGCTGTAGCCGGGCATCCCGCGTTCGGTCACGAAGGCCCCGATCTGGTCCTTGGTGATGTCGCCCTTGCGGGCCGCCAGGGCCGCGATGGTCCGGTAGTTACGTTCTGGGACGTTGCCCGACCCCTGGGGCTCGGTCACCTCGGGGTTGTGCAGCTCGGTGGCGTAGTCGTCCACGGCAGTCGTCAACAGGCCGAGCCGGGTCAGCGGCTCGACCGCCAGCGCCTCCATCACCGCGGGATTGGACCCGCCCGCGGTCACCTTGTGCCGGCCCACACTGTCCAGGCGGATACGAGGCGAGACACCGTCGTCCGCCTGGACCAGGACCGCGGCCCCGCCCAGCACGTCCTCCAGGACCGGCATCCCGGATTTGAGATGGCCCTGGAACTTCATCCCCAGCTTGGCCAGGCACCCCCCGCCCACCACCGCCACCCGACCGAACACGCCGGCCGCCACCAAGCTGGCGGCGATGACCAGGGCGGGAACGGGCGCGGCGCAGAAGTTCTTGATGTCCGCCCCCGACGCCTCGCTCAGCCCCGCCGCCTCGGCCACCGCCTTGGCCAGGTTGCCCCCGCCCCGCTGGTAGCGGTCCCCGATGGCCTCCTCGCCACACCCCAGCACGTAATCGACCGAGGCCGGATCGATCCGGTGGTGTTCGAGCAGATGGAGCAGGGCCAAGGTGGCGGTCGCCTTGGCCGCCAGGTTGTCGATCAGGACGTGGGCCGAAAGCGCCTCGTCAACCGTGTCGCCACACCGGAAGGCAGCTATGCCCGCGATCACGTCGAGGGCTCCGCCCTCAGCCGCGACCGCATCGGTGTCGCCCTGGGCTCGCTCGACCCGGTCGAGATCGAGCCGCTTGGCCAGCGGGTGCAGGGCCAGACCGGCCGCGGCCCGCGCCGCCCCGTCGGCCGACAGGGTCAGCAGGTCGAACTGGTCGACCGCCGCCAGCACGCCCAGGAACTCCTCTTCGGGCATGATCTCGCCCGAGGCACTCCACCGGGTAGCGCCCGCAAGGTCGGTCCAGGGCCGAGCCGGCAGGTCCCGGGGGTGGAGGGCGTTGATGTATGCCTGGTTGGCGGGGTAGGCGACGGCCTGGTCGAAGGAGCGCAGCGAGGCGGCGAAGGCCGACGCCATTTCAGCGTTCTTCGGCAGCTCCCGGCGTGGCTTGGAGCCGTGCCGGGCCAGGGACGGCACGTGGGCCAAGACCTGGCTGGCGGCTGAGATCACGACGTCAGGCATGTGCCTCCTCGGCCTTGGCGGCCGCTTTGGTGGCCGAGCCCACCTCGAAGACCGTCGGTTTGTGCACAGTCGTCGCCAGGGCGGCCAGCGCCTGCTCGAGCAGCTGCCGGCGCCACGCCTTCTCCGCTTCGGGGCTCAACGACGGGTCGCCCGTAGGGTACGGAATGCCCCGTGTGGGCACAATCCGGGGCGCCCCCACCCGTTCCGCGATGGAAATCAGGTTGCACAGCAGCACGGTCGGTATCCCCGACCGCTCCAACTCCTTCGCCAGCGTTGCCCCGCAACGCGTGCCCGTCCCTCACGTGGCGGTCAAGATGGCCGCCCGGGCGCCGGAGTGGCGGAGATCGGCGGCCCACTCGATGCCGAAGCGACGGGCGTTGGCCACTGAGGTGCCGTTGCCGGCGGTGACGAAGAACTCGCCGAACAGGCTGCCGATGACGCCCTCGGCCTCCAGCTCACGCCCGACGTCGAGGGGCACGATGCGGTGGGGATCCTCGTTGGCCCAAACGGTCGAGAACCCGCCATGGACCGACCGGTACTCTCCCGGCGCCAAGGCGTCGAGGCCCTCGATCGGGTAGCGCAGCCACCGGGTGGCCCGCGCCGACTCGAGATTGCCGGGGTTGTCGTCGGGGACCAAGGCGCCCTCGGTGACCAGCGCCACCATCGCGGTGGAGAGATCCTCCACCGGAAGGGCCGGAGTGACCTGGTCGAAGCGGGGCAGCGGGATCTCGGTGGCGTCGCGGTCGCCCCCCAGGCGGGCGAGAGCCAGGTCGACGGCCCGCTCGGCCGCGGTGGCGTCGGCCATCACGGTCAGCCGGGCCAGCTTGCCGATCCGGCCGTCCTCGGCGGTCAGCGGCTCTTGGCAGAGCAGCCGCACGATGGCGTTGGCCAGGCGGTCGAGCGAGGGAGCCATGCGCCGGGCCACCTCGCCGCTGGCCACGACGGGGGCCGCTCCGGCCTCGTCCAGGCCCGGGTTGTCCTCGTGCATGGAGGCCACGCTGAGCAGCCCCGCCTCCTGGGCCGCCGCGGCCACCCGGGCGCACGCCAGTCCGTAGCGACCGCTGGTGAACGCCGGACCGGCCGCGACCAGGTCGGGCTGGACGGACGTGACCAACTCGATGATCTCGGCCACCACCCCGGACGCGATATCGTCGCCGCACCACACGGTCGCCACGATCTCATGCTCCGGCGCCAGCAGTTCGGCCAGGCGCCGGCCTGGACCAATCGGACCGGGAACCAGCGTGGGCTCGGCACCGGCGGAGTCCTCGCCGCCCACACCGGCGAAGAACTGGTTGATGTAGTGAACGATCCTCGCCATGGTTAGACGGTTCTCAACCGGCGCGGGCTGTCACACGGCCCCACCCAAGTGGACTTAGGGCGCAGTACACCACCGCGGTCGGGACCTCGAAGGCCGCGTTCGCCGGAACCTGCAGCAGCGTGAGCTCAGTACCACCGAGAGCTTTCTCCACTTCCGGCAGTTGCAGCCGGTGGTCGTAGTTACCGGTGCTCACCATGGCGGTGGCCCGTTCGGGCGCCACCACCACCGATGGGCCCGTACCGTCGACCCCGGCCATCTCGGCGTACAGGCCCACCGCCTCAATCCCGAGGTCGGTGAGGGCGTCCATCTTGAGGGCCATGTCGGCGTCGGCGTTGCCGCCGCCCTCCTTGGTGACGAGGGCGGCATCGAACCCGGCCGCCGCGCACACCTTGGCCGCAAAGGCCGAAATCAGCTCCTTGGCCGCCTGGTCGACCGGCTCGGGGCAGATCACCACGCCGGCGAAGTCCAGGTCGCGGCCATGGCGGCGGCGCAGCTCGTTGACCACAGGGTGGTTCTGGTGCATGAACGTCGGGTTCTTCAAGGCCGGGTGGCCGAACTGGCCGCTCACGACCGCGCCGTCGTCCAATTCGCCCGGGTCGAGCAAGGTGGGCAGCGCCTGGCCGAAGCTGCGCCCAAACACGAAGACGTCCTTGAACGTGCCCTGGGTCTGCAGGTTGGTGATGGCGCCGATGCGGGGACGGTCGCTGCGGGCGGCGGACGGGGATGGGAGCTCCTCGAAGTCGTCGGCATCCGCGTCGAGGGCGGCTTCCGCCAGCCGGGCCGCCAGCCGGAGGGCGCCGCGACGGAGGGCGATGTCCACCAGTTCCCAGGCCGCCCCGGGTGCCGGGGTGAACTCGATGACGAGATCATGGGTCGCGGCGAGGGGCGAAAGGGGGGCAGCCGGGCCGCTCAGGTCGACCAGCGCCTCCTGGGCCCGGGGGAGGAACCCGGCCGTGACCACGGCCGCTCCCCGCAGCACGTGGGTCTCACCATCGCCTTGCGGTCGGGCCCGGCTCACGAACCCGGGGAAGATGCCGGCCCCGCCGGGCCCCTTGGTGCGGGGTTCGACCGCGTCCAGCACCTTCACGATCCGGGCCGACTCGCCGGGCGAAACCCAGGTGAGCCGTACTTCCGCCAGGGCGGGGTCGGCCACGATGCCTCGGGCCTCCTCGGCCGAGACGGTGAGCAACCCGCCGGAGAACGAGGTTCGCTCTCCCAATGTCACGTTGTCGACGCGGTGGACCAGCCGGGTGAGCGCCATGGTCCCATACTTGCATCTGGCGGCCCCCGCCACCCGCCCCGCCACCCGCCCAGCCGCCCCCGGTGACATCGTGGCTGGTCACGGCACCGCCCGGGTGTTACCGTCTGCCACCACCTGGGATTCCCGACGTGTTCGGTGTGGACGCGACGGGGAGGGAGGAGGCCGCCATGTTGACTGCCACGACCGCCGCAACCGCCACGAGCACCGCAACTGGGCCGAGCCCGACCCGCCCGCCGACGGTGCAGGTCGTGGTCCGCCGACGACAGGTCCTGACCGTGTTGTTGGGGTCCGCCCTGGGCTGCGCCGTCCTCGCCGCCGCCGGTGTGCGCGCGCTGTGGTGGGTGGCGGGACTGTCGGCCGTGCTGGCCGCCGGTTATGTCGGCCTGGTGGCCCGACTGCGCCATCTTCGGGTCCGGCGCCAGATGGATCTGGCGTTCGGGGCGGATATGCAAGAGGCCGACGTGTTCGACTGGTCCGGGCTGGAGCGCGAACTCCATCTGGCTCTGGCCGAGGACGATGCCACCTTCCCGGCTCGCCTGGTGAGGCCGGTCGAAGTGGGAAACCGGGCGCTGGGCCGGTTCATGCTGTGCTGGGCGCTGGGCTGGATCCTGACCCCGGTCGTCACCGCCATCCGGCTGGTCCGAGGAGACCTGTCGGTCCTGGAACGCCAAGGCATCGCCCACCGCATCGTCCGGTTGCAGCAGTGCGGCCGGGCGCAGTCGTTGCGGTTGCTCACCGTGGGCGCGGCGGCCAGCGTGGGCATCACGGCCGTGGGCGGGCTGGCGACCACCGCCGGCGCTTCGCCCACCGTCGCCGCCGTGTCCACCACCGTGCATGCGGCCGGGACGCCCGCATCGGCATACACGGTGGTATCGGGCGACACGTTGAGCTCGATTGCCCGCCGGGCGGGTACTTCCGTGGGGCAGCTGGTGGACGCCAACCACATCGCCAACCCCAACCTCATATTCCCCGGCCAAGTCCTGTCGGTCGCCGGGGTTGGATCCGCGTCGGCCGCGACGGCGTGGGCCGGGTCGGCGCCCGCCGCGTCCTACCGGGTGCTCGCCGGTGACACCCTCAGCAGCATCGCACGCGGTCACGGCACGACCGTCGCCGCCCTCGTGGCCGCCAATGGCATCGCCAACCCCAATCGGATCTTCCCGGGGCAGACGCTCAACGTGCCGGCCCGGGGGGCACCGGCATCGGCCGTGTCGTCCCCGTCGCCTGTCGGCGGACCGGCCGCCCACGCCGCCTCGGCTGCCCCGGAGGCGGCCCGCTACGTCGTCCGGCCGGGCGACACCTTGGCCCGGCTGGCCCGCCGGTTCGGCACGACGCCCGCCTCTCTCGCGGCCGCCAACCACATCGCCAACGCCAACGTCATCTATCCGGCCCAGGTGCTGGCTGTGCCCGCGGCCTCGGCGACCGCGGCGGCTCCGCCCGTCCCGGCCACGGTGACCAAGGCCGTCCCCGCCGCCCCCCCGGCCCCGGCCGCCACCCCCGCCCCCGTAGCCGCCAAGGCCCCCGTAGCCGCCAAGGCGCCTGCGCCGGCCCCGGTTGCCACCGCCAACGCCGCCCAGTCCGCTCTTCCCCTCCCAGCGCAATACCTGCACGGCGGCAGCGTCGACCAAGGGGTCGATTACTCCGCCCCGGGCGGGACTCCGCTGTACGCCATGGGCCCGGGCAAGATCATCCGTGCCGGCATGTCCGGCTTCGGTCCCGACTGCCCGGTGCTGCAGATCACCGCCGGCCCGCTGGCGGGCAAGACGGTGTACTACGGGCATGCCGGCGCCGACCTGGTACCGGTCGGAGCGACGGTGGCGGCGGGCCAGCAAATCTCGGTGGTGGGCTACGGAATCGTGGGGTACTCGAGCGGTCCTCACCTGGAGATCGGCTTCTACCCACCGGGCGGCTCCGGGTCGGGCAGAGCGATGCTCGACTACCTCAACGGCGCAGTCGGCCACTCCACGGGCGGCTAACCCACGGGTGACCCACGGCTGACCCACGGCTGACCCACGGCTTACCCACGGCTGACCCACGGGTGACCCACCGGTGACCCACGGCTGACCCGACCATTTGGCCCGCTCCGGCGGTGCTCGTGCCCGCGGGCCCGACTTCGGGGCTCCGACGGCGGGCCCATCCGTCGTTGACTCGTGCGTGTCGGCGGCGGTCCTTTCCCAGCACGATGTGACCGCAGCGGTCACATCGTGCTGGAAGAGCGACAGGTGTGACTGGTTGCGGCCGGGTGCATACTGGGGGTGTGGCGGAGATGCCCGCACGACGAGCCTTCCTGCCCGATGTCCGGGGCAACGACCAATACCTCCGTGCGACCTGGCATCCCGATACCGCGGTGGTGGTCATCAGCCACTGGGTGGGCGAAGTGTGCGTGGCCTCTACACCTGTCGCGGTGGCAGACCTGTCGACTCTCATCGAGGTCCTGGTTTCCGCCCTGCAGGACGCGGCGGCCCGGCCGCCCGCCGAGCCGGCGACTCCGGTCTCAGCCGGACCACGCTGGACCGCCGCCATCCTTCCCGGCCTGCGCCGCCGCTTTCAGCCCAAGCTCGCCCAGGTCATCTCCCTTCACCGCCCCCCGGCCAGCCCCGAGCCCGCGGCCGAACACGAGTGACAACCGATGGGGCACCGGGTCGAGTTACCGGTGACCACGCCCCGTTGCTGGAGCAGCCCAGGGGGCGGTCAGGGGCGGAGTCACACCGTCCAGGTGTTGCCTGAGGACAGAAGTTCGCTCAGATCTCCGGGGCCTCGGCGCTTGCTGGCTTCCAGCACTTGATGGTTGACCAGGGATCCGTAGTCCGAGCGCTCCACCGCCCGGAACACGCCGATTGGCGTGGGCTCATAGGGGCCACGGGCCAGACGGGAAAGGAGGAAGGCCAGGCCCGGTTCGTCCCGGCGCTCGTCGTGGACCAAGATCGCCTCCTCGCCCACGTCGGCCACCTCGACGATGCGAGCCCGGCCCTGGCTGTCAACCACCACACCGCGCTCCAGGTTGACGCCGAAGCGAACAGGCCGGCCGTGCACGAGGGGAATGAGCATCTGCGCACGAGCATCGCGGGCCGTGACCTTCTCGAACGCACCGTCGTTGAACACATTGCAGTTCTGGTAGATCTCGACAAAGGCCGAGCCGCGATGGTCGTGGGCCCGCCGGAAGATCTCCATCATGTGGGCCCGGTCCAGGTCGTGGGTCCGGGCCACGAAGGTCGCCTCGGCACCGAGAGCCAGGCTCACCGGGTTGAAGGGATGGTCGACCGAGCCGAAGGGGGTGGACTTGGTGACCTTGCCCTCCTCGCTGGTGGGCGAGTACTGGCCCTTGGTAAGGCCGTAGATCTGGTTGTTGAACAGCAGGATGGTCAAGTTGACGTTGCGCCGCAGGGCGTGGATCAGATGGTTGCCGCCGATGGAGAGGGCATCGCCGTCGCCGGTGACGACCCACACATCCAGATCCGGGCGGCTGACGGCCAGGCCAGTAGCCATCGGCAGCGCCCGGCCATGGATCGAGTGCAGCCCGTAGGTGTTCATGTAGTACGGGAAGCGGCTGGAACAGCCGATGCCCGAGATGAAGACCGTGTTCTCACGGCGCAGGGCCAGCTGGGGCATGAGCATCTGCACGGCGGTCAGGACGGAGTAGTCGCCGCAGCCCGGGCACCAGCGCACCTCCTGGTCGCTGGCCCAGTCCTTCTTGGTGGTGATCGGCACGCTGAGATCAGTCATTCATTCCTCCATGAACCCGAGCACAGCCGCCTCGATCTCCGAGTAGAGGAACCGCTGCCCCTGGACCTTGCTGATCGTCCGGGCATCAACGAGGAACTCCGAACGAATGAGTGATGTGAGTTGACCAAGGTTCATCTCGGGCACAAGCACTCGGCGGTAACGGGACAGCACCTTACCGAGGTTGGCGGGGAAGGGGTTCAGGTGGGTGAGGTGGGCATGGGCCACCGGCCTGCGCTGGCGCCGGAGCCGCTCGACCGCGGCCGCAATCGACCCGTAGGTCGAACCCCAGCCGAGCAGCAAGACCTCAGCCGCTCCGCTCGGGTCGTCGACGTCGAGGAGGGGGATGTCCCGGGCGATCCCTGCCACCTTGGCGGCCCGCATCCGCACCATGAGCTCGTGATTGGCCGCGTCGTAGGAGATCGCTCCGGTGCCGTCGGCCTTCTCGAGGCCGCCGATGCGGTGCTCGAGGCCCGGTGTTCCCGGCACGGCCCAAGGACGGGCCAGTGTCGTCGGGTCGCGCAGGTAGGGCAGGAACTCGGCCGAGCCGTCGGCCGCCACGTGGTTGGGCTCGGTGGCGTAGGGCACGCTGATGTCGGGGAGATCGTCAACGGCCGGTAAGCGCCACGGTTCCGCGCTGTTGGCGAGGTAACCGTCGGACAGCAGAATGACCGGCGTGCGGTACTTCAGCGCGATCCGGGCCGCCTCGATGGCGGCGTAGAAGCAGTCACCAGGGGTCCTGGCCGCCACGATGGGCAGCGGCGCCTCTCCGTGGCGGCCGAACATGGCCATGAGCAGGTCGGACTGCTCGGTCTTGGTGGGTAGGCCAGTGGACGGGCCGCCGCGCTGCACGTCGATGACGATCAGCGGCAGCTCGAGGCTGATGGCAAGCCCGATGGTCTCGGACTTGAGGTCCATCCCGGGGCCGCTGGTCGTCGTGACGCCGAGCAGACCTCCGAAGGAGGCTCCGAGGGCCGCGCCCACGGCGGCGATCTCGTCCTCGGCCTGCATGGTCCGCACCCCGAAGTTTTGGCACTTGGACAGCTCATGGAGGATGTCCGATGCCGGCGTGATTGGATAGGACGCCAGCATCAGCGGCAGCTTGGCCAGTTGGCCCGCCGCGACCAGTCCCCACGCCAAGGCGGTGTTGCCGCTGAGGTTGGTGTACGTACCCGGCCGGAAGACGGTGGGTTTGACCGCGAACGGGCCGCCCACCAGTTCGGCCGTCTCGCCGAAGTTGTACCCCGCCCGGAAGGCGAGGGTGTTGGCTTCGGCCACCGTTGGAGACCCGGCGAACCGCTGCTCGATCCAGCGCAACGTCGCCTCGCTCGGCCGGCTGTACATCCAGGACAGGAGGCCTAACGCGAAGAAGTTCTTGGCCCGCTCCGCCTCTCGCGACTTGGCACCGCTCGGCCGGGCTGCTTCCAGCGTGAGCGAGGTCATGGGGACCTCGAAGACCGTGAACCCCGACAGCGACCCGTCGGTGAGCGGGCTGGACTTGTAGCCCGCCTTGCCCAGATTGCGATCGTCGAAGGCGTCAGCGTTGAGAATCAGGGTGCTGCCGGCGGGCATGTCACTGATGTTGGCCCGCAGGGCAGCGGGGTTCATGGCCACCAGGACGTTCGGGGAATCGCCTGGAGTCAGGATGTCGTGGTCGGAGATGTGGATCTGGAACGCCGACACCCCGGCCAGCGTTCCGGCCGGGGCCCGAATCTCCGCCGGGTAGTCCGGCACGGTGGAGAGGTCGTTGCCGAACAGCGCGCTCGACGCCGAAAACCGCTCTCCCGTGAGCTGCATCCCATCGCCCGAATCACCGGCGAAGCGGATGACAACTTTTTCCAGTTCGTGGAGGGTCTGCCCCTGGATGTTCGTCATTGCCGTCCCCTCTGCCGCCCCCTCCACTCTACGTGGCCGACGCCGACCAGCGAGGTCAGATCGGGAGGTCGCGGGACATGAGGAGCTGGGGCAGTTGCGCGAAGGTGTAGGTCGGTGTGGCCGTGGCCAGGGCAAAGAGCCAAATGACGTCGAACCGGTCCCCTGGCCACGCCGTGGGCACATCCTGCCCCTGCGCCACCGGGATGTTGGCCGCGATGACAGGAATGTGGGTGTGTTCCCAGCAGACCAGGCTGGTGCCTGAATCGTGGGCGACGATCGCCTTCGCCAGCTTCTCCTCCTGGCCCTCTTTGAAGGGGTTGTGGATCTGGAGGTTGAGCCGGTCCATCAGCGGCACGATGGTCTCATAGGTGCGGTGATTCGTCGTGGCCCGCTTGGTTCCGTAGTTTGGCGAGTACAGCCGGTTCGGGACTGTGAGGGGCCCAACCGAAGGTCGGAACAGCACTGACAGGGCACCGGCTCGCTGCCATCCAACGGGAAGAAGGGACGAAAAGTTCTGATTGCCATTGATGTCGACCCCGAAGGGGGCCTTGTTCTCGATCGTCGGCTTCTCGCCGTGGCGGATGAGAACGATTGTCTCGGGTGGGCCGGATGGAGAAGCGGGCATGAATGCGTCGCTCATCGTTCGTTCCTTTCTCCCCAGTACGGCCGGGACCAGGCCCGTTTCCGGCGGCAGACGATACTCCGAATCTCATCACGAGGTTCGTCTCAATGGGCGACGGCGGGAGCGGGCGAGACGGGCGCCGGCCGTCAAACCGACATCCGAGGCCCCGGCCGTCGCAAACCGGTAACGTGGCCCCACCGGGCAGGTCACAAGGACCCGCCCGGATGTTGATGAGAAGAGACCAAAGTGACACAAGGAACCGTCAAGTTCTTCAACTCTGAGAAGGGCTACGGCTTCATCTCTCGAGATCAAGGTGACGACGTGTTCGTCCACTACTCGAACATCCAAGGTGGCGGCTATCGCTCCCTCGAGGAGGGCCAGCGCGTCGAGTTCGACGTCGCTCCCGGACGAAAGGGTGAGGAAGCGCAGAACGTCCGCGCAGTCTGAACGATAAGTCCCGCCGAAGGAGCCGCCGGCAAGAGCCGGCGGCTCATTCGCGTGCCACGGTCGTGCCCTCACTGACTCACTGACGCCTCGGCCCGCTCACGGTCCACTCCTCTGGTCTTGGCCGACCTTCAAACTCCTGAGGACGGCGTCGACAACGTCGGCCACGAAACGGTCGGTGAGCGGCGCGTGCTGGTGCAGGAGCCGGTGGTAGATCGGCCCGTAGAGGAGGTCGAGCGCCAACCCGACGTCGGTGTCAGACGGGAGCTCGCCTCGGGCGACCGCTCGGGCCAACGCGGCCCGGCCCTGCTCGCGGCGGGGCTCGACAAACCGGCCCTGGTAGTGCTCGGCGAAGGCCGGGTCGGACTGGGCCTCGGTCACGAACGCTGCGATCACGCGTCCATAGGGCCGAGCCCGCAGCCGACGGGCCCACGGCAGCAGCAGCGCCAGAAGGTCGCCCCGGAGAGAATCCGTACCGGGCGGTTGGGGCTCGATGTCGCCCCAGGAGTGGTGCAGCGCCTCGAGTGCGAGGATCTCCTTGGTGGGCCACCACCGGTAGATGGTCGCCTTGCTCACCCCGGCGCCCGCCGCCACCGCATCCATACTCACCCCCGCCAGACCGTGCTCCAGCAGGAGCTCGGTGGTGGTGGCGAGGATGGCGAGACGGGCCGCCTCGCTGCGCGGGCGGCCGCGACGGGGAGCCACCGCGCCGCGCTCGGCGGTCACCCTTCAGCGCCGAGTTCGGCCACGTCCTCCTCGGTCAACTCGAGCGACGCGGCCCCGACGATCGGGTCGACCTGGTCAGGGCGGCGGAAGCCCACAATGGCTGCGTCAACCGCCGGGTTCCGCAGCGTCCATGCGACCGCGACCCCGCCGGGTGTCGCATCGTGGCGCTCGGCCACGACTCGAAGCCGTGCCACCAGCTCGAGGTTGCGGGTGAGCTGCGGCTCGGTGAACTGGTCGCCCCGCTTGCGCCAGTCGTCCTCGGACAGGCCGGCAATCCGCTCACGGGTCATAGCGCCGGTGAGCAGGCCCGAGCCCATGGGCGAATACACGATCACGCCGATCCCGGCCCGTTCGGCGAAGGGCAGGATTTCGGCTTCGACACTGCGGTCGACCAGCGAGTACGGGGGCTGCAGCGTCTCGACCGGGGCGAGCTGCTCGATCCGCCACAACTGCTCGACGTGGAAGTTCGAGACGCCGATGTGGCGGACGAGCCCTTGCTCCTTCAGTTCCGCCATGGCCGCCCAGCCCTCCTCGATGTCAGCCTCGGGGTTGGGCCAGTGGATCTGGTAGAGGTCGATGGCATCGATTCCCAACCGGCTGAGGCTGGCCTCGGCCTCGCGAAGGATCGAGTCGCGCTTCAGGCTGTGGAGCACCTGTCCGCCTCCGCCGTCCAGCAGCGACGCCTTGGTGAACACATAGGGGCGGTCGGCCCGCCCTGCGAGAGCACGCCCGACGATCGTCTCCGAGTGCCCGAGCCCGTACACCGCGGCGGTGTCGATCCAGTTGACACCGAGCTCGAGCGCCCGGTCGATCGCCGCCACGGACTCGCCGTCGTCCTGTTCCCCCCACGCGAACTCGTACCCGGTCCCGCCGATCGCCCACGCACCGAAGCCGACCCGCGTCACTTCGAGGCCCGTGCCACCCAGTTCTGTGGTCTGGAGTTGTGTCTGCTGCGCCATTCTCACGCTCCTCACTCGTAATACGACACTGTCAGTATCGTAATACCCCGGGGGGCTGGTGAATATTCCCACCCCAACGGCGAATGGAGCTACGAGATCAAACCAACTGAAAGCGTTTGCGGATCGCCGCCTGCACCTCGTCGACCGGCAGGGTGGCATCGATCGTGGCCACGTATTCCTTGCGTTGGAAGATCTCGATCAAGGGTTGCGTCTGCTTGTAGTAGTCGGCCAGCCGGACCGCCAGCGCCTCGGGGTGGTCGTCGGCCCGGGCGACCAGGGTGCCCCCACAAACATCACAGGCGCCTTCGCTCTGTGGTCGGTGGGCAATGAGGTTGTAGTCGAGGCCGCATTGCGAGCACAGCCGCCGAGCCAGCACGCGGCGGTGCACCTCCTCGTCCGGCAGGTGTAGGTTGATCACACCGTCGATGTCGTAGGACTCGATGAAGAATTCAGCCTGGCGGGCATTTCGGGGGAATCCGTCAACGATGAAGCCGAAGTTCCAGTCGTGGGCGGCCAGCCGGTCCCGCACGACGGATTCGACCAGGTCGTCGCCGACCAGATGGCCGCTCGTCATGATCCGTTTCACCTGAGCCCCGAGCTTGGTGTGGTGTTGCACGTTCCACCGAAAGATGTCACCGACGCTGATGTGCTCCAGGTCGAGGTCATCGGCCAGCAGCTTCGCCTGCGTCCCCTTTCCACTGCCCTGGATTCCCATGATGATGAACTTGCGCATGCCCCGCTACCTTAGGGGGGTCCAAAGCCCGCGCCATCACGTACCGCTAAGGGGTGTCACCCCCCATCAGAAGGCGGTGGACCGGGCTCGGCT
>JALYXV010000355.1 GCA_030947025.1 Actinomycetota bacterium | reverse complement strand
AGTGGCCGAGCTAGAACATCTCTCTCTCGAGATCTTCGAGCAAGACCACCGTTGGCCCCGTAAATGAAGCCCGGCCGCCGGCTGCTACCCAGTCGATTCTACGGACCAAGAAGTGCGAAACTCCACTTCAAGTCGAGCAGGATCAAATCGGGCGTCGAGATGGTGGCGGACTTCAGGGCAGGCTCACCTTCGGTGACCCATTCGACCTCGTAACCCTCCCGCGTCAACGCCTGACGCAGCATCTCGCCGATGTGTGCGTCGTCCTCAATGATCAGGATCCGGTGGGTCATGGTCGAGCGGCGAACACCGAGCGCGGCGAGCGGCGACACGCCGGCGCGGGCCGCACCGGATGGAGCCCCCACCAGGACGTGCAGCCAAGCAAGCTGCTACCCGCCTGGGTAGGTTTCGGTTGTGTCCGATGGTCGTTGGGTGGAGCTCCCGGGCTTGGAAGCCCAGGAAGTGTAGGCCCAGCCAGCCGTTGCCGACAAGACGGACAGATCGTGCGACCAGGCTAAGGCGTCGATTATTCTCCGACCAGGGACGCCTGGTAGGCCCCGACCGGGTTATCTGGGCGACTTGTCTGTTCGGGGAAATACGTCTATCTAACGCCCTTCAAGCCTAGGTTTTAAGCAAATGCACCCACTTCGCATCCTTGTGAGAGCGCCTTAAGATGCGATAAGTTGAAGGGGGCAGGCGGCGACGGACTGGAAAGGGGCCGAATGGGCGACTGGGTTGTCGTCCTCGAATTCAGCGCTTTCCGCGAGGATCGTCCCTTCGAACTGGGTGTCGTGCAGGCTCTGGTGGAACGCCTCCGTGAGTGGCATCCTTCCGGTCTCTACAATCCTGACCGCTACGCAGTTCAGCTTCATATTCCCGCGGTTGCAGCTGACGAGGCGCTACGAATCGCCGCGTCCTACCATGAACAGGCGGTGCGAGCAGTAGGCACAACCGCTGCCTTTTCACGGGCCGAGGTGCTCACGCTGGGGGAGTTCGAGGAGAGCTGGCATGACGCGGCCGCTTCGGGCACCAGTCTGCCTGCAGGCGCGGCGCAAGCCCTGATCTCGATCGAGGTCTATGAGGCCACGCGCGCCCTGCTGAGCGCCTCGACCCCGTCCGAAGTGACCGACGTGCTGGTGAAGTTCGTGCTCGCGGTCGGAGGCCGCGTCAATGTCGGCCAGAAGAGACACGTCCCCGGAATGGTGTCAGTCGATCTGTCGACCACACCAGGGGAGCAGCTGCACGCCATGGCAGAGAGCTTCAGCGTCGCGGGACTCATCATCGAACGGTGGCTTCCGCCGTTGATCGATGACGCCAAGCGGACGCTGGTCCTGCTGGAACGGCCGCGTTAGCAACCAGGTTAGCCAGCACTCGGGGCCCTTCGGGGCCGCGCCTGCCTGAGAACACCACCCCGGCTGTTACTCCGACAGGGAGGTGGTGTTACTCCGACAGGGAGGTATTACTCCGACAGGGAGGTATTACTCCGACAGTGCGGCGCCTCGAGCGGACATCTGCCGGACGGCCGCGTCAACGTCCTCGCGGCGGAACCTCCGATGACCGCCCAACGTAACGATGCAGGGAATCCGCCCGTCGTTGGCCCATCGGTTGATGGTCTTGGGCGAGACATGGAGATACCGGGCAGCTTCACCCGGCGTCACGTAGTCGTTGCCAGTCTGAACCGTGTCTTGAGCCGTATCGCTCATCTGGTCGCCTTTCGTCTATCCCTGGTTGTGGAACCAGACACACTGCTCGCTCCGGGCAATCCCGCTAGTTCGCTTTGATCGTAGCGAATCCACGACCGGCCCGCCAATGATGGGTCGACTTGTCCTGTCTGAACGTCGCCTTCGCGGTCCCGCCCCAAACAGTATGCCACGGGTTTCGGCCACTTCTCGACCATTTCGGACACAGAGGCCATTTCGACCTGACAGACTAAAGTTCTCGCTGGGGCTGCCGAGCGGTGACGCCGCCGTTCGAGGACCCGACCGGGGAGCGCGGGTGCCGCGCTCGGGGTGGATTGACGCGCCGGTCATGTCCGGTTTAACCATATTGACTGGTCTAACCGTTCCGTCTACGATGCGCACAAAGGTGCCATCCGGGCACTCTGTCCGAGGAGATCCGCTGGACGCGTTCCCGTCGTCAATCGGAGACCGACATCGAGCCCACGCCCGTCTCCCGATCGCCCCTGGTCGGGCCGAGAGCGCCCGGTTGAGCGTCGTCCCGGTCGGCGACGCGACTCACGAGCCGCGTTCGACCAGCGCCCCGATGGCTGGCTCGCCCACCGCGCCCGCCCCGCCCCTTGCCTCCGAGCCCGGTGATCCATTCGGCGGTGTCGACGCGGGATATCTCCTCTTCCCGCGTCCGCAGGCGTTCTGGGTCCGGCTGGCGGTTCGGGCTCACTCTCATACGGCGACCTTCGCCCCCTGGCAGCTAGCAGTCAAGCGCGCCCTCGACGTGCTGTTCGGGACCGTCCTCCTGCTGCTCTGCCTGCCTCTGCTTGCAATCGCCGCCCTGGCGATCAAGCTCAGCGACAGTGGGCCGGTGTTCTTCCGCCAGACACGGGTCGGCCGGGATGGCCGGCTGTTCACGATCCTCAAGCTACGGACCATGGTGCCCGGGGCCGACAAGCATCTCCACCTGCTCGCCGCCGGCAACGCCCGGACCGGCCCGCTGTTCAAGATGCCGGCCGACCCCCGCGTCACACCGGTGGGGCGCCTCCTGCGGTCGAGCAGCATCGACGAGCTTCCCCAGCTCCTCAACGTGATCGGGGGCACCATGAGCCTGGTTGGTCCTCGCCCGGCTCTACCGGCCGAGGTCGCCCAATTCGACCAACGGTTGATGGTCCGCCTCGATGTGAAACCAGGGATCACCGGTCTGTGGCAAGTCGAGGCCCGTGACGATCCGGCCTTCGAGCGTTATCAGAAGCTGGACTTGTATTACGTCCGCAACTGGTCGCTTCGCCTGGATTTGGCCATCCTGCTGTCGACCATCCGCCCCGTCGTCCAGCGGCTCTTCCGGTCGGCGCGACGGGAGGCGGCGACCTGACCCAGGCGGTCGGAGACGTATGCGTCGCCTCACCGCAGGTCCTCGACTAAACTCTGGCTAACTCGACTGGCTAACTCGACTGGCTAACTCGACTGGCGCGCGAGTGACGAAAGAGCCAGCCGACGGCCGGGAAGGCTTTTAGACCAGTTCCTCGTCGGCTTCGAAACCGGCGGTCTCAGCCGTGACGGCGTCGGCGGAGTCGCCGTCCCCGTCGAGAACGGGTGTCTCGTCGGGCGCCGGGCGATCACCCGGACGACCCGGGCCTCGGCCTCTGCGAGCCCCACCCTTGTCGGCGGCAAGCGTCCGCACCAGGTAGGGGAGCAGCGCCAGCTCGCGGGACGTCTTGATGGCGAGAGCGACGTCCCGCTGGTGCTGGGCGCATGTCCCGGTATTGGTACGAGCCTTGATCTTGCCCCGATCGGTGATGAACCGCCGGAGCAGGTTGGTGTCCTTGTAGTCGACCCAGGCGATCTTCTGGGCGCAGAACATGCACACCTTGGGCCGGCCCCGCCGCACGCGACCCTTGGCATCGCTGGGCTTGGTTCGGGCCCGATCTTTTCCGTGTGCTGCCATTCCGCGCCTTTCAGGACTCACGCTGCTGGGAACCCGGCGTCCCGAGAAGGGCGACCGACCGGTGTCCGCACAGCTTACACATGCTCGAGTCCGCGCCGGCCCCGCGCCCGCGTGACCCCCATCTTTCGCCCTGTAGCAGGCCGTGGATAGGATGGGAACATGACTATCGCTAAGGGAACGCACAATATCGGCCCGCAGGACGGGAAGCTGCTCCTCAACGTGTACAAGGATGGCGTCGCGGCCAAGATGGGCCACGACCTCACGTTCGAGGTCACCTCGTGGAGCGGCAAAGCAGATATCGATCCCGACAATCCCTCGGCGTCCAGCGTCCAGGTGTCGATAGATCCGGGATCGCTGGAGATCATCGACTCCAAGGGCGGTGCCAAGCAGCTGAGCGATGGCGACAGGAAGGACATCAAGAAGAACATCGACAAGGCGCTGCAGACCAGCAAGTACAACTCCATTGATTTCCAGTGCAAGGGTGTCTCCGGCACCCCGCCTCGTGTGTCACTGCAGGGCAACTTGACCTTGGTCGGCCAGAGCCGTCCCGTCACCCTCGATCTCACCGTCGATGACAGCGGTCACGCCCAGGGCCGGACCTCGTTCGCTCAGTCCCAGTTCGGCATCAAGCCCTTCTCGGCGATGCTCGGGGCTCTCAAGATCAAGGACAACGTCGACATCTCCATCGACCTCCGGCTCCCGACCGCCTAAGGCAACTACCCGAGCCGGCGCCGGGGGGCCCGCATCGGGGGGGCGGCCATCGGCTCGGAGCCGCAATTCGGGTCGGCAACCGGCCCGGTAGCAGGCTCGGCGAGCGTTATCGCCGAGCCATGCTGTCGACCAGTTCGACCAGGCGGCGGTGCAGTTCCTCCTCGTCGCCGTGATGGCGGCCGCCATGCCCGGGTAGCACCCAGGAGAAGCGGTGGCGCGACGCCAGCCGGCCGAGCGACGCCGTCTGCTCGGCCCAGGAGTACCAACAGGCACGGCGGAACGCGATCAGGTCGCCGGGCGCCCCTTGGCCGGGCGCCCCTTGGCGGGCTCCGTCCCACGCCAACGAGTCTCCGCTGAACAGGTAGCACTCCTCCAGCACGTAGGCGACGCTTCCCTTGGTGTGGCCGGGTAACGGCACGGCCACCAGTCCCGGCCGGATCTCGGTGTCAGCCAACCCACCGAACACCTCGGTGGCAAACGACGCCGCGCCTTTGTCGTCGTCGTGGATCCACACCCGGGCACCGAAGTGCTGGGCCCAGCGCTCGGCGTCGGCGACATCGTCACGATGGGTCAACAACACGTCGCCCACCCCGCCCAGGTCCTCGATCGGTCCGGCCAGCAATCGGGTCCAGCGGGGGGAGTCCACCAGGAAGTTCCCCGCCGGGCGGCGCACGAAGTACGAGTTGGCCCCGAACGAGTGCTCGGAGTTGAATCCCCACACGTACACCCCGTCGCTGAGCTCCATGGGGAACAAACCCTCGGGTCGCGGCTGCCGGCTCACCGTCCCGATCGACTGCGTCGGGCACGCGACCGACGCCCGCCAGGCGGCGATGTTCCCCCGCTCTGACGGTTGCACGACGACGAGCGACTGCTCGTCGCCTCGGCCGAATACAGCGGGCGCCAATTGCCGGCAGGTGTCGCAATCAATGCAGCGGGTGTCGACATACCACTCCCCCTCGGCGTTGTCGGGGTGTCGATCACGCACGCGGGCCACCGGTCCATTGTCGACCATGCCGTGCCGTTACCGCACCACCTTCGCCCAGGCCCGTACACTCGCGGGGTGACCGCATCGACGGAGGGCCGGGCGCCCGCCCGCATCCTGACGGTGCCGAACGCCATTACGACGGTCCGCTTGCTGTGCGTCCCCTTGTTCTTGTGGCTGTTGTTCCGGCAGCACAACGGGCGCTATGCCGCGGCGTGGCTGCTCGGAGTTCTGGGCGCTACCGACTGGGTCGACGGCTACCTGGCCCGCCGGCTCGGTCAGGTGTCAGAACTGGGGAAGATCCTCGATCCCACCGCCGACCGCATCCTGCTCGGCGTTGCCGTCGTCTCTATTCTGATCGACGGCTCGGTGCCGCTGTGGCTCGGGATCGTGGTGTTGGCCCGTGAGCTGTTGGTGTCGGGGGCGGTCCTGGCCTTGGCGGCGGCGGGGGCCCGCCGCATCGACGTGCAGTGGGCCGGAAAGGCGGGCACATTGGCCCTCATGTTCGCCTTTCCTTTGTTCCTGGTGGCTCACTCCACCGCCGGTTGGAAGGATGTGGCCGCAGTGCTGGCATGGGTGGCAGCCGTCCCTGGTGTGTGCTTCGGATGGTACGCCGCCATCACCTATGTACCGGTGGCGCGGAAGGCCTTGGCCGAGGGGCGCGCGGGCCGGCCGGCCAAGATGGCGGTGACCCGGCCATGAAGGCGGTCATCATGGCCGGGGGCGAGGGCACCCGCCTCCGGCCACTGACGTCGAACGCGCCCAAGCCGCTCCTGCCGCTCGCCAACCGGCCCATGATGGAGCACGTCATCAACCTGCTCAAGAAGCACGGGTTCGAGGACATCGTGGTCACGGTCGCCTACCGGGCCAACGCCATCCGCACCTATTTCGGCGATGGTTCCGAGTTCGGCGTTCGGATTGTGTACGCCGCCGAAGAGACACCCCTCGGGACAGCCGGCTCGGTCCGCAACGCCATGGCCCAACTGGACGAGACCTTTCTCGTCATCTCCGGCGACGTGGTGACCGACATGGACCTGGGCGCGATCGTCCAGTTCCACCGCGAGAAGTCGGCTCTGGTCACCATCGGCCTCAAGTCCATGGAGAACCCGCTCGAGTTCGGAATCGTGATCACCCGCGAGGACGGATCCATCGAGCGGTTCCATGAGAAGCCGACCTGGAGCCAGGTCTTCAGCGACACCATCAACACCGGGGTGTACGTGCTCGAGCCGCAGATCTTCGATTACATCGACGCCGACCGGTCAGTCGATTTCTCGAGCGATGTCTTCCCGGCCCTGCTCGACGCGGGCAAGCCCCTCTATGGCTATGTGACCGATGGTTACTGGGAGGACGTCGGGACGATCGAGGCCTATGTCCGAGCCCACCAGGACGTACTGGACGAGCACGTCGCGCTCGATATCCCCGGCTTCCGACTGGGTGACGGCGTCTGGCTGGGCGAGGGGTCCGAGGTGCACCCCTCGGCGAGGGTGCAAGGCCCGGTGGTCATCGGGGACTACTGCCGGGTGGAAGCCAACGCCCACCTGCGGGAGTACACCGTGCTCGGTTCCAATGTTCGGGTGTCGGAGGACGGCTTCCTCCACCGGGCGATCGTGCACGACAACTCCTACCTGGGCGCCGGCGTCAGCCTCCGCGGTTGCGTGGTGGGCCGGTCGAGCGACATTCGGCGGGGCGCGCAATGCGAGGAAGGGGTCGTGCTGGGCGACGAGTGCTTCGTCGGCGAGCACGCGGTCATCAATCCCGGCGTGAAGGTGTATCCCTTCAAGACGGTCGAGGCCGGTGCGATCGTCAACTCCTCGATCGTCTGGGAATCACGCGGCGCCCGCAACCTGTTCGGGCGACTTGGGGTGGCCGGCTTGGCCAACGTCGATGTCACGCCCGAACTGGCCGTGCGACTAGCCATGGCCTACGCCACCACCCTGAAGCGCGGTTCAACGGTCACCACCTCGCGGGACACCAGCCGGGCCGCCCGGGTGCTGAAGCGTGCCCTTATGGTCGGCCTCAACGCGGCCGGCGTCGATGTGGACGACCTCGAGGTGGCCACCATCCCCCTCACCCGATTCCACGTGCGGGGCCAGCCCAGCGGAGGTGGGGTCACGGTCCGCCTGGCATCGGACGATCCCCAGTCGGTCGTGATCCGCTTCTTCGACGCCAACGGCATCGACCTCAACGAAGGGGCGCAGCGCAAGATCGAGCGGCTGTTCTACCGCGAGGACTTCCGGCGGGCCCTGGCCGGTGAGATCGGCGACATCAAGTTCCCCGCCCGCACGACCGAGCACTACACCTCGGTGCTGATCGACCACGTCGACGTCGAAGACGTCCAATCGGCCCGCCTGAAGGTCGTGCTCGACTACGCCTTCGGCGCGGCCAGCTTCGTCATGCCCCAGGTCCTGGCCAAGCTGGGGGCCGAAGTGCTGGCGGTCAACCCCTACGCCAACACCCGTCAGGCCATGGCCTTCGACCGCTGGCGCCACGCCAGCGAGGTGGCCGACCTGGTGCGGGCAGCCGGGGCTCACGTTGGGGCCGTCTTCGACTCCGACGGCGAACACCTCACCCTCGTTGACGACAGCGGCCATGTGCTGAGCGACGACGAGGCGCTGCTGGCCTTGCTTCAGTTGGTTCTCGGCACCACCGAGAAACCGACCGTCGCCTTGCCGGTCTCGTCCAGCCGGGTGGCCGAGGCAATGTGCCAGGCCGCGGGAGCGACCCTGATCAAGACCAAGCTGTCGACACCACACCTCATGGAAGTGGCATCGCAGCCGGGTGTCGACTTCGCGGCCAGCCAGGAAGGTGGCTTCATTTTCCCTGCCTTCCTACCGGCCTATGACGGGGTGGCGACCTTTGTGAAGACCCTCGGGCTGTTGGCGGCGAGCGGCCGGCGTCTGTCCCGGGTGGTGTCCGGACTGCCCAGGGTCCACATCGCCCATGAGAGCGTGGTCACGCCGTGGGAGAAGAAGGGTTCGGTCATGCGGTTGATCATGGAGCAGACCAAGGACCGGGACCTCGAGCTGGTGGACGGTGTCAAGGTCCTGTACGACGACGGCTGGGCCCTGGTCGTGCCCGATCCAGAAGAGCCGATCACCCACGTGTGGGCCGAGGCGGCCACCGACGCTGACGCCCGGGTACGAGCCCAGGAGTACGCCCGCCGTATCCGCCAGATGATTCGCTGAGCCTTGGGGTACCCTCGAACCTAGGACGGAGTCGGGTCGAGGGCCATGGCGACCGGACATCGGGAGGACTCGCATCATCCGGCATTGGGTTGTGTTGTTGGAAGCCGCCGGTACCGGCGACGAGGGTTCGTTCGCGCCTGGCGCCATGGATCGGCTGCGCCACGAGCTGCGCGAGCAAAGGCCGACGATCGTTGCCGAGGACCGGCGGTACTCCCTGCGACTCGGGGTCGAGGCCACCACCGAGGCGGAGGCCCTGTTCAGCGCGTCGGCTCGGTGGCGTGAGGCCATCCGAAGCTTGGGCCTCCCGGCCTGGCCGCTGGCACGGGCCGAAGTCGTCTCGGCCGAGGAGTTCGAACGGAGCCAGGGCCCTGCCGCCGAACGCCAGGCCCGCGCTCTTCCTGGGGCCACAGGCGTTCCCAGTGACCAACTGGCCGACGATTTGCTCGCCCGGGCCCTGCGGGACTCTCTGACCGGTCTGGTCAATCGCGATCTTTTCGCCGACCGCCTGCGGTCGGCCCTGGCCGAGGACGGCGCGGCCGGCGACGGTTGGGGTGTCCTGCTTTTCGACCTGGACCGTTTTGGCGCAGTCAACCGGTCCGAGGGCGCAGCCGTGGGTGATCGGGTGCTGGCCGTGCTGGCCTCCCGGATCAGCCTGGTACGGGAGCACGCGCTGGTCGCGCGGTTCGGAGGCGACGAGTTCGCCATTTTGGTGAAGGCCGCCGAGCCGGGGGACGCCGATCAGGTGGCCACCCGCCTGCTCAGCGTGATTCGGGCACCGGTCGAGCTGGGAGGCCGCCGGATCGCGGTCACGGCGAGCGTGGGCGCGGCCAGTAGCGCCGAGATGAGATATCCCGATGATGTGATTCGTGAAGCCGCCATGGCCATGTGTATCGCCAAAGCGGACGGCGGCGACTGCGTCCGCCGATTTGATGCTGGGGTCAGTGTCGATGTGCGGCGCCTCGAATTCAACACTGACCCGGCACCTGATCGCTTGGCCAACGTCCTCCTCATGGAGCGGGCGGCGCTGGCCGCCAACGAGTGCGAGACGCTGGAGGAGGCGGCCTCGATTGTGCTTCAGCAGGTGTGTGCCCACACCGGCTGGCCGGTGGGCCACCTCAGCCTGATCAGCAGCAACAGCGGGCGGGCGGAACCAACCACCATCTGGCACATTCGGGGCCCGGGTAACTTCGAGCCCTTCCGCCGAGCGTGCGAAGCCAGGTCGCTGGCGATGGGTGCTGGGCTGGCGGGAAGGGTGCTGCAAACCGGCCAGCTGGCGGGCATCGCCGACATCGCCACCGAACCCACCTTCCCTCCCGATGTGGTGTCAGCTGCGGCCGCGGTCGGCATCAAGGCTGCGGTCGCATTTCCGATCCTGGTCGGTTGCGACGTGGTCGCGGTACTCGAGTTCTATTGCTCGGGGCGGCGCAGGGTGTACGACGCCCTCCGGGAAATGATGCGCGGGGTGTGCGCCCAACTGGGCCGAGTGGCCGAGCGAAGCCGGGCCCAGGCCGCCCTGGCCCGATCGGAAGAGAAGTACCGCACCCTGGCCGATTCGGTGCCCGTTCTCATGTGGATGGCCGGTCTCGACGGCGAGGCCATCATGTTCAACCGAGCCTGGCTGGAGTTCACGGGACGGACCCTGGAGCAGGAGTTGTCCGGCCGCGGCATGGCCTGCATCCACCCCGACGATGTCGACCACTGCTTTCAGACATACCGGACCGGATTTGAGCGGCGCGAGCCGATCGAAATGGATTACCGGTTGCGCCGGGCCGATGGGGAGTACCGCATCATCTCCGGCCACGGGAACCCGATCGGACACGGTGACGACTTTCAGGGCTACGTGGGCGGGGGCATCGACGTGACCGACCGGCGCCGGGCCGAAGCCGAGATGCGTGACAACGAAGCCCGCCTCCGGGCGTTGCTGGCCGCCTCCAGCACCATGATCGTCTTGTTGGGCGCCGACGGCACCTTGATCGCCGACTACCAGGGCACCTCCGCCGGGCTGGGCTATCGAGAAGGCTCGACGTCGGGCCGCCGAGGATTCGAATTCGTGCATCCCGACGACTTGGACCGCTCCATGGAAGCCTTCGTGGCCACGCTGGCCCAACCGGGCGTGGGCCAGCCTTTCCGGTGCCGGGTTCGCCATGCCGACGGACCCTGGCGCTGGGTCGAGGCGGTGGCCACCAACCTGCTTGATTACCCGCCCGTCCAGGCGATCGTCGTCAGCGCGGTCGACATCACCGATCGGAAGACGGCCGAGGATGCGCTGGCCGAGATCGCCCGCCGCCAGCGAGAGGGAAGAGACCCCGAACGCCTGGGGCTGTGGCACTGGGACACGCGCATCGGCGAGGCGTGGTGGTCCGATGAGATGTTCGAGATTCTCGGCGTGGGCTCGTGGACCAAACCCGAGGCCGCCGACTTCATGGCCGCCGTCCATCCCGCTGACCGGGCCCGTTTGGCCGAGGACCGGGGCGCCCTGCTGTCGGGCCAACCGATCGGCGTCCACCAATATCGCATCATCCGCCCGAATGGCCAGACCCGACGGGTCCAGAGCCACGGCATCGTGCTGCGGGACGCGGGGGGGAAACCGGCCGCCATCTTCGGCACCCTGCAGGACGTCACTGACACCTCGCCCTCGGAGGAGCCGGTTGACCACTCAGGCGCGGCATAGACCGTTCACCGCCCGGGTATACCGATCGGTATGACAGTGACAGGAGTCCTGGCTCGGCCCATGCTCGCGGGAATATTCATCTATGGGGGTGTGGACGCCCTCTCGGACCCTGAGAGCAAGGCCAAGGCGGCCGACGACGTGGCCCCGATGCTGGCCGAGGCGCTCCGGCTGCCGGCGACCGACACCGTCACACTGGTTCGCATCAACGGCGGGATTCAGGTCTTGGCCGGAACCATGCTGGCCATCGGCAAGGCCCGCCGCGTCTCGGCGCTCGTCCTCGCCGCCTCCCTCATCCCGACCACTTATGCGGGTCACCGCTTCTGGGAGATCACCGACGACGAGCAGCGGGCCAAACAACGCGTCCAGTTCCTGAAGAATGTCGCCATGCTCGGGGGCTTGCTTTTAGCGGCGGCTGACACCGGGGGCCGGCCTTCGGTGCCCTGGCAGGCGCGCAAGGCCGCGGCCCAGGCGGCCCAAGCGGCGGTGGCGGCTGGCGCCGCGACCGAAGAGGCGGCCAAGCAGGTCGTGGCCAGCACCCGGGAGGCCAAGAAGGCGACAGCCGGCGTGGTCGCAGCCGCAACCAGCCTTGTCTTCGACGGGGTCAAGACCTCCGATCTGAAATCGAATCTGAGCAAGAAGGCCCCGAAGGCGGCCAAGAAGGCGAGGAGGGCGAGGAAGGTCCAACTCGCCAAACCGGTGCAGAAATTGGTGCTGGTCGCCCAAGAATCCGACATCACCGAGCGCGCGGTAAAGGGGGCCCGCAAAGCGGCCAGGAAAGCGCGGAAAGCCGAGTTCACACGCGGGGCGCTCAAGGCAGCCAAGAAGGCTGCCAAGAAGGCAGAGAAGGCCGATTTGACGAGGCGGGCCACCCGGATGGCGAGACGAGCGGCCAAACGGGCCAACAAGGCCCAGTTGGCGTCGCAGGCCAAAGCCACGGGGGCCACGATTCAACGGGCGGCCACTGACGCGATCGGCCGCGCCCGGGATACCGTCGGGGACGGCAGGCTCGAGCGGATCCGGGAAAGCGCGGCCGCGGTCACCCGCGAGATCGCCGATCGCGCCAAGGACTCTCTTCCCGCCGCCTCCTGAGCACCGAGGCCCCCGGCCCCGGGCCCCGGGTCCCTTCGGGCGCCTTGGGCCACCTGACCAGGACTTCCCCGCCCGCCGGGGCGACAGGTCGGGCTCACCTTCACCCCCGCCGCTGACGCGTCCAGTAGGGTCCGTGGGGTGAATGTGCCAGACGACCGCCGGTACACGCCGGACCACGAGTGGGTCCTGGTGGATGGTGACCACGCCCGTGTGGGGATCACGGATTACGCCCAGGACGCCCTGGGCGACGTGGTCTTCGTCCAACTCCCCGAGCGTGGTGCAACCGTGGCGGCGGCGGAGTCATTCAGTGAGGTCGAATCGACCAAGTCGGTTTCGGACATCTACGCACCGGTGAACGGCACCATCACCGAGGTCAACAATGAGCTGGTGGACGGGCCGCAACGGATCAACGAGGACCCCTACGGGGCCGGTTGGATATGTGTGATTGAGATGAGCGACATGTCGGATTACGACAAGCTGATGGATGCCGACTCGTATCGCCAGCTGATTTCGGCATAGCACGATGGCGAGGGGGACAAAACGCCGGTGACGGGCGTGTTTTGCAACCAGTGCGGGCACCAGAACCCCACCGGATCAAACTTCTGCTCGTCCTGCGGCGCGGCGCTCGAGCACGGCGGGGACGACGAGTCGACGACCATCACCTTCATGCCCATCGAGTCGGCCGGGGAGGTGGCCGAAGACGAGATCTCGGTCACCATCGACGAAGTACCTGAGGGGTTCGGTGTGCTGGTGGTGAAGCGGGGGCCCAACGCCGGCTCGCGGTTCGTCCTCGAGCACGAACGAACGGAGGCGGGCCGCCACCCCGAGAGTGACATCTTTCTCGACGACATCACGGTGTCTCGGCGTCACGCCGAGTTCGTCCGCCAGTCCGACGGGTACCTGGTTCGGGATGTCGGCTCGCTCAACGGTACCTATGTCAACCGGGAGCGCATCGACGAGGGCACGCTGCGCAACGGCGACGAGGTGCAAATAGGAAAATTCCGGCTGGTGTTCCTGGCCGGCGTCAACGAGGCCTAGGTCGTGCCCGAGCGGGCCCACCTCTCCATCGGCGAGGTGCTTTCGCTGCTGCGGGAGGAATTTCCCGACGTCACCATCTCCAAGATCCGGTTCCTGGAGAGCCAAGGCCTGCTGGACCCGGAGCGCACTCCTTCGGGGTATCGCAAGTTCTACGAGGAGGACGTCGAGCGGCTGCGCTGGATCCTTCGTCAACAACGCGAGAATTTTCTGCCTCTCAAGGTCATAAAGGGCAGGCTGGTGGAACAGCCCGAGGGCCCGGCCGTTGTGGTGGAGGCACCTGCCGAGGCGGTCGCCCCGACTCCCCGAACCGCCCTCCCGACGACCATTGCCCCCGCACCCGCGGGAGGCAACTACACCCTCGACGAGCTGGCCGCGGCCACCGGCCTGAGCGAACAGGCCATCGACGAACTGTCGCGATTCGGGCTCATCGCAGGCCGGGATATGGGGGGCACCGCCTACTACGACGAGGAGGCGGCCACCATCGCCGCCCTGTGCGCCGGGTTCGCCCGCCACGGCGTCGAGGCTCGGCACCTGCGGATGTACAAGAATGCGGCCGAGCGGGAATCCGCCCTGTTCGAGCAGATCGTCATGCCGCTGGTCAAACAGCGCAACCCCCAGGCCCGCCAGCAGGCGGCCACCGCCCTCGAAGATCTCGGTCGTCTGAGCGGCGAGCTGCGCCGAGCGCTGCTGCGCCAGGCCTTGGGCAACGCCTTTTGATGGCACCCCCGCCGGCCCCGGCACCCCCGCCGGCTTTGGCACACCCCCCGGATGAACCTCGGTGACCGGCGGTCGGGCCGGGCTGGCCCGGCCCAGCCAGTTGATCGGGCCGGCCGAGCTTCAAGCGGCGGTCACCAGGCTGGGGCGTGAACTGACCACCGCCTACCCCGACGGCGTCCTCCTGATCGGCGTGCTGAAAGGCAGCGTGCCCTTCCTGGCCGACCTGATCCGGGCGGTCGGGTGCGACTTGACGGTGGACTTCCTGGCCATCTCGGCCTACGCCGAAGGCACGGGCCGGGTCCGCATCCTGAAGGACCTCGAGACCGACATCTGGGGGCGCGACGTGGTCCTGGTCGAGGACCTGGTCGACACCGGCCTCACCGCCACCTACGTGCTGGGCGAGCTGCGCCGGCGACAACCAAAGAGCGTCGAGGTATGCACGATCCTCGACAAGTCAGCCCGTCGCCTGGTGCCGGTGCCACTGCGGTTCGTGGGCTTCGAGATCGGCGACGAGTTCGTCGTCGGCTACGGAATGGACTACGCCGAGCGCTACCGCAACCTCGACCGGATCGTGGCCGCCGACCTGAATGCCCTACGAGTCGATCCCGATGCCCACGTCGATGCTCTCTACAGGAGGTAGGTTTCTTCCATGGTCGAGATGCATCTGGCCGCCGTGCGAGTCGAGCTTCCGACGAACACGCCGATCCTCTTGCTCCAAGAGGCCGAGGGCGCCCGCCGCACCCTCCCGATCTACATCGGCGCAGCCGAGGCCACGGCCATCGCCTACGCCCTCCAAGGGGTCCCCACCGCTCGCCCCATGACCCACGACCTGATGCGCGACATCCTGGCCGAGCTGGGCGCGGTGGTCGACTGCGTTGTCATCACCGAACTGCGGGAGAACACCTTCTTCGCCGAGCTGCGGGTCACCCTGGGCGGCCGCCGCCACAATGTCTCGGCCCGGCCGTCCGACGCCATCGCCCTGGCCACCCGGCTGGGCACCACCATCTACGCCGAAGACGCGCTCCTCGACGCCGAAGGCGTGGTACTGCAGGCCGACGACGAACCCGACGCCGCACCTGACCAGGACGAGCTCGAGCGGAAGTTCCGGGCGTTCATCGAGGGCGTCAAGCCGGAGGACTTCAGCTCCTAACGCCCGTTTTGGATGCGTTCTGTGCAATGAGGGTACGTATACCGTCACCGATTTGCACACAACGCCGGGGCGCGACGCCGATTGACGCCCAGCCGCGATCGGCGTATTCTGGTAACACTGGCGTAACTACGCCTCTGTGACCTGAGAACGTGCCTGAGAAACGTGACGATGGGGAAGGGAAGTGACCACATGGCCGACGAGGAAGGATTCGGCGGGCCCCAAGTCTGCTCGATCGTAGGGATCACCTACCGGCAGCTGGACTACTGGGCCCGTACCGATCTGCTGCGCCCGTCGATTTCCGAGGCCCGGGGGAGTGGCACCCAACGGCGCTACTCCTACCTCGATCTGCTGCAGCTGAAGGTGATCAAGCGGTTGCTGGACGCGGGGATCAACCTGCGCCACGCCCGTAAGGCCATCGAGTGCCTGCGGTCGAGCGGCGAGGACATCGCCGCCGCCAACCTGGTGATCGAGGAGGACCGGGCCCTGTTGCGTTCGGGCGAGGAGATCATCGACCTGCTCCAGGGGGGCCAGGTGATGTTCAACATCACCGTTCCGATGGCCAAGGTCGTGTCCGAGGTCGACGCCGCCATCCTCCAGCTGGGGGCATAGGCGGTGGGGGCGGCGGTGCAATGCCCCCGCTTCGCTCACGACTCCGAGCGGAACTTCGCCGCCGTCCTCGACTTCTACGGGATCGCCTGGGAGTACGAGCCGACCGAGTTCATCCTCGAATGGGACGACCGGGGCCGGGCCACCCAGGCCTTCCGGCCCGACTTCTACCTGCCCGTCTACGACCTGTACATCGAGCTCACCACCCTCAATCAGCGGCTGGTGACCAAGAAGAACCGCAAGGTCCGGCGCCTCCGCGAACTGCACCCCGACGTCAACGTCAAGGTGCTCTACCTGCGGGACTACCTGAACCTGCTGGTCAAGTTCCGACTCGGAAGCGAGTGGTCGGCACCGGTCTAGCGCACCGCTAGATTGCCCTGGATGAGCGACACCGCTGATCGCCGCTCGCCGCTCGACGCCGCCCACCGCCGTCTCGGGGCGAAGATGGTGCCCTTCGGCGGGTGGGAGATGCCGCTCGCCTACCCGAGCGGAACCATCGCTGAGCATCTGAGCTGCCGCCGCGCCGCCGTGGCCTTCGACGTGAGCCATCTGGGCACCGTGCGGGTGACCGGGCCGGGCGCCTTCGACCGTCTCCAGGCCACCCTGACCAACGACCTGGCCAAGATCGGCCCGGGTCGGGCCCAGTACACCCACCTGCTCGACCCCGCCGACGCCTCGGTGGTCGACGACATCATCGTCTGGTGGGTCGACGCGGATTGCATCGACGCTCCGTCCCTCGACGCTCCGTCCCTCGACGCTCCGTCCCTCGGCTCTCGGTACTTCGAAGCTCCGTACTTTGACGTCATGCCAAACGCCTCCAACACCGACCGGGTCGTGGACGCCCTGGGCCAGGGCGAGGACGTCACCGCCAGTCGGGCCATCATCGCGGTGCAGGGACCGCAGGCCCGGGAACGGCTGGCCGCCGTCGCACCGGACGCGGCGTCCGTCCCCCGGTTCCGGGTCCGCCCCTTCGAGTGGCGGGGCACGGCCTGCGTGGCCGCCGGAACGGGCTACACGGGCGAGGACGGCGTCGAACTTTCGGTCCCTGTGGCCGGGGCCGAAGACCTGTGGCAAGCGGTGCTCGATGCCGGGATCCAGCCGGCCGGGCTGGGCGCACGCGACACCCTCCGCCTGGAAGCGGCCCTGCCGCTGCACGGCCACGAGCTCGGGCCGGGCATCACGCCCCTGCAGGCGGGCCTCGGCTGGGTGGTCGCCTGGGACAAGGCGGGCGGCTTCCGGGGCAAGGAGGCCCTGGAGGCCGAGCGTCAGCGGGGTGTGACCCGCAAGTTGACCGGCCTGTCCACCCCCGGGCGCCAACCCCCAAGGGAACACTGCCTGGTCTCGGTCGACGGCAAGCCGGCCGGGGAGGTCACCAGCGGGAACTTCTCGCCCGTCCTGGAACACGGGATCGCCTTGGCCCTCCTGCCCCCGGGGGTTTCGTCCGACGCCACCATCGAGATCGAGGTCCGGGGCCGCCAGATCCCCGCCACCCTGACCCCCATCCCCTTCGTCCGCCGAGGCGGCGGCCGAGGCGGCGGAGGCGGCGGAGGCGGCGCCTGATGGGCCACTATGTCCCCCACACCGACGACGAGCTGGCCGCCATGCTCGGCTCCCTCGGGTTGGCGTCGCTGGACGAGCTGTTCGAATGCGTCCCCGCCGCCCTCCGGCTGGCGGGCGGCCTGACCCTCGACGACGGCCTCTCCGAAGCGGACACCCTGGCCGTCATGGCAGAACTGGCGCAGCGCAACCAGGGCGGCCTGGTGTGCTTCGCGGGCGCCGGCGCGTACGACCACGGCGTGCCCGCGGCCACCCGGCACCTGCCGTTCCGCTCGGAGTTCGTGACCGCCTACACCCCCTACCAGCCCGAAGTGGCCCAAGGCGTGCTGCAGGCGCTGTTCGAATACCAGACCATGGTGGCCCGGCTGGCCGGGCTGCCGATCGCCAACGCCTCGCTGTACGACGGGGCGGCGGCCACGGTGGAGGCGGTCAACCTGGCCAGTGCCGCCTCGGGCCGGGAGACGGTGTGGGTCAGCGGCGGTCTCCATCCTCACTGGCGGGCCGTCCTGGAGACGTTCGCGGCGGGCAGCGGCCACCAGCTGATCGACGTCGCCCTCCGCGACGGGGTCACCGATTGGTCGTCCGCGGAAGGATCGGGGAAAGGGGGAGCGCCGGGCACCTTGGTCGTCGCCTCCCCCAACTACCTCGGGTGCCTGGAGGACATCCCCGCCACGCGGGCGGTGGCCGACGCAAACGGTGCCCGGCTGGTGGTGGCGTTCGACCCGGTGTCGGCGGGCCTGCTGCGCAGCCCGGGCCAGGACGGAGCGGATGTGGTGGTGGGGGAGGGGCAACCATTTGGGACGCCGCTGTCCTTCGGGGGCCCGTACCTGGGGCTGTTCGCGTGCCGCACCCAACACGTCCGGCGGCTGCCCGGCCGGCTGGTCGGCGAGACCGTCGACGTGGAGGGCCGCCGGGCCTACGTCACCACCCTCCGGGCCCGGGAACAAGACATCCGCCGGGAGAAGGCGTCGTCCAATGTGTGCACCAACCAGACGCTCATCGCCGTGTGCTGCATGGTGCAGTTGGCCTGGCTGGGCACCGGGGGGCTCCGGGAGCTGGCCCTGCGCTGCGCCCGGGCCACCCGTTACACCCGGGAGGCGCTACTCGCCATCGCGGGGGTCGAGCCGCTGGTCAGCGCCCCCGTTCTCCGGGAATTCGCAGTCCGGCTACCCGTTGACCCCGTGACGGTCGTCGACCGGTTGGCCGACGAGGGCTTCCTCGCCGGGGTCCCCGTGGGCCTCCGCGAGGGGCTGGTGACCGACCCGGGCGACAGGTGCGACGCCTTGTTGGTGGCGGCCACCGAACGGCGCACCCGGTCCCAAATCGACGCTTACGCGGCCGCCATGGAGAAGGTGCTGCTGTGACCGACACCACGAACGGCGTAGCACCGCCGGTCGACGCCGCCCCGGGCGGCCAGGCCCGCTCGGCCCCGCTGATCGGGCGCGACTCCGAGCCCACCATCTTCGAAATGTCCGTGCCCGGCCGGCATGCCTGGTCGTTCCCCCGCACCGATCTCCCGGAATGGCCCGCTTCGGACCTGGTGCCCGAGTCCTACCTACGCCCGGACCCGCTCGAACTGCCCGAGGTCTCCGAACGCGACCTGGTGGGCCACATGACCCGGCTGACCCACCGCCAGTACTCGGTGGATCTGGGCGCCTACCCCCTCGGGTCGTGCACCATGAAGTACAACCCCAAGGCCTGCGACGAGGCGGCCGGCCTTCCCGGGCTGGCGGGGATCCACCCCAGCGCCCCCGCCCACCTGACCCAGGGATGGCTCGAGCTGCTGTGGCGCCTCGGCGACGCCCTGTGCCGGATCACGGGGATGAAGGCCATCACGCTGCAACCCCCGGCGGGGGCTGCGGGCGAACTGACCGGCCTCCTTCTCATGCGGGCCTGGCACAAGTCCACCGGGGGATCCCGGACCAAGGTGCTGATCCCCGATTCCGCCCACGGCACCAATCCCGCCTCCGTGACCCTGGCCGGCTATCAGACCGTCACCATCCCCACCGACCACCGCGGGCTGCTGGACATGGCCGCCCTGGCCGACCGGTTGGACGACCAGGTTGCGGGCATCATGCTCACCAACCCCAACACTCTGGGGTTGTTCGAGGAGGACATCGTCGCCATCGCCCAGGCAATGCACCGGGCCGGCGGGCTCCTGTATTACGACGGGGCCAACCTCAACGCCATCCTCGGGGTAACCCGACCGGGCGACATGGGCTTCGACATCGTGCACCTCAACCTGCACAAGACCTTTGCCGTTCCCCACGGCGGCGGCGGCCCGGGCGCGGGCCCGGTGGCGGTGTCAGCCCGGCTGGCCGACTTCCTTCCCGGACCCCTGCCCACGCCCCTGGGCGACGGCAGCTTCGGCTGGACCACTCCTCCCCGCTCGATCGGCCGTCTCCATTCCTGGCACGGCAACGCCCTGGCCCTGGCCCGGGCCTACACCTACATCCTGCTCAACGGGGGTGACGGCCTGCGCCGGGTGGCCGATGGCGCCGTCCTCAACGCCCGGTGGCTGCGCCACCAACTGGAGGGCACCTACGACATGCCCTTCGACCGGCCCAATCTGCACGAATTCGTGACATCCACTTCGACGCTCAAACGGGAGCGGGGCCTGCGGGCCCTCGACGTGGCCAAGCGATTGTTGGAAGAGGGATTCCACGCACCGACGGTCTATTTTCCCCTGATCGTCGAGGAGGCGCTCATGATTGAGCCCACCGAGACGGAGAGCCCGCAGACGCTGGCGGCGCTCGCCGACGCCTTGTTGCGGATCGCCCAGGAGGACGGGGAATCAGCCCGGCAGGCGCCGCGAACGACGCCGGTCGGCCGGGTCGACGAGGCCCGGGCCGCCCGCCACCTCATCGCGACCTGGGACGCCCGGGACCGCCCACTCGTCTGACTGGGCGGGGTTTTGACTGTTGTGATCGGTTCGCCTACCGTGCGTCGGTGCCGGAAATGCCGCCGAACCGGGGGTCATGATGAACCAACCGCCTGAACGCCACGTGATCACCGTGCCCGCGGGCGACCACGCCAAGCAGCGCTATCAGAAGCCCGTTCTCAACCAGATCGGCCTGCTGCGGGACCTGACCCAGTTCTCCTTCTAAACCCTCTGTGGGCCCACAACGGTCGCCTTTGACATTCACGGTGTGACCCTCGGGGGCGACGTCCACGATGGGGCCGTGGTGGCGGCGTTGGAGCGGAGGCTGTCGGCATTTCGAGTGCAACCGGTCGCCCAGCCGGAGGTGCAGCTCGAAGTCGGGGCGAGTCGGCTGTCGCCGCCTCCTGGGTCGGGCCGCACGGTCTACCAATCACCCGGCGTCGACGTGTTGTACTACGACGACGCCGGGGAACTGTACGTCGACCATCCCGCCGGGGTCCGCCTGCGCTGCCATCCCGCCGCGGGCCGGATCCAGCTGTCAGTGCCCGCCCGCGACCGCAGCTGTGTCGGCTTGGCTACCCATCCGCTCTTCACCGTGGCGTTGATCGAGGTGCTGAAGCAGCGGGGGCGGTTCAGCCTGCACGCCGGGTGCGCCGCGGTGGGCGATCAAGGCATCCTGGTGGCGGGACCGAGCGGGGCGGGGAAATCGACGCTGGCGGTGGCCATGGCGCGGGCCGGAATGGCCTTCCTGTCCGACGACACCGTCTTCCTGACCCAGTCAGGCGGGTCGGTCCAGGTGCTTGGTTTCCCCGACGAAGTTGACGTGACCGATCACACCATCGCCTTGTTCCCCGACTTGGCGCAGGCGGCCCGGGCGCCGTCGGTGAACGGCCGCGAGAAGCGGTCGTTGCGTCTGGAGGAAGCGCTGCCGGTCACGAGCGCGCTGCGCTGCCAGCCGGCCGCGCTGGTCCTGCCCAGGGTGACCCGGCGCGACCGCAGTCGCCTCGGAAGAGTTTCCGGCCAAGAGGCGCTCCTGGACCTGGCTCCCAACGTGCTGCTCACCGACCTGACCGGGGCCCAAGCCCATTTCGACGTCCTGCGGGCCTTGGCGGCGAGCACGCCCTGCTACCGCCTCGCGACCGGTACCGACCTGGAGCTGGTTCCCGACCTGCTGGCCGGACTGGCCCACGGGACGGGCTAGAGACCCCCACGTCTTCCTGCCCCGCCGGGGAGACGGAGGCGGTCCTAACCCGGGGGCTGGAACAGGAGGGTGAACGGCTGAGCGCCGCTCGGCTTGGGGAACGCCAGGGCCGTGCCGTTGACCGAGACCGACATTCCCGCCGGGTTGCCCAACAAGATGCTGACGCCGCCCGTGTCCGCTCCGGTGGGGACGGGCCGGCGACCGCCCGGGCGGAGGGTGCCTGAGAACAGCACCGGGCCGTGGCCGAGTGCCGACTTGATCTCGATCCAGCACAGCGCAGTCGGGACCAGTTCGACGTCCACGGAGGGACGACTCACCCGGTAGCGGGCCTGCTGGGTGTCGCTCGACACCAGGACGACCGGGGAACTGTTCGGGGCGCTGGTCGGCGTGGGATTGGGTGCAGCCACCGTGGTCGGCGGGGCGGGCCGGCGATGTGCCTGGCTCGAGGCCGTCCCCCCCCGGCCCCGCACCACCAGGTAGCCGCCCGCTCCGAGGACCAGCACCACGAGGCTGGCCACGCCGACCAGGCGAAACGCTCGCATCCGGTTGGGCGGCGGCCGAAGCTTGCGGTGCTGGGGCTGGTACTCCACCCGGGTCTGGGCACCCCGGGGCGCGGTGGCCAGGGCGTCGCGGGGCGGCGTGGTCCCGGGGTCGCGGGGCGCGATGGCCCGGGGGGCAGGTGGGTCGGTCGGGGTGGCGGGCCTGGCGGTCAGGCTGCCCAGCGCGTCGAGTGTGCGGTGGTGGCGTTCGACGGCGTCGCGCTCGGCCAGCCCTCGGCGGGCCGAGACGACGGTGAGGACCACGGCGACGGCGGCGATCACGGCGATGAGTACCGGAGTCACTCTCGTCCCCTCGTTGCGCCCTAGAGGAAGTGGTATCGGTGCAGCTCGAACAGCCAGGACGCGGCCACCCCGGCCAGCACCACCGCCAATGGCAGGGTCAACTGCCGCCAGCGGGGGCGAAGCACCAGCGCCACCGCGAAAACGACGATGACCAAGCCGAAGGGGTTGGCGGCCCAGGCACTGTGACCGTCGCCTCGCATGACGGCTTTGACGCTGGTCGTCAGGCCACAGAAGGGGCAGGGAACTCCGGTCGCCGAGCGCAGGGGGCAGGGCAGCCCGGGGTTGCCGGGAAGGTGGGGCAAGGCTACGCCGAGCGCCAGCATGGCCGCCCCGATGTACCGGATTGGTCGAAGCTCGATTTCGAAACGGGCGGCCATGACCCGCCGGTACACGGGCTCGACCGGCCCGAAAGGCGTGGGAGCGACCACCGGGCCAGGCTAGAGCCTGCAATGGGTTTGAGGGGGTGCAGCCGGGCACCCGCCCCGGCCCGCCCGGTTAGGGCCGACCGGGCGGGGGTACCGCCGAGGGTCCGGGTCGGACTGCCGTTTGGGTCGCCACCGCCGTCTTGGTGCTCGCCCGTGATGCGGTCGAGTGGGTGGTCGAGTGGGTGGACGAGTGGGTGGACGAGTGGGTGGACGAGGTGGCGGGGGGCCGCGACATGCCGGCGGCGGCGGCCGCGAACGCCGTGATCCCAATCATTGTCACCATGGCCGCCCCCGCCACCAACCGCCATCCGCGCGACCACCACGAGGGCGCCCCGCGGCAGACATCGTCTGCCTTGCGCCCTGCCTCGCCCCCGACCGCGTTCATCCTGCCCTCCTCCCGTATTTGGCCCAGCGTGTCGGCCCGACACCTAAGCCCAGGCAAAGGCGGTCTTAAGCCTTGGCCTGGCCCGGGGCCGAGGAAACGTCGGATCAAATCGGGCCATCTCCCCATTGGGCCTCAACCGGACCGCGACTCGTGCCGATGAATCTCTTTGTGGTGGACAACCAGCCCCGCCCCCAGGCGACCAGTGGACAAACGCCCTTCGGTCTCCTCGGGTGACGATGCTCGTCTCACCAGCCTCGCCGGCGTCCATCGGCGAATTTCTCCCGCCCCGGTACCGGCCGGTCCGGGTGCTCAAGCGCACGACGGGCCTCGAGACCTACTTGGCCGAGGACACCCAAGCGGCTGACGCGCCGGTCGTGGTCAAGCGGGCCCCGCTCGCGACCGTCGGGTCGATGGTCGTGGCCCGCCTCCAACACGAGGCCGCCGTTCTGGGCCGGCTCCGGGGCGTGGCCGGGCCCGCCCTGCTCGCCTCGGGCGTCGAGGACGGCTACTTTTGGCTGGCGCAGCGATTCGTGCCCGGCCCGACCCTCGCCAGCCGGCTGGGCACGGGTGCCTTGAGCGTCGATGAGGCCCTGCGGGTCGCGGGCGAGGTGCTGGCCCAGCTGAGCCAAGCCCACGAGCTCGGCGTGCTGCACCGGGACGTGAAGCCGGCGAACATCATGCTCGCGCCCGAGCCGGGCGTCGGCACTGCGACCCTCATCGATTTCGGATTGGCCCGCAGCTCGTGGCTCGACCCCGGTATCCGTGACCAGGCGGTCGGCACGGCCCGGTACGTGTCACCCGAGCAGGCCGGGCTGGTGGACCTGGCCGTGGACGAGCGGTCCGACCTGTACTCCTTCGGTGTGGTCCTGTTCGAGTGTTTGGCCGGGAGACCCCCGTTCGACGGCGCTGACGTGGGGTCGGTCCTGCGCCAGCATCTCGTGATGACGGCACCCGATCTTCGGACGTCCGGCGTGCGGGTTCCCAAGGCGGTGGCCGAGCTGGTCGACCGGTTGCTGCGGAAAGACCCCTGGGAGCGGTACCAGTCCGCCGCCGCCGTGCTGACCGACATCGAGTCGATCGCCTCGGCCCGACGGGCCGGGACCGCCGACCCGCCGGTCATCATCGGTCGGGCGGACAGCCGGACGACCTTGACGGAACCGGCCTTCGTCGGCCGCACCCGGGAACTGTCCGATCTCGTCGCCTTGCTGGAAACCGCCGACGAGGGCCTCGGAGGGCTGGCGGTGGTGGAAGGGGAGTCGGGTAGCGGGAAGAGCCGGCTGCTGGACGAACTGGCCCGGCGGGCGGCGGGGCGGGGAATCTGGGTGCTCCGTGGTCAGGGGGTCGACCAAGCCGCCCAGCGGCCCTTCGAGCTGCTCGACGGGGTTGCCGCCGGTGTCGTCGACGCGGTGGCGGCCACGCCCGCGTTGGCGGAGCGGCTTCGGGATCGCCTGGGGGTCATGGCGGGGCCGGTGTCGGCTGCACTGCCCCGGCTGGTCAAGGTCTTGGCGGCCGATGTGGATGCCAGCCTGCCCGAGGAGTACGGCGAGAACCGCAGTGTTGCCGCCCTGGCCGCGTTCGTCGACGCCCTCGGCACCCGCGATCGTCCCGCCCTTATCATTCTCGACGACTGTCAATGGGCACCGGGGTTCTCGGCCCGGGTCATCTCCCAGTGGCGCCGGAACCATCCCCGGTCGGGCCGGCAAGTGATGGTCGTGGCCTCGTTCCGCTCCGAGGAGGTGGCGGCCGACAGTCCGCTGCGGACCATTCGGCCCGACATCAGCGTCACCGTCGGCCCGCTCGGGCCCGCTGAGGTGACGGATCTGATCGGCTCGATGGCGGGACAGGTACCGGTCGACGCGGTCACGACGGTGCACCGGCTGTCCGAGGGGAGCCCCTTCATGGCGCAGGCGGTCCTTCGGGGCATGGTGGAGTGTGGCGCCCTGGTGTGGACCCGGGAGGGGTGGGACCTCGATCCGCTCTCGTATGGGGAGGTGCAGGCATCCCGGCGAGCCGCCTTGTTCCTCATGCGCCGCCTCGACCTGCTGTCGCCCTCGGCCCTGCGGCTGCTGGAAGTGGGGGCCACCCTGGGGAAGGAGTTCGACCTCGAGGTGGCCATCGCCTTGAGCGGTCTCGCCCCCGACGACGCCGTCCTCGGACTCGACGATGCCCTCCGGCGCCGCATCCTCTGGGTCAAGGAGCAGGCGGGCCAGGCCCGCTTCTTGCATGACAAGCTGCGTGAGGCGGTATTGGACCGGCTCGACCCGACTGAGCGTCGCACCTTGCACCTGGAGGCGGCCCGCGCCCTCCACGCCCGATCGTGTGCCCTCGGCCCCTCGGGCGCCACCGCTGCGGGCGCCTCCGACTTCGACCTGGCGTACCACTACGACGCGGCCGGTCACGCCGAAGAGGCGCAGCCGTACGCCCTGGCCGCGGCCGAGCAAGCCCGCGCTCAGCACGCCCTCGACAGCGCTGAGACCAACTACCTCATCGCAGCCCGGGGTAGCACACATGCCGATCGGTCGCTCCGCTCCCAGATCGCCGAGGGCCTGGGCGACGTGCTGGCCCTGCGGGGGCGCTACGCCGAGGCCGAGGCTCACCTGGAACAAGCCCTGCGGCTGACCGTCGAGCCGGTCCGGCGGGCCGCGCTCGAAGGCAAGCTTGGAGACGTCGCCTTCCGCCGGGGCGAACAGGGCAAGGCGTGCCAGCTGCTCGAAGGAGCGCTCCGCCAATTGGGCCATCGGGTGCCCCGGCGCACCATCGCCTTCCTCCCCGGCCTCCTGTGGGCGGTCATCGTGCAAGTGGCCCACACCCTGATGCCGAGCCTCCTCGGCCGCACTTCCTGTACGCCCACCGAGTCGGAAACCCTCACCATGCGGCTGCACAGCCGCCTGGCCTACGCCTACTGGTTCCGCAGCGGCATGGTTGCCTGCGGCTGGTCGCACTTGCGGGGCATGAACCTGGCCGAGCGGTTCCCGCCGTCTCCGGAACTGGCCCAGGCCTACTCCGAGCACGCCCCCGTGATGACGATGATCCCCTGGTACTCGCGCGGTATCACCTACGCCCTGCGGTCACTCGCCATCCGGACCGAGTTGGGCGACGTATGGGGCCAGGGACAGTCCCTCCATTTCCACGGTCTGGTCCTCTATGCCGCCTCCCGCTACCGCGAGGCCCTGGCCCGCTGCGACCAAGCGGTGCGCCTGCTGGGCCGCACCGGCGACCAGTGGGAGATGAACACCGCCACCTGGCACGCCGCCTTCGCCCATTACCGGCTGGGCCAGCTGAGCCAGGCTGCCGCCCTGGGTGCCCAGCTGCATGCCGACGCAGCCGAGATCGGCGACCAGGCCTCGTGCGGGATCGCCCTCAGCGCCTGGTCCCGGGCCACCAATGGGCTCATCCCGCGCCAGGTGGTGGCGGCCGAGTTGGCCCGGCGCAACGAGGATGTCGCCACCGCGACCGAGGTCCGAGTGGCCGAGGCCGTCCGGCTGCTGGCGCAGGGCCAGGCCGCCGACGCCGTCGTCATACTCGAGCTGGCCCGCCGGGACGTACGGCGGGCTCGGCTGCGGCAGGAGTACGTGGCGCCCGTCCTACCGTGGCTGGCCACGGCCCTGCGGATCCAGATGGAGTCTCCTCCGCCCGGGGCTTCG
>JALYXV010000354.1 GCA_030947025.1 Actinomycetota bacterium | reverse complement strand
GCCTCGGGCCGGACCCGCGGGCGGGAGCCTCGGGCCGGACCCGCGGGCGGGAGCCGCCCGCCGGAGCCGCGGGCCGGAGGCGACGGTCGTCAGGCCAGGAGCTCGCCCCGAAGCACCGTGACCGCCTGCCCGGACAGGACCACCCGGTCGCCCTGCACCGCCACGCCGACGAAGCCGCCCCGGGCCGAGGCCTGGTAACCGACCAGGCTGCCGCGCCCCAGGCGCTCCTGCCAGTACGGAGCGAGACAGCAGTGGGCCGCACCCGTCACCGGGTCCTCGGCGATGCCGAGCGCAGGGGCGAAGAAACGCGAGATGAAGTCGTACTGCCCGTCGCCCGGCGCGGTCACGATCACGCCGCCCGCGTCGAGGGCGGCGATTGCGCCGATGTCGGGGGACAGGCCCCGCACGGTGGCGCCGTCAGCCAGCTCAGCCAGATAGAAGCTGCGACCCCGGCCGGCCGCGACCACCGGCGCCCCCAGGGAAACGGCCAGGCCGGGCGGAGGGTCGACGGCGGTGACCGGATCAGAGGGAAAGTTGAGCCGGATACCGCCATCCGCCCATTCCGCCCTGAGCAGCCCGCTGCGGGTGTGGAACCCGAGCGCGGTCCGGTCCTCGCCCAACTCCCACAGCACGTGGGCCGACGCCAGGGTGGCATGGCCGCACAGGTCCACCTCGACGGTGGGCGTGAACCACCGCAACCCGAACTGGTCGCCCCGGCGATCGATAAACGCCGTCTCGGCCAGGTTCATCTCGGCCGCCACCGATTGCATCCAGTCGTTGCTGCGGCTGCCCTCGAGTAGGCACACAGCGGCGGGATTGCCCCGGAACGGCTCGCTCGCGAAGGCGTCAACCTGGTAGATCTGCATCTGTCCTCCCTCCCGGAGCTTCGCGCAGCCAGCCTTCCGGTCGGGGCCCATTTTCAGGGATGGTGACGATTTTGACGCAGCCGACGGTAGAGTCCGGGGCCGCGACGAAGGGTCCGGAACAGCTGATTCAGTCGAGGGAAAGGGAAAGGGCTCTGACGGGCCCGAGGTTCATCCGCGGCAGTATCATCCTGGCGGTCGTCGCGGTCTTGGGGGGCGGCGTCTGGGGCGTCCTCACCGTTGGCCACTCCAAGGCGTCACCGACCAGAGTCCCTCCGTCTGCGGCGTCGTCTCTTTCCGGTGCCACCCCGTACGCGGCCCGAGCGGGACCGGGCGGAACCAAGATCCTGACCGAGACGGTGGACCCGTTGATCCTGACGGTGCCCGAGAGCTGGATGGCCCCCGCCGCCGACGTCCGCACGCTGCCGGGCGTACTCGACCATTTTGCCGGGCAGGTGCCTGCGTTGGCCTCATCGCTGGATGCCCAGATCCCTGTGGCGGAGAAATCGGCGATCCGGTTGTTCGCCTATCAGCCGGCCGTGCCCCACGCCTTTGTCTCGGTCGTCAGCTTCGCGGCGCCCAGCGCCAAGCCCCTGACCAAGAGCGCGGTGGATGCCGTGGTCGCGATCGATCGGGCCAGGGTGCCCAACGCGCCGGTGAGCGAAGTTGACCTGGCCGTGGGCCCGGCGCTCAAGACCGATACGAGCGTGGTCGTGCAGAAGCAGCCGGTGGCGATCGAACAACTCATCTTCAACGCCGGCGGCCGGAGCATTCTGGTCGAGATGGTGAGCGAGACCGTAACCGGCGGACCGCCCCCGGTATTCGCCCTGATCGCCCAGAGCCTGAGATTGAGCTAGAGGTCGGGCGGTTGTTCCGACCTGCCGCCTTCGGCGTCGGGGGCGTGGTCGATGCCGGCCGCCTTCGCTTCGGTGGCCGGGCTGGCCGGTTCGGCCGGGCTGGCCGGGCTGGCCGGGCTGGCCGGGCTGGCCGGTTCGGCGACGCCCGACTCGGCCGCGTCGGGGCGGTTGGGGGCGCTCCCGGGGGACTCAAAATCAGCCGTTTCGGACTTGGTCCCGCCCTCGACAACGGGGGCGGTCACAGCCGGCTCGGGCTCGGTCGCTTGGGCCGGCGACGAGACGTCCTCCTCGGGCGTCGACAGGGCGGCATCAGCGATGGTCGCGGGACCGGACGGGTGCTGATCCCCCGTGTCGCCGGCCGGCGATGCGGCCATACTCCTCTGGCCCGCCGCCACCGCGACCCGGGGACGCTCCGGGCCGTCCCTGTCCGGGTCGTCTCTTTCCGGGTCGTCAACGCCGAAGGTGGCGGCCTCTCCGGCGGCGGCCTCTCCGGCATAGGCCTCTCCGGCATCGGCCTCTCCGGCATCGGCCTCTCCGGCATCGGCCTGATCTTCGGCCGCTGCGGTCTCTCCGGCCGAGGGTTCACCGGGCGCCCCTCGCCGCCGGATCAGGCCCTTCCGCAGGAGGATCGTCGTGGCGGCCAGGAAAACGATCACGCTGGTCCAGTCGTTGATCCGCAGCCCCAGGATGCGGTGCGCCTTGTCGATCCGCAGGTATTCGGTGAAGAACCGGCCGAAGGTGTACAGGGCCACGTACACCGCGAACAGGTAACCCTTGCGCAGCCGCACGTGCTTCTCGGCCCACAGCACCAACCCCACCACCGCCAGGTCCCACAGGCTCTCGTACAGGAACGTGGGGTGAAAGGTGGAATAGCCGGTGTAGCTCAGTCGGTTGGCCACATCGATCTTCAGGCCCCACGGCAGGCGGGTGGGCCGTCCGAACAACTCCTGATTGAAGTAGTTGCCCCACCGGCCGATCGCCTGGGCCAACGGCAGGGCCGGGGCCACGGTGTCCATGATGGCGGCGAAGTCCATGTTGTGCCGTCGGACGTAAAGCCATGCGGCCAGTGCCCCGCCCGCGATCCCGCCCCAGATGCCCAGGCCGCCCTGCCAGATCTTGAAGGCGTCGAGGGGGCGGTCGGTGTACAGCTGGTAATCGGTCGCCACGTGGTAGAGCCGGGCGCCGATCAGCCCCCCGGGCACTGCCCACAAGGCGATGGCCGAGAAGGTCCCGGGTTCGCCGCCCCGGGCCCGCCACCGGCGGTCGGCCAGCCATACGGCCGCGAACACGCCCGCCACGATGAGGAACCCGTACATGTGCAGCCGCAGCGGCCCAATGCTGATGCCGTTTGACGACGGGCTCGGGATGTACCCCAACATGTCAGCGACTGTAGGCGTCGGCCCGCGGTGGATCAGGGTCGGCCGCCATCAGGTCGGCGTAGGCCTGCGCCACCCGCTCGGTCATAGGGCCGGGGCAGGTGGGCACGCCACGCCCGTCCACCGATCGGATCGGTTGCACGTCGCGGGTGGCGGAGGTGAGAAAAGCCTCGTCGGTCATGAACAGGGTCTCGAGGGGCACATCACGCTGATCCACGTCGAGCCCGGAGCGCTCGATGATGAGGCCTCGGGTAATTCCATCCAGGCATCCGGCGGAAAGAGGCGGCGTCACCAACTGCCCATTGATCACCACGAACACATTGCTACCCGTTCCCTCGCACAGGTTGCCCCTGGTGTTGGCGAAGATCGCCTCGGTGGCACCTTGGCGGTGGGCGTCGGCCAGCGCCAGGGCGTTCTCACCGTAAGAGGTGGTTTTGATCCCGACCAGAGCACCTCGCTCGTTGCGGGGCCAGGGAACGGTGATGACTTCGGCCAGGGCGACATGCGGTGGCATCTCGCGGGCGGCCACGACGATCGTGGCGGGCGCTCCGGCCCGCCCGGAGCCGACCGTCCCGAGGCCGGAGGTGTAGGTGACACGGAGCGCGCCTAACTCGATCGTCGGGTTGGCGGCAACGGTCAGGTCGACGGCGCGACGCAGCTCGTCCGGATCGGGCCGGGACAAGCCCATCCTCACGGCCGAGCGGACCAGCCGGGCCAGGTGGCGGTTCGCCGCCAGTGCCGTGCCCCGGCGCAGAGCGATCGTCTCGAAGACGCCATCGCCGACAGTGAACCCGTGGTCGAAGATGTTGATGGCCGCCACCGCTTCGTCGACCACCGACCCGTTGACGTAGGCGAACACGCGGCGATGGTAGTGACGAGCAGGCACCGGGGTAGGAGTGACGAGCAGGCACCGGGGTAGGAATCGCCCGCGCGGGCCGGGGGCGGTCTGTGCACTGGGGTACGTATACGCGTATACGGTCACTCATTGCACACAATGGTGGCGGGGTTGGGTCAGCAGACCATGTCTTGAGTAGGAGGACGACCGCGCGTCACGGCTTGAGACCTATCGGTCGCGGCCGTCGCCCGCGACGACAGCCCGGCGGACCGCTCGAACAATGGTGTGGCCGTCGATGACCCGGCTGTCCAGTTGGTCGACCAGGGCGCGAACGAGGAACATGCCCCGGCCTCGCTCGGCCAGGCCATCTGGTAGATCATCGGCCGGGCCGGGCAACGGGAGGGGTTCGCCCCCGTCGTCCTCGACCTCAACGGTGACATCGGGGCCATGCACCGATGCCCGCAGCGCCACGCTCCCCGGGTGGCCGCTGGCGTGACGCACGGCGTTGGCCGCCAATTCCGTCGCCACCAGCAGGAGGTCGTCGGCTTCGGCCCGGTCCACGGGCACCCGGACCAACCAGTCTTCGAGGAAGTGGCGGGCCAGCGGCACGGCCGCCGACGTCGGGGTGAACCGGTACTCGAGGGGGGCCAGCGGCACCCATGTGGTCTTGGGGGGAGGGGAGCGCCGGCGCAGGACCAGGGCGAGCGAGTCGTCGTTGCGGACCGCACCCGCCAGTGAACGTTCGACCAGGGCGCGGGCGAGCGGACCGGCGGGATAATCGGCGATCTCGCCCGCGAATCGGGCCAGGGCGTCAAGGCCCTTGATGATGTCCTTGGTCGACTCGATCAGCCCGTCGGTGTAGAACACGGCGGTGTCCGATCGGCCCAGCTCGACCGACACGACGTCGTCGGAGCCGGCATTGGGGAAGCCGATGGGGCTGCCCCCTACGTCGACCCACTGCACGTCGCCGGCGGACACGACCAGGAGAGGCGGATGGCCGCCCCCAGCCAGCTGCAGCACGCCGGTCGCGGGGTCGTAGCGGCCGATCATGAGGGTGGCGACCAGTTCGGGGTTCTGGGCCGTGACCAGGGCGTCGGCCCGGGCGATGACCCGCTCGAGCGGCACCCCGTCCAGGACGAGCAGCCGCAGGGCGTGGGTGACGGCGACGGCATCCTTGGTGGCGGCCACCCCTTTTCCCATCACATCTACCACGGCGAGGTGCAGTGTCCCGTCGGGGAGCAGGACCCAGTCATAGAGGTCTCCGCCCGTCGACGCCTGCTGGTCGGCGGCCAGGTAGAACACCCCGAGCTCCGTCTGGGGCACCCCCGGCGTCGGAGGGCGGACCGCCTCTTGGAGCTTGTGCACGACGCCGCGCTGGGCCGCCTCGAGGGCGGCCATGGCGACCTGGTTGTCAAGGGCGACGCCGAGGTGGGTGATGACGGCCTCGGCCGTCGCCAGCGAGCCGGGCGGGGGCGGCTCGTTGGGCAGCCAGCCGAGGATGACCAGGCCGTGGACGCCGCCATCGGCGCGGGGGATGGCCATCACGATGACCGATTGCAGCGCCAGGACCCGCCGGAGGTGCTCGTCGTCGGTCAGGCCCGAGCATTCGCCTCGAAGGATCGGGGCCAGCTGGCGCATCGAGTGCGGGTCGCCCAGGGCGGCGAGGTCACGGATGCTGTCGGCGGCCATCACCCATCGCTGCGGGTGCGTGACCGCATCGACCGAAACGCCGGCGACGTTGGCCTGGGTCGCGGTGGCGAGGGCGTTGGCGACCCAGGCCAGCAGCCGGTCGTGGTCCCGTTCGGCGTGAATGGCGCGGGCGGCGGATCGGAGGAGTTCTCCGGCGGCTGCGCCGGATTGACCGGGCACGCGGGGAAATCTACCCGACCGTCGCTCGCAAGGCGATGGAACGGCGCTCCTAGGATGCCCGGGGACGGCGTCATCTGTGTGTCGGAGGGGGAACAGAGTGCCCACTAGTCACCAAGTCCAGCAGACGCTCACGGGACCGGGGGGATTCTTCGAGATCGTCGAAGAGGAGGTCAGGGGGATCCCGATGCCGGTCTATAAGAACCGGATGCCGTCGCTGCGGTCCCTGGCCGAACTGGGGCTGGGCCGGGGCGACGAAGTGGTCCACCTGGTCCAAGGCGACCGGCGGATCGGCTTCCGGGCGGCGGTGCAGGCGTCCAACTCGGTGTCGGGTGGGTTGGCTGCGGCGGGCGTGGGAGTGGGCCCGGGCGACCGGGTGGCCATCCTGTCGGCCAACAACCCCGAGTGGGTGTTCACCTTCTGGGGCGCGGTCAACATGGGCGCGGTGCTGGTGGGGCTGAACGGTTGGTGGAAGGCGGACGAGATCGTCCACGGGCTGTCGGATTCTGGGTCGAAGGTGTTGGTCGCTGACCGTGATCGTTTCGCCCGGGTGGCCGACCGGCTTGACGAGTTGCCCGATCTGGAGGCGGTGTACCTGATCGATGCCGATCCGGCCGAGTTCGGGTTCGGCACGGTTGACTCGGGCGGTGGCGGTGGCGGTGGCGGTGGCTCGGGCGGCGGTGGCGGCTCGGGCTCGGGGCGGCCCGCGGTTCGGCGCTTCGACGCACTGGTGGCCACGCCCACCGGCGCGCTTCCCGATGTGCCCTTGGCCGAGGATGACGCGGCGGTGATCTTGTACACAAGCGGGACCACCGGGCAGCCCAAGGGGGCGATCTCGACCCACCGTTCGATCATCGCCAACCTCCAGAGCACGTTCTATATGACCGTCGCGGCCTCGATGATGTGGGGTCAGAGCGACCTGGCCGGCTCCGGGCAGACGGTCGCCCTCATCACGTCGCCGTTGTTCCACGCGTCGGGGTGCCTCACCGGGATCGTCCTGGGCATGGCCGCGGGGGCGAAGCTGGTCCTGACGGTGGGCCGTTTCGACCCTGAGCAGGCGCTGCGGCTGATAGAGGAGGAGAGGGTAACGGTGTTCACCACCGTGCCCACCATGGTGGCTCGGGTGGTGGAGCATCCGGCGAGGCACAAGTACGACCTGTCGTCGGTGCGCACGGTGGCCTACGGCGGTTCGCCTTCAGGGAGCGGGCTCCAGCGTCGGGTGCGCGAGACGTTCCCCAACGTGACCATGCTCCGCAACGCCTATGGGTTGACGGAATCGTCGTCGACGGCCACGGTCAACTCGGGGCCGGAGCTGGCCGAGCGCCCCGAGTCGGTCGGGCGGCCGGTCCCGGGGATCGATGTCCGGATCGTGGACGGGGCGGGGGAGTCGCTCGGGCCAGGCCAGCCGGGGGAGATCTGGCTGAAAGGGGCCCAGATCACGCCGGGGTACTGGCGGAAGCCGGATGAGACAGCAAAGACGGTGACCAACGGGTGGCTGCACACCGGGGATATCGGGTACCTGGACAAGGAGGGTTTCCTGTTCGTGACCGACCGGGCCAAGGACATGATCATCCGGGGGGGCGAGAATGTGTACTGCGTGGAGATCGAGGACCGCCTGGTTCAGCATCCGGCCGTGCTGGACGCGGCGGTGATTGGCGTCCCGCATCCCGTGTTGGGGGAGGAGGTCAAGGCCGTCGTCCAGGTGGGGCCGGGAGCGAGTGTGAGCGAGGACGAGATACGGGAGTGGGTCCGGGAGAGACTGGCCAACTTCAAGGTGCCGGTGTATGTCGAGATCAGGACCGAGTCGTTGCCGAGGAACGCGACGGGGAAGCTGCTGAAGAACCTGCTGCGAGGCAAGGGCGGAACCAGCTTCGCCGAGACGATGTAACGCCAGGCTGCTCCGAAAGTCGGCTGCTAGGATCGCCTCCAACGGGCCGTTGGCGCAGTTGGTAGCGCACTTGCATGACGCGCAAGGGGTCAGAGGTTCGAGTCCTCTACGGCCCACCGTAAACACGCAGGTCAGAGGCCATTTTCCGGTCGGCGGATCGGGACTGCATACCCGAGGTAGCCATTTTCAGGGTAGCCATCGGCTACTATGGCTACCTCGGCTTGGTTGAGGGCGGTGCGGATGGCGCGCCGGGCGATAGTCAGATGGAACGAGGAGGCCCAACGGTGGATGGCATGGGTTCGCTTCCCTGATGGTTCCCGCCGCAAGGTTTCACGGGTAGACCGAGCCGACGCCGAGGCGCAGCTGGATGAGCTCCTGGCCCTGCGAGCCGCCGGGGAGGATCCGACACCACGGCGCCAGCGGCTGCCGTCGTTCGCAGAGGTAGTCGAGGAGTGGCTCGATGCCGGTTGCCCAAGTTCGGCCCCCGGTGCCCGCACTCGCCACGCCAGGGCGAAGTCCCCGAACACAATCCTGAACGCCAAGAACCTCCTACGGACCCACGTGAAGCCGCCAATCGGCGCGCTGTGGGTTGATCGGACCAGGACCGAAAGGGTCGAGCAGGTGTTCGCCGCGATGGCCGACGCCGGGTATGCGACGAGCACGATCGATCGGACCTGGGGGTATCTGAACCAAGCCTGTCAGCACGCCAAGCGAAGGCGACGGATCAAGTCCAACCCAGTCGAAGACGTACTTTTGCCGCAGACCCGGGTGCCAAAGGCGCGCAAGTCATTGACGATCGAACAGGTCAGCCGAATCGTTTTCACTGCTCTCCCGGAGGACCCGCATCCGGCCATGTGGCTCACTGGCCTCATGTGCGGCCTGCGTCCAGGTGAACTGGCGGGACTTCGCTGGCGATATGTCGACATCGACAGCGCAGAGGCTTCAATCGAGGTGGCAGAGCGAGTCAATGAGGTCGCCCAGAAGTACGTGGGTCAAACCCGACCAAAGACGTCTAGGTCGCAGCGCCGGATCGGCCTTCATCCGCTCTTGGTAGCTGCCCTCAGTACACATCGAGATGAAATGAAACTGCTTGGCTTATACGGCGACGAGGGCTTTGTGTTTTGCACTGCCAACGGCAAACCGTTCCTGCTCCACAACCTCCGACGATCCTTCCGCGCGCTATGCGAACGAGCAGATTTAGGCCGTGACTGGACAACATATGAACTGCGGCACTCATTCGTATCCCTCGTCGCGGACCAGCTCGACGATCTTGTCAAGGTCGCTGATCTCGCAGGTCATGTCGATACCAGGACGACCCAGGGATACCGTCACCCGGTCCGTCCGTCCTTGCCACACGCCATAGAAGCCTGGAACAACCTTCTCGGCCAGCCCAGAGCGCCCGCCCTTGTCGAGTTGCCGGGTAGCCCCGGCGCATTGCTGCGCCGGGGCCCCCTCAGAACCGAGCGTGCGACTTTCACCGCACTCGGCTCAAGCAGACCCAATGGGGTCACGGGCGTGCAGGAGTATTGCCGGG
>JALYXV010000201.1 GCA_030947025.1 Actinomycetota bacterium | reverse complement strand
GCGACCAACAACGTGGTGCGCTTCAGCGGCAACCTGGGCATCAACGCCGGTACCGCAGGCGACGGTCATTACGTGGCCAACAACGTGCTGACCGACAACGGCCACGAGCAGTTCGGGCCGTCGAACTTCGCAGGCTTCGACGGCGGTATCGCCACGTGCGGCACGTGCTTCGGTCCGGGTGCGCCGACCACGATCATCAACAACTACATCAGTAACAACGTCGGTTTCGGCGTCTTCTTGGGGTTCAACGGCCACGTGTTCCCGGGCGAGGCGTACCAGGCGCCCAGAGCGAATCTGGTGCGGGGCAACACGGTTATCGGCAACACCGGTGACGGCATCTTCGTCGAATGCGACATGGTGTTCGACGCCATGTTCAACGGGACGTGTCTGACGAACCCGCCCAGACACCAGGGGCTGCGGATCCTGGACAACATCAGCCTGGAGAATGGTGGCACCGGGGCGGGTGTGACCGCCTGGGACCTCCATGACGGGAACAAGAACCCCGACGGCTCGGGCGGCTGCAACTTCAACACCTGGTCCGGCAACACCTACACAACCGCCAACCCGGCCTGCACCACCAACGCCGGCACCTTCAACCCCGACCCCACCTAGCCCGCAGGCTGGGGCGGCGCCGGACTGCCCCCGGCGGACCCGACCGCCCCGACCCATTCTCGGGCGACGTATCGTTCCGAGGCGACTTTCAGGGGTGGCGGGTTATGGGTGCATGGGCCCCGCCCAACTGACGCGGAATGATAGGGGCGGGCCGGCAACGTTGGCAGTTCGGCGTTTCGCGTCGGTCTGTGGTTGCGGAGGTGCCTCCAGCGGGACCGGAGGCGCCGGCCCGGAGCGTGGTCGTCGGTAATCGTTTCGGACGACGCTGTCGATGGCTTGGCGGCGGCGACGTCGGTGGCGGCCGCGGCCTGCTTGGCCCCGCCGGTGGCCTGCTTGGTCTTGATGTCCGATGCCGGCGATGGGCCCGGCGTCGGCGCAGGCTCAGCGGTAGGCCATCATGGCTCCGGCCGAGACGCCGACTGCCGGAAACGAGGTGGCCGGGTGGGGGACAGATGGTAAATGGTGGTCGGGGGTGAGCAGGCTGGGAGGGCGGATCGCGGCCCAGGCCCGGCGGTTCGGACCGCTTCCTTGGTCGGCGTTCATGGACGCGGCGCTGTACGACCCCGATGGCGGCTTCTACCAGGCCGGGGGCCGAGCCGGGCGGGGGGGAGACTTCGTCACCAGTCCTGAGCTGGGACCGCTGTTCGCCCACCTGTGCGCCCATGCCCTCGACCGCAGCTGGGAGGAGCTGGGCCGGCCCGACCCTTTCGTCGTGGTCGAGGCGGCCGCGGGGGTGGGAACCCTGGCCCGCGACATCCTGGCGGCGGGCCCGGCCTGCGGCCCGGCCCTGCGCTATGTGCTGGTCGAGCGTTCCGCCCCGCTGCGGGCGGCCCAGGCCGGGCGCCTCCCTCTTGAGCAGCCCGCCTTCGTACTGGGCCCGGCCGACCCGGCCCGCGACCCCGATGAGGACGACGCCCGGCCTGTGCCCGGGAGGGGCCCCCTCGTCACGTCCCTGGCCGAACTCCCGGCCCTTCCTCTCACCGGCGTCATCGTGGCCAACGAGCTGATGGACAACCTCCCGAGCGACCTGCTCGAGTGGCGGGGCGGCCGGTGGCACGAGGTACGGGTGGCGGCGGCCGACCAGAGGAGCGACGAGCTGGTCGAGCTGGTGGTCCCGGCGCGGCCCGATCTGGCCGCCGAGGCGGCGCGTCTGGTCGCCGCCCCGGGTGAGCTCCCCGAGGGGGCACGGCTGCCAATCCAGCGGGCTGGGGCCGAGTGGTTGCGCCAGGCGTTGGCCACAGTCGAGGCGGGACGGGTGATTCTCATTGACTACGCCGACGCCAGCGACGCCCTGGCCCGGCGCCCCTCGGCCGAGTGGCTCAGGACGTTCCGGCACCACCGGGCCGCCCTTTCCCCTCTACAGGCCCCCGGCACCCAAGACATCACCTGTGTCGTGGCGTGGGACCAGCTGGCCGAGGTGCGGCCCCCCGACGACAATCGTGCCCAAGGCGACTGGCTGGCCGACCACGGGCTGAACCAGCTGGTCGAGGCGGCCCGGGCGGTCTGGCGGGAGCGGGCCGGCATCGGTGATCTGGCCGCCCTGGCGGCCCGGAGCCGGGTCCACGAAGCCGAGGCGCTGACCGACCCGGATGGCCTCGGTGGCCACCGGGTGCTCGAGTGGGAGATCGGAGCACCATTTCGGGACCGCGCGTAGGCTTGGATTCATGACGGCGACAAACGAGCAGGCAGACGGCCAAGGGCCGACCATCGAGGCCTATTACCTGGAGAGCCGGACGTTCCCACCCTCGGAGGAGTTTCAGGCTGACGCCTTGGTCCGCGACAAAAGCCTGTACGAACGGGCCGACTCCGATTGGCAGGCGTTCTGGGCCGAGCAGGCCGAGGCGCTGGACTGGTTCCAGCCCTGGGACACGGTGCTCGAGTGGGATCTGCCCTTCGCCCAGTGGTTCGTGGGCGGGAAGCTCAACGTCTCGTACAACTGTCTCGACCGCCACGTGGAGGCGGGGCGGGGCGACCGGGTGGCGTTCCACTGGGAGGGCGAGCCGGGCGACACCCGGACCATCACCTATGCGCAGCTCCTGGATGAGGTGAAGCGCTTCGCCAACGTGCTCAAGTCGCTGGGCGTGCAGCGGGGCGACGTGGTGGCGATCTACATGCCCATGGTTCCCGAGCTGCCGGTGGCGATGCTGGCGTGCACCAGGATCGGCGCGGCCCACTCGGTGGTGTTCGGCGGGTTCTCGGCCGACGCCCTGAAGGGGCGGATCACCGACGCGTCGGCCAAGGTGCTGATCACGGCCGACGGCGGTTTCCGCAAGGGCGGTCCGTCGTTGCTGAAGCCGGCCGCCGACCTCGCCCTGAAGGAGACCCCGACGGTCGAGAGTGTGATCGTCGTCCGGCGGACGGAGAGCGACGTGCCCATGACTTCGGGGCGCGACCACTGGTGGCACGAGATCATGGAGTCGTCGGCGGCCGAGGGCGAATGCGAGCCCGAGCACATGGACTCCGAGGACCTCCTGTACCTGCTGTACACCAGTGGGACCACGGCCAAGCCCAAAGGCATCATGCACACCACCGGGGGATATCTGACCCAGGTGGCGTTCACCCACAAGTACGTGTTCGACCTGCATGCCGAGCGCGACGTGTACTGGTGCGCGGCCGACGTCGGCTGGGTCACCGGCCACAGCTACATCGTGTACGGACCGCTAGCCAATGGCGCCACGTCGGTGATGTACGAGGGCGCCCCCGACTTCCCGGACAAGGACCGCTGGTGGTCGATGATCGAGCGCTACGGGGTGACCATCCTGTATTGCGCCCCGACCGCCATCCGGACGTTCATGAAATGGGGCCTGCAGTACCCCGAGGCCCACGACCTGACGTCGTTGCGGGTATTGGGCACCGTGGGCGAGCCCATCAACCCCGAGGCATGGGTGTGGTACTGGAAGAACATCGGCGGCGAGAAATGCCCGGTCGTCGACACCTGGTGGCAGACCGAGACCGGGGCCATCATGATCTCCGCCCTGCCCGGGGTGACGACGTTGAAACCCGGGTCGGCGACCCATCCTCTTCCCGGTATCGGGGCCGAGGTGGTGGACGACAAGGGTAAGCATGTCGACGTCGGGGGCGGATACCTCACGGTGACCCAGCCGTGGCCGTCGATGCTGCGGGGCATCTACGGCGACCCGGAACGGTACCAGGAGACGTACTGGAGCCGGTTCGAGGGGAAGTACTTCGCCGGTGATGGAGCCAAGCTCGACGACGAGGGCTACCTGTGGCTGCTGGGCCGGGTCGACGACGTGATGAACATCTCGGGGCATCGCATTTCCACCACCGAGGTGGAGTCGGCCCTGGTCGACCACCCGACGGTCGCCGAGGCGGCGGTGGTGGGGGCGAAGGATGAGACGTCGGGCCAGGCCATCATCGCCTACGTCACGTTGAAGGGTGACGTGACACCCGACGACTCGCACGGCGAGGACCTGCGGGAGTACGTGGCCAACAAGATCGGCAAGTTCGGACGGCCCAAGACGATCGTGTTCACCGACGACCTGCCCAAGACGCGCAGCGGCAAGATCATGCGGCGGTTGTTGAAGGACGTGGCCGAGGGACGGGACCTGGGCGACACCACGACCCTCGCCGACGCGTCCGTGGTGGACGAGATCAAGCGGCGGGCGACATCGACTCCGAGCGAGGAGTAGCGATTACCGACGTGGGCGGGACGGCGGGTCCTGCGGCGGCGGCTCCTGTGGCGGCGGCTCCTGTGGCGGCGGGTCCTGTGGCGGCGGTTCCTGTGGCGACGGCTCCTGCGGCGGCGGTTCCTGCGGCGGCGGGGCGAGCGGGGCCGGACTATTGGAGGTGGCGGGTCGGGCCGGCCGCGCCGGGACGCACGGTCGTGTTCGACCTCGACGGGGTGCTGTCGGACGCGGTCAGCCGCCAGCACTACCTGGAGGGCGGGCGACGGGATTGGGACGCCTTCTTCGAAGCGTGCGGCGAGGATCCGCTCATCGACGAGGTTGCCCGGGTCCTGGAGCTGCTGGACGACGACCTGCGCATCGTGCTCCTGACCGGCCGGCCCCTGAGGGTCCAGCCCCAGACCGTGGCCTGGCTGGAGCGCTACCAGCTCCGCTGGGACCTGCTGATCATGCGCCCCTACGGGGACTACGCCGCGGCCCGCTTGTTCAAGCGTCGCTCAATCGGAGAACTACGGGAGTACGGGATGCAGCTGGAGCTGGCGTTCGAGGATGATCGCCGCAACCTGGAGATGTTCCGAGCCGAGGGAGTGCCGTGCGTATACATCCATTCGGGCTACTACGACTGAACGATCGGCGCGGTCACGGTCCGCGGCGGGTCCGGGTGTCCGTCAGGCGATGCGGACGCCGTCCCTGAACACCGAGATGGCTCCGGTCGGGCAGTTGTCGGCGGCCGCCACGACGTCACTTTCGGGATCGCCCGTCGGGTTGACCACGGTGGAGATCATGGATGCGTCCATGGCAAACGTGCTCGGGGCGGCGTTGATGCACGACTTGACTCCGATGCAGCGAGCCCGCTGGATCACCACCTCGATCGCCATCAGTACCGATCCTAATGAGACACCAGCTTCGCCGCCGGAACGTTCGCGGGTCGCGATACGTTCATGAGGGCAAGGAGACACAGCATGAGCAAGAACAGCATCAAGACCGCGATACTGCTGGCCTTCATCGGTGGCCTGTTCCTGCTGATCGGTCAGTTGCTCGCCCAGCGGACGGGCCTCATCATCGCCTTCTTCATCGCCCTGGTGTTCGTGGGTGTCCAGTACTGGTTCTGCGACAAGATCGCCATCAAGGCGGCGAGTGCCATCCCGATCAGCGAAGAGCAGATGCCGCAGTACTACGCCATCGTGCGGGAGCTGACCGAGCGGGCCGGCCTGCCGATGCCGAGGCTGTATGTCACGCCCGACATGCAGCCCAACGCCTTCGCCACCGGCCGCAACCCCCAGCACGCAGCCGTGGCGATCACTCGGGGGATCCTGGAGATCTGCACCTGGGACGAGATGAAGGGCGTGCTGGCGCACGAGTTGTGCCATGTCGGCAACCGCGACACGCTCATCACCTCGATTGCCGCCAGCCTGGCGCTGGCCATTACGTTCATCTCCCGTTTTGCCCTGTTCTTCGGTGGCGGCGACGGTGACAACGAGGGCAACATCTTCTCGCAGCTGGCCCTGATCATCCTCGCTCCGCTGGCGGCCTTCCTGATCCAGATGGCTCTGTCGCGCAGCCGGGAGTACGAGGCCGACCGGTGCGGGGCGCGCATGCTGGGGGACGGGGAACCGTTGGCCCGGGCGCTGGCCAAGCTGGAGACGGCGGCGACGCAGATCCCGATGCAGGTGGCGCCGGCGATGGCGCCCCTGTACATCATCAACCCGCTGACCGGCCGGAAGATCGCCTTCAAGAACCTGTTCGCCGACCATCCCCCCACCGAGGACCGGATCCGGCGCCTCCGTTCCCAGGAGTGGGCCAGGTAGCTGCCACTGGGTCGGGCCGGGTTGCGGTGGCGGCGTCTCGGGCGGCCCCGTCAGTCCCGGAAGTTTTCGAACTGCAGGGGGACGCCGAAGTCCTCGGCCTTCAGGGCGGTGATGGTGGCCTGCAGGTCGTCGCGCTTCTTGGCTGACACCCGAACCTGCTCGCCCTGGGTCTGGGAGCCGACTCCCTTGGGCGCCTTGTCCTTGATGAAGCGGTTGATCGCCCGGGCGTTGTCCGACGAGATGCCCGCCTTCAAGGTGACGGTCTGGCGCACTGCTCCCTTGGCCGCTTCCTCGATCTTCCCGTAGTCCACCGCCTTCAACGACACCTTGCGCCGGACAAGCTTCTCCTCCAGGACCACCACCAAGGCCCGGAGCCGGTCCTCGGTAGCGGACTGCAGACGGATCTCATGATCGTTGAGCTCCATGGTGGAGTCGGTGTTCTTGAAATCGAAGCGGGTCGTGACCTCACGGGAGGCTTGGTCGACCGCGTTTTTGACCTCCTGCATGTCAACCTGCGAAACAACGTCGAAAGAAGGCACAAGAACACGCTATCGTCGTCAGCCCTGGGTCGGTGCCCGAGTGGCCAAAGGGAGCAGACTGTAAATCTGCCGGCACAGCCTACGGTGGTTCAAATCCGCCCCGGCCCACCAGGACAAACCCGCTGGTCAGAGCGTATTTTTGTGAGTCGTGGACAGGCAAGATGCGGCGGATCCGAGTTTGACCTACTAACTGACCTACTAACGACGAGGAAGTCGCCTCGAGCGTCCAGACGGTGTGTTCGTCAACCGGATGAACGGCGACTACAACGACAGCTGCGCCGAAACCCTCCGGCGGCAATGGGCGCCAGGCCGTCACCGCCACCCCAGCGGCGGTGCTGCACGTCGCCGTCGACTCGGGGCGGACCCCGCTTCTACGCCGGCACCGAAGCACTCCATGCGGGCACACCCTGGCCGTGCTCGCCGCCGACGGCACCTGGCTGACCGGCCGCTTCGAATACCACACCGCCGCTCAACCCGGGCAGCCCTCCTCTACCTGCGCATCGGCGGCTGGGACCAACCGGCCGCAGAGGTCTGCCATCACCAGCACCAATTGGGGGGACGACACAGCGCCCCCCAGCCGATGGTCCCCTGCCGCTTCAAGGCGACGACCTGGCGCACGGCCGTTGTCCCATCGCGTCGGGCCCATCGTCGCGGAGGACCGCCAGGGCCGGCCCACCTGGTGACTCGATAAGGGGTTTCGCGTGCGGTCAACCGTCTCGAGCGCAGGTCGGGAGTCGCCCGGCTGGACCATTGGCATGAGTCGCGGCCAAGCAGGTATCGACGGTCCTTTAGGCATCCCGGGCAAAACCGGCATTATCGGGCGTCCGTGGCACATAGGTTCGCCGGTTATGAACGGTTGATCGATCGATCAAATCCTCGCTCCAAACCGGCAAGATGGGGGTTCAGAAACAACTGAATGGCTTGGCTTAGAGAGGACGGGTCACGCTGGTCCCTACTGGTGGGATCGTCGCGGGTTTAGCTTCCTC
>JALYXV010000171.1 GCA_030947025.1 Actinomycetota bacterium | reverse complement strand
GATTGGGTCGTGGCCATGCGGTCTCCTTGTCACCGGGGCCGCCTTGTGCCGCCTGGTTCGCCGGCCGATAAGCAACGAACCGACAAGACCCGGAATATCAGCGGCACGTGAAATGAAAGCGTCCCGCCCGCGTCGACGTCGACCCATCTCGCTGGCAGGCGACAGCCGGGCAAGGGCGCCGGCCCGGCGCGACAGCGTTTTCCGACGATGGCTTGCACAGGGTGCCTGTCACGGGGGCATGCGACAACCGCGAATACCTGGAGGCACGGCGAATACCGGCGCGGCGCCGAAGCCGACAATGTCAGGTATCCAGTCAGATCGTCGATCGGTGTACGCAAGCCGGAGAGGCCCCTGCGGGACAGTGTCGCGTCGCGCTGCCGCCCGTAACGTCCCGAGGACCACGACTCACGCCGTATGGCGCACGCACGCATCGTTGTGGCGATGCCCGATTGGCCTTGGTCGGGTTCCAAGCCGTCCGGTATTTGCGGTTACATACGGCTCTGACGCCGAGCCCATACCGAGGATTGCCGATCCTGGTAGGAGGCCGTCCAAGCCCGAACCGGGCGATAACGCTCGAGGCGTCCCCTAACAATCCATGTGTGGGACCCGCCGCCGTGTCGCCGGTGTTTGAAGGGCGAAGGGAATGCCGCCGGAAAGATGGTCACTTGGATCTTGGAGAACGTCGTCCCCCGGAAGTGGGGCGGCATTCCCTGCGCCTCAAGGATCAGACGGTGGGCGTTCCGGGGCGTCAAGGGGACGCTGCGGGACTCCGGCGCCGTCTGCCGAGCGCTGTTGGGCCCTGCCGCATTTCCGCAACCGAGGGCGGCGCCTCCATATCCTCGCTCTTCGCCCCTTGACCCCCCTGGTCGGTTGGCCACCGAGGTTGGGGCCTTTTCCCAGACCCTGGGCGAGGCCGGGACCTCCTCGGCAACCATTGGGGTGCTTCATCATCCCTACTGCTGCATCGAGGAGGTCCCTGCGTGAGCATGGTATGTGGGCTGGATCTGCATCGAGGTCAGATCACCTTCGACGCGTTGGAGGTGGAGACGGGCGACGTGTGGCGGGGCCGCATCTGGCAGCCGGACCGGGAGCGATTCCGGCGCTGGCTGCGGGAGGACCTGACCGAACGGGCCCACGGCGGGCCGGTGGCGCTGGCCGTGGAGGGCTGCACCGGGTGGCGCTACGTGGTGGAGGAGATCGCCGCCGCAGGACTGGAGGCCCACGTGGCCGAGCCGGCGGACACTCAGGCCGCCCGTGGCCGCAAGAAGCACGCCAAGACCGATCGCAGCGACGCCCGGCTGCTGCGGGAGCTGCTCGTCGCCGGGGATCTGCCCGAGTCGTGGATCCCGCCGGCACCGGTGCTGGAGTGGCGGGAGCGGGTGCGGCTCTACAAAACCCTGTCGGACCAGCGCAGGGTCTGGACCCAGCGCATCCACGCCGAGCTCTTCCAGCACGGCGTCGCTGTCCCCGAAGGGAGGATTCGTTCCGAGGAGACCCGGGCCTGGCTGGCCGGAGACGCGGTGCAGCTGACCGTGGCCGCCCGCCAGCGCGTCGCCGTGGGCTATCGCATGATCGATGCCACCCAGACCGAGCTCGAGCCGCTGAAGCAGGACCTGCAACGCTTCGGTCGGCACCAACCAGCGTGTCGTGCCCTCGTCGAGGCCCACTTCGGGATCGGCGGGCTGGTCGCGGTGGCGGTGTGGTCCGAGCTCGGCGACTGCCGGCGGTTCTCCCGCTCCATGCAGGTAGTGCGTCACACCGGCCTGGACGTCACCGTGGATGCCTCCGACCGCCGCCGGGCCGGTGGCCATCTCTCCCGCCAGGGCCCGGGGGCGCTGCGCTGGGCGCTGTTCGAGGCGGGCAAGAGTGCATCGCGGACGACCAGCCCCGACTACGCGTACTACCAGGCGGTCAAGCAGGCCCACGACGGCAAGCTGGCCGCCATCGCCATGGCCCGCAAGCTGGCCCGGCGCTGCTACCACACGCTGCGGAACCTCGACCCCGACGTCGTCTACGCCATTCCCAAGGACGCCATGCCCAAGAACTGAGGACCCCGTCAGTCGGGCTCGACGGTCGGGACCGCCCGACACGGACATCAGGGTCTCGCGGTCAGCTCCTGCCACGCGCATGCACGCCAGCACCCGTGCTGGACGGCCTTCTAACACTGACGCGACCGCGCTCCTCTTCCGGGGGTCACCCGATCTCGATTGTTGTCGCCGACGACACCGCGTTCGTCGAGCACCTAGGTAACGCTGGGCGCCCCCACGCCGTCGTGATTCCGACCATAGCCAGCCCAAGCTCACCCCCATCCACGAGAAGGGCTCTTGACGGCCGCGTTCAAACAGGTAACGCGCGTCCCAAAACCGACCGGTCGTGGACCAGTGGCCTAGCCCGAAGGTGCCGTTCAGGGCGCCCTTGCGAACCCCTATCCAGTCGGCTATGAACAGTGCCCGACGGGCCGCGTAGGAACATCCGGTCGCCTCCGAGCAAGCGCGAAGTAACCGGCGCGAGCGAGGGGCTGGCCCGCCCGAGTTCACCCGACGAGTGGGCTCCCGCAGGAGGACGGGTGTTACCTCGCGCTGCACCCGTGATGCGATGAAGGAGCGGTAAAGCCGCTCTCGCGTGAACGAGCCGGCTGATTGCACCGGCTCCGCGTCGGTCGCTGCAGGAGCCGGTGATGAGTACAAGAGGTGGAACCCCCTCTCGTCGTGAGGTTCCGAGTGTTGGCACACTCGGGCTTCCTCAAGCAATACCCACACGACGAAAGAAGGTCCCTGTGTCCCGAGGTTATGTCGGCATCGACCTGCACCGTCGCCGTTCGGTGATCGTGCGCAAGAACTCCGACGGCGAGGTGCTTTCGAAGGTCCACATCGACAACGACCCCATCGCCCTGGCCCAAGCGGTCTCCGCCGCCGGCCCCAACCCCGAGGTCGTTCTCGAAGCAACATTTGGGTGGTACTGGGCCGCCGACGTCCTCGCCGACC
>JALYXV010000156.1 GCA_030947025.1 Actinomycetota bacterium | reverse complement strand
CCCCGCCCGGTGTGGATCTGCCATAGGAAAAGGGAGGCTGGGCCGGCCCGGTCCGGGCGCGCCCCCAAGGTGCCCTTGACACCCAACAGAAACGGGTATATACAAAGAGAAACACAGATCCAGCGGAGGCAAACGGAAACCCATGTACGCCGAGGAACGACACCAGCTCATCGTGGAGCGGGCCCGCCTCGATGGCCGGGCCGACGTGGCTCAGCTGGCCGCCGAACTGGATGTGACCGCCGAGACGATCCGCCGCGACCTGACCACGCTCGAACGTCACGGCCTGCTCCGCAGGGTCCATGGTGGCGCCATCCCGGTCGAGCGGCTCGGTTTCGAGCCCGCCCTGGCGGTACGCGACGCGGTGATGCAGGCCGAGAAGGAACGCATCGCCAAAGCGGCCCTGGACGAGCTGCCCGACGCCGGGGCCGTCCTGCTCGACGCCGGGACAACCACGGCCCGGCTGGCGGAGATTCTTCCTGCCGACCGGGAGCTGACGGTGGTCACCAACGCCGTGCCCATCGCCATGATGCTGGCGCCCCGGCGCAACATCACCCTGTTGCTGCTGGGCGGGCGGGTCCGGGGCCGGACCCTGGCGGCGGTGGACGAGTGGGCGGTGCGGGCCCTGCAGGACACCTTTGTCGACGTCGCCTTCGTGGCCACCAACGGCCTGTCCCGGGCCCGGGGACTGACCACCGCCGACCCGGCTGAGGCGGCGACCAAGCGGGCCATGATCGGCTGCGCCCGGCGCAGCGTGGTGCTGGCCGATCACACCAAGATCGGTAACGACCAGTTCGCCCGCTTCGGCGACCTCGAAGACATCGACGTCCTCATCACCGACAGCGGCCTGGACGACGAGACGGCGGCCGAGCTGGCCGCCATCGGACCCCGGGTGGTGCGGGCGTGATCGTCACCCTCACGCTCAACCCGAGCGTCGACCGTACCGTCGAGGTCGAGGCCCTGGTCCGGGGCGCCGTCCTCCGGGCCACCTCAGCCACCGTCGACGCCGGCGGCAAAGGAGTGAACATTTCCCGGGCCCTGGCCGCCAACGGCCACCCGTCCCGAGCGGTACTGATCTCGGGTGGGGCGGAAGGGGCACAGCTGGCCGGGCTCCTTTTTCCCCTGGGTATCGAGGTCGTCAACGTTCCCGTCCGGGGGGCGGTGCGGGCCAATGTCAGCATCGTCGAGCCCGATGGCACGGTGACCAAGATCAACGAGCCGGGACCGGTGCTCAGCGCCGATGAGGTGGAGTCCATGACGGCGGCCATTCTGGAGGCCGCGGCGGGAGCGACCTGGGTGGCGGCGTCGGGGAGCCTGCCACCGGGCGTCGCCAACGACTTCTACCGCCAGCTCATCGAACGACTGGCTCCTGTCGGGGCCCGGGTGGCGCTGGACACCAGCGGCGAGGCCTTGCAGCTGGCGCTGCCCGGCCAACCCGACGTGGTCAAGCCCAACTCCGATGAGTTGGCCCAGGCCGTCGGCGCGGCCATCACGACCCTCGGCGACGTGATCGACGCGGCCGAGCGACTCCGGGAGAAGGGCGCCCGGGCCGTGCTGGCCAGCCTCGGGTCGGACGGGGCGGTGCTGGTCGACGACCGTGGTGTGACCTACGGCGAGGCACCCGTCGACCTCCCCCGCAGCGCGGTCGGAGCAGGCGACGCCATGCTGGCCGGCTTCTTGGCCGCCGGGGGGAAAGGCCTGCCCGCGCTGGTGGAGGCGCTCGCCTGGGGCGCAGCCGCCACCCGGCTGCCGGGGAGCCGCATGCCCGGGAGTTCCGAAATCAATCGTGAGGTTGTGCGCGTGTACGACCACATCGACCAATCCCGTGTCTTGAAAGGACAACGCTGACCATGCCCGAGCTGATCACCACCGACCTGATCGACCTCGACCTCAAGGCCGACGACCGCCACCAGGCGACCGCCCATCTGGCCCAACTCCTCCTGGCGGGGGGGCGGGTTACCGACCTCGAGGGATTCCTCGCCGACGTCCGGGCCCGGGAGGCCCAGATGCCGACCGGCATCGAGGGAGGCATCGGCATTCCCCATGCCCGCTCGTCGTTTGTCACCGAGCCCACCTTGGGCTTCGGGCGCAGCACCGCGGGCGTCGACTTCGGGGCCGACGACGGTCCTGCCCACCTGATCTTCCTGATCGCAGCACCCGCCGGCGGCGACGCCGACCACATGACGATCCTGGCCTCGCTGGCCCGCCGGCTGGTCCACCGCTCGTTCCGTGAATCGCTTCTCGCAGCAACCAATCCCGAGGCCGTGGTCGACCTCGTCAACAAGGAGGTGTTGGGACGATGAGAATCGTCGCCGTTACGTCATGCCCGACCGGCATTGCCCATACCTACATGGCGGCCGAGGCACTCGAGGAGGCGGCTCGCGACGCGGGCCACACCATCACGGTGGAGACTCAGGGCGCGGCCGGCGCCTCGCCCATCCCGCCCGAGGAGATCGCCGCGGCCGACGTGGCCATCTTCGCGGCCGACGTCGAGGTCAGGGACAAGCAACGCTTTGCCGGACTGCCGACCGTCACCGCCGGCGTCAAGCGGGCGATCAACGATTCGCCCGGCCTCCTGGCCCAGGCTACGCAGCTCCTGGCCGCCACCCCGGTCAGCGTGGGCGGGGCGAGCGGCTCCGGTGGCCGTCCCGCGGGCGAACCGGCCTCGGCCCCACCCGCTGGGGGGTCAGCCACTCCCGTGGCCACCCGGTTGCGCCAGTGGCTGATGACGGGCGTGAGCTACATGATCCCGTTCGTGGCCGCGGGCGGGATCCTCATCGCCCTGTCGTTCGTGATCGGCGGCCCTCAGATCGCCAACAAGGTCAACGGCGGCGTGTTCCACGGCGTCACCTACACCGGCGTCACCGACCTTTCCAAGCTGCTGGCCCAGACCGGCTACGCCGGCGTCCTGTTCAAGATGGGAGCGACCGCATTCTCGATGCTCGTGCCCATCCTGGCCGGCTTCATCGCCTACGCCATGGCCGACCGGCCCGGCCTGGTCCCCGGGATCGTGGCCGGCCTCCTGGCCAGCGCCATCGGAGCCGGCTTCCTCGGCGGCCTGGTGGGCGGCCTGCTGGCCGGCGGGGTCGTGCTGCTGATCCTCAAGGTGCGAGTGCCCCGTTCGTTCCGAGGCGTGATGCCGGTGGTCGTGGTGCCCCTCGTCTCCACTCTTGTGGTCGGATTCCTGATGATCGTGGCGATCGGCCAGCCCATCGCGGCCGCCACCAGTGGAATGACCCACTGGCTCCACAGCCTGGGCGGGAGCAACGCCATCGTGCTGGGCGGCCTCCTCGGGCTCATGATGGCCTTTGACATGGGAGGGCCGGTCAACAAGGTGGCTTACACCTTCGCCTTGGCCGGCCTGGCCGCGGGCGATCAGCATGTGATGGCCGCCGTGATCGCCGCGGGCATGACCCCACCCGTGGCCCTGGCCCTGGCCACGGTGATCCGCCCCCGGCTTTTCTCCCCGGCGGAGCGCCAAGCGGGGGAGGCGGCATGGCTGCTGGGTGCGTCGTTCATCACCGAGGGTGCCATCCCGTTCGCAGCCGCCGATCCGATCCGGGTCATTCCCTCACTGATGGTCGGCAGTGCCGTCACCGGCGCCATGGTGATGGGACTGAAGGCCAGCTCGCCCGCACCCCACGGCGGCATCTGGATCATCGGCCTGATCGGCAAGCCGCTCCTCTTCATCCTGGCCATCGTCTGCGGGACCGTGGTGAGCACGGCCTGTGTCGTGGCCGCCAAGTCCATCCACCGGGCCGCCCCCGCGGCCAGCGAGGCCACCGCTGTCGATGACGTCCAGCTCCCCGTGGCCGCGGGCCTCATGGCCTCGGCCCGCTGAGCCGGCGACCGTGCGAGAGGAGGAAGTCAAGGTCATGTCGCAGCGACACGTTGTGATCGGTTCATCGGTCGGCCTGCACGCCCGGCCCGCCGCCCTGTTCGTGCAGGCAGCCAGCCGCCAGCCCGTGAAGGTCACCATCTCCAAGGTCGGAGCGGATCCCCGCGAACCGGTCGACGCCCGCAGCATCCTGTCGGTCCTGGCCCTCGACGCCCGCAACGGCGACGAGGTGGTCCTGGCCGCCCACGGCGATGGTGACGAGTCGGCGCTGGCCGAGTTGGCCGCGCTGCTGGAGCGTGACCTGGATGCGGAGCCCTAGCACCATGCCCCGCACCCTGGTTGGGATTGGTGTGAGCCCGGGGATCGCATCGGGGCCAGTCGAGCGGCTGGCCCCGGCGCCCACGGTGCCGGCCGGCCTCGGGCCCGCCGATGACCCGGACCGAGAACTGCGGGCCACGGCCGCGGCGATCGAGGCGACGGCCACCGATCTGGAAGCCCGGAGCCGCCGGGCCACCGGTGCCGCGGCCGACGTGTTGGCGGCCCAGGTGATGATGGCACGCGACCCCGTGCTGGGCGATCGGGTGGTTGATCTGATCAAGGAGGGCCAGGCGGCGCCGACTGCCGTCACCGACGCCTTCGACGAGTTCCGGGCCCAGCTGAGCGCGGCCGGTGCCTACATGGCCGAGCGGGCCGCCGATCTCGACGACATCCGCAACCGGATCGTGGCCCATCTGCTGGGCCTTCCCATGCCCGGCGTCCCCGACCCCGGTTACCCATTCGTCCTGGTCGCCCGGGACCTGGCCCCGGCCGACACCGTCAGCCTCGACCCGGCCAAGGTGCTGGCCATCGTCACCGAGTTGGGCGGCCCGACCAGCCACACCGCCATCATCTCCAAGTCGCTCGGCATACCGGCCGTCGTGGGCTGCGGCGCCGTCAGTGACCTGGCCCGGGGGGCGGCGGTGATGGTCGACGGGGCCGAAGGGATCGTGATCGTCGACCCCGATGCGGCTGTCGTGGCCGACCGGCTGGGGCGGCTGGCCGCGCGCCGCTCGGCCCTCACCGGTGTCTCCGGACCTGGTCGCACCTCCGACGGATCACCCGTCCAGCTGCTGATCAACCTGGGGCGGGAACGTGAACTGGCGGTGGTGGCCGCGGTCGATGCGGAAGGCGTGGGCCTGTACCGGACCGAGTTCATGTTCCTCGAACGCCCGGACGCTCCCAGCGTCGAGGAGCAACGGGTTGCCTACGCCCAGGTCTTCCACGCCTTCACCGGCCGCAAGGTGGTGGTGCGCACGCTGGACGCGGGCGCGGACAAGCCGCTGCGGTTCGTCACCCAAGCCGACGAGCCCAATCCTGCGCTCGGCCTGCGAGGGCTGCGCACGTCCCGGCGTTTCCCCGAGTTGCTGGACGAGCAACTCCGCGGCATTGCCCGGGCCGCGGCCGGAAGCGGAGCCGACGTGTGGGTCATGGCCCCCATGGTGTCGACCGCGGGGGAGGCGGCTGGGTTCGCGGCCCAAGCCCACTCGCACGGTCTTCCCGTTGCCGGGGCGATGGTGGAGGTGCCGGCGGCGGCGCTTCAGGCCACGGCCGTAGCAGCGGCGTGCGATTTCGTGAGCATCGGCACCAACGACCTGGCCCAGTACACGTTCGCGGCTGATCGCATGGCGGGCGAGTTGGCCGACCTGCTTGACCCCTGGCAGCCCGCGCTACTTCAGTTGATCGGCATGACCTGCGACGCCGGCCGGGCGGCCGGGCGACCGGTGGGTGTGTGCGGGGAAGCGGCCGGCGACCCGACCCTCGCCCCGGTCCTGGTTGGTCTCGGTGTCACCAGCCTGTCGATGGCGCCGACCAGCCTGCCCGAGGTGCGGCTGGCCCTGTCCCGGCACAGCTTGAGCCAATGCCAGACCTTGGCGGCCCTGGCGCTGCGCTCACCGGATGGGCGAGCAGGACGAGAAGGCGTGCGACGAGCCAGCAACGCGGTCTAGTCCGGTCTAGCACCCGGGGGTAGTTCCCACCGCCCTCCCGCCCACGACGGGCCGTGGGAACTGCACCACCAGCAAGGCCATGTCGTCGCTCAGGTTGCCGGGCACGAAATCGCGAACCGCATCCTCGATCGTCATGGCCAGCTCGGCGGCTGGTTTGTCTCTGTTGCCGGCCAGGATGGAGGTCATCTGGTCCTCGAAGAACCGCTCGGCCTGGTGGCGCTCGGTGACGCCGTCGGTGAACAACACCAGTACCTCGGTCGGTGCCAGCCGGAACGTCTGGTCCTCGACCGAGAATCCCGCCCCGTCGAACAGGCCCGCCAGCATGCCCGGCCGGCCCACCGCCTCGACCGTGCCATCGGACCTGGCGACGAGCGGCTGCGGATGCCCGGCCAGCGCCAACGTGACCACGGCCCCGTCGTCGCCCGGCTCGATGATGGCGGCCGCCACGGTGCAGAAGCGGGTTTGATCACCGGTCTCGTCGGTAGCCGCAGTCGCCTCGGCCAGCAGGACGTCGTTGAGATGGCCGAGTATCTCGGCCGGGGTGGCTCCAGTCATGGCCACGGCCCGCAGCGTGTAACGGGCCAGGCCGGTCACTGCGGCCGCCTCGATGCCCGTGCCCTGCACGTCACCGATAGCCAGCAGCCACCGCCCGGAACCCAACGCCACGGCGTCGTAGAAATCGCATCCGACCACGGCACCCTCGCCCGCGGCGACGTAGCGCGCCGCCAGTTCGAGGCCGGGGATGTCAGGCAGCCGGGGAGGGAGCAGGCTGGCCTGGAAGCTGCGGGCCATCCGAGTTCGTTCCCGCAGGAGTCGCAGGGTCTGCTCGTGAAGGTTCATGCGCTCCAACGCCGAGGCGAACTGCTGTCCCAGTGCGTCGAAGAACGTGACCTGGTCCCGGTCGAATGACTGCGGGTAGTCGAACGACAAGCCGATGGCACCGCGGCACCGGGCCCCGAAGACGAGTGGGATGCACGCCCCGGGGCGCGCACTGACACCGGCCAAGTCGGGATAGCGAGCCGCCCAGCCGACCGGGTCGCTGAGTACGATGGTCCTCCCGGTGCGGATGCATTCCGCCAACGGGATGTCCTCGTGCACGGAAAACCGGGAGAACCGGGCCATCACGTCGCTCGGATAGCCGATGGCGTCGAAGATCTCGACGGTCCGGCCGGTCGGGTCGAGCAGCGCCTGACTCCCGGACGCGGCCTCGGCCGCGGCGATCGCCTCGCCCAGGGCGGGATCCACCAGGGCGGGATCCACCAGGGCGGCATCCACGAGGGCGGGATCCAGCGATCCCAGCACCTCGCCCGCGTCCCGGCCCACGACCTGGGCCGCGGGCCACCCGAACAGCTCCTCGGCCTGGCCGTTCCAGACCGTAATGCGGCCCCCGAGGTCGGTCGCGACCACCGCCCGGCTGAGACAGGCGACGACGTCGGCGGCTTGCGGCCCGGCCGAGCCCATGCCGAGGCGGGGCGCGCCGGGCGGAGCCACGGATGGCCCAGTGGACAGGCCGATGCCGAGATCGCCCACATCGTCGGTTGTCGGAAGATGCGGCTTGGTCGTCACCGCCGGCACCTCGCCCCAGGTCCCCCCCTGCCGTCGTCCGGCTGGAAGCTCAACCGCCGACGGTCGAGCAAGTGTAACGACCAGCCGCCTCTTAGCGGCCCGCCGCGAGTTTGAGCGCTTGGGGCGACATTCCCCCAAAACGGGGGCACAAGGCTTGACCCGTGGTGGATTGGGGCGTACCGTGGGGGATTGTGGTGAGAAGGGGAGGGCCCTGCCATCACAGAGGGATGGAACGAGCACCGAGTGGCGCCGCGCTTCTTTGGCAGATACGAGCACTCCCTCGACGCGAAGGGACGGGTCATCCTGCCGGCGCGGTTCCGCGCCCAGTTCGGTCCCCAGGCCTACGTCTCCCAGTTCCAGGACCGCTGCCTGGCGCTGTGGACGTCCGACGAATTCGAGAAGCAGATGACCGATCAGGAGCAGCGGCAGGACCAGGGGCGCATCGAGCGCAACGTGGCCCGGGTCTGGGCCTCGGGCTCAGCGGAAGTCGACATCGACCGGCAGGGCCGTTTCGCCATCCCCGGCCATCTCCGCGTGTTCGCCCGCCTCGAAGTGGAGAGCCCCATCCTGGTCAACGGCGCCCTGAACCGGGTGGAGCTGTGGAACCCGGCCGAGTGGGAACTGCGCGTCAAGCCGGCCGAAGCCCAGCTGACCGACGAGTACGACGAACCGGCCGCCCCCGCGGAGGCCCCGTGATTGGCCTCCGCGCCCGATCCCCCCACCCGCTTCCGTTCCTACCCACGCCGGCCCCCCACGGCGCGTTCCGGCTCATGTGCAGTCCTTCGACTGGCGAGATGGAAGTCCCCTTCTCCGCCCGCTTCCTTCTTGGTCGATCGGGGAGAAATCCCGACGGCAGGCTGGTCGGAGGACTGCACATGAGCCGGCCCGACAAATCCGGAGGCAGCCGCCCCTTTCCCCACCTCCCCGTCATGGTTGACGAGGTGGTGGGGCTGCTGGCACCCGTGCCCCCGGGGGTCGTGCTCGACGCCACCGTCGGGGGCGGGGGCCACGCCCGGTCCATCCTCGAGGCCCACGCCCATCTCCGCCTGGTGGGCCTGGACCAGGACCCTGATGCCGTGGCCGCGGCCCGCCTGGCGCTCGCCCCGTACGGCACCCGGGCCGAGATCCATCGGGCCCGCTTCGACCACCTGGCCGAGGTGCTTGATCAGGCCGGTGTCACCGAGCTTTCCGCCGCCTTGTTCGACCTCGGTGTCAGCTCCCCCCAGCTGGACCGGCCCGAGCGGGGGTTCACCTACCGCGTCGACGCCGCTCTCGACATGCGCATGGATCCGGACCGCCCCACCACCGCGGCCGACCTGGTCAACACCATGCGCGAACAGGAACTGGTCCGCCTCCTCCTCGACAACGGTGAGGGACGCTTCGCCCACCGCATCGCACGGGCCATCATCGCCGCCCGCCCCCTCACCACGACGGCCCAGCTGGCCGAAGTGGTCCGCACCGCCATCCCCGCGGCGGCCCGCCGGACCGGTGGGCACCCGGCCCGCCGCATCTTCCAGGGCCTGCGCATCGCAGTCAACGAGGAACTGGCGGTGTTGCCCATCGCACTGGACGAGGCGCTGGCCCGGCTGGCACCGGGCGGTCGCGCCGCTGTCCTCGCCTACCACTCGGGCGAGGACCGGCTGGTAAAGCAGCGTTTCCAGCTGGCGGCCGGCGGTGGCTGCACCTGCCCGCCCGGGTTGCCCTGCCAGTGCGGGGCCACACCCACGGTGCGCCTGCTCATGCGCGGCGCCCGCAAGCCCTCGGCGGCCGAGCTGGCCGCCAATCCACGCTCGGGCAGTGCCCGCCTGCGGGCGGTAGAGCGCCTGCGCCCCGATGGCGCGGGCGCCGAGGAGGAGGGTCAGCCATGAGCGTCTCCGAAGTGGTCGGCCCGGCCGTCAAGCCTCACCCCTCGCCTCACCCCTCCGAGGCACCCAGGCATCTCCGGCTGCTCAGGCCCGAGGAGCTGGCCGCCATCCGCCGGCGCCGACGGGTGCGTGCCGGTGGCGCGGCCGTGGTGACGTTCGTCATCGCCTTATTGTTTGCGGCCGTCGGAATGCACGTGGCCCTGGCCCAGAACCAGTTCCGGCTCGACCAACTGGACGCCCAGGCGGCGGCCCAGCAGGCCCGGTACCAACAGCTCCGCCTGCAGGTCGACCAGCTGTCCTCGCCCCAACGCATCGTCGGCACGGCCAAGGGCAAGCTGGGCATGGTGCCTTCGGGACCGGTCACGTTCCTGAGCCCGTCCAGCGCCACGCCCGGGACGACCCGAAACGCATCCCCGGGCGGCCCCGCGCCCGCCTCGGCGCCACCGGGATGGTCGACGGTCAAGCCCGAGTTGGCGGCCAATCCGTGAGCTACCGACCGGCGGGCCGCCGTCAGGTCACCCGCCGGGACGTCGCCCACAAGGAGCCCACGACCCGGCGAAACGCGTCCGGGGGAAATGGCCCGGCCGAATCCACCGGGGCCCGGCCGGGGCGCACCGCCGCCCATGCCGCGAGAGACGTCGGTTATCCGGCTGGTCGGACAATCGTCCGAACGCCCACGGCACCAAGCCCCCGACCCACGCTGGCCCCACAATCGCGCCGGGCGGCCAAGGCACCGACCGCGGCTCCGGCGCGATGGGCGGCTCCGGCGCGATGGGCGGCTCCGGCGCG
>JALYXV010000348.1 GCA_030947025.1 Actinomycetota bacterium | reverse complement strand
GGTGGCCGCCGAGGGGCGCTGCGGTCGGCTCCGGGACCAGCAGGCGTCGCCGGTTCACCGGGACGGCTGGTCACCAGACGGGAATCGTTAGGACGGGGAATGCCCCTCGGCGGGGGCGGGATCGGGGCGCCGGTGCGTGGCGCGCCGAATGGTGCGCTCGGCGGCGCCGGTCGGGACGTACCCGGATCCGTCGGGGGGCGACTGGCGGGGGGCGCGTCGGCCGGCGAAGTTCCGGGGGGGGAGGACAAGGGCTCGACCGGGGACACCGGCGGGGCGGCGGCCGCGGGCGCCAAGGGGGGCGTCTCGGCCGGAGTCACGGCCGGAGGGACGAGACTCGGCGGTGCTTCGCTCGGGACGGTCGACGGGCCGGCACCAACCGTGACCGGAGCTTCGGGCTCGGCGGCATCGCCGGACCGTCCGGCTCGCCCACGCACTTTGGTCTCGGCGGGCTCTTCCGGTTGCTTGTCGCGCCGAAGCCCCTCGCGGTCCGCCTTCCGGCGGACGCGATCTGCTTGCGCGTCCTCGATGCTCGACGAGTGGCTGGTGACCCCAATGCCGAGCTCCAGGCAGAGGTCCAGTGCCTCCTTGTTGGTGAGTCCGAGCTCGCGTGCCAACTCGTATACACGGATCTTCTTGGCCAAGTCCTTACGTCAATCCCTTCTTGCGGCGCAACCGGCGGCGGCGCCTCTCTCTATCCTCGCACGTTCTTGAACGGTGTCACGAAGCACTGCCATCGCTTCCGCCGTCACCGGCGTCCGGAAGGCTCGCCCGAATGCCTGGCGATGAACCGCCTGTTCGAGACAAGACTCCGACGGCAGTCCCGGCACGTCACCGGCACACAACCAGGCTCCGCGACCGGGAAGGTGGGGCGCCAGACCGAGCGACCCCCGAGCATCCCGGGCGATTCGCACCAGGTCGGTCGACGGTGCGGCGGTCCGGCAACCGATGCAGGTCCGCTGCGGCGGTGTCGCCTTCCCCTCGGCTGCGCCGAGTCCGGTGTCCCCGGCTACGGTGCTGCCTCCTCAGCAGATGCCGACTCGGTGGGCCGCCCCGCGTCGGCCGAAACCGATTCGGGCACGCCGCTACCGGCGCGTGCGTCGGCGACCGGAGCCGCATCGGCCGGAGCGGTGGGCTCAGCGGCCGGGCTGGCGCCGTCGGCGGCGACGCCGTCGCCCTCGGCCCACCGCTCGGCCGAGACCGCTTCGCCCCCCTCGGCGGGCTGCCAGACCATGTCACCGGCGTCGTTTTGGACCCATTCGCCTTCGGCCCACTCCTGGTTGGCGTAGGCCTCTTCTTCCGCCAGCTGCGACTCGCTCTTGATGTCGATTCGCCAACCGGTCAGACGAGCGGCCAGACGAGCGTTCTGCCCTTCTTTGCCAATGGCGAGTGACAGCTGGAAGTCGTGGACGATGACGGTGGCGGTACCCGTCTCCTCGTCCAGGTGGACCTCCTTGACCTTGGCCGGCTGGAGGGCCCGCATCACGAACTCGCGCGGCTCGGCGGAGTAGGGAACGATGTCCACCTTCTCGCCCCGAAGCTCGTTGGTCACCATCCGCACCCGGGCCCCCCGGGCGCCGACGCACGCCCCGACCGGGTCGACGTTGGAGTCGTTGGACCATACCGCGATCTTGGTGCGGTGACCGGGCTCGCGGGCGGCCGCCTTGATCTCGACCACTCCGCTGGAGATCTCCGGGACCTCGAGTTCGAACAGGCGCTTGATCAGGCCCGGATGGGTACGGCTGACGACGATCTGCGGGCCTTTGGTGGTCTTGCGCACCTCGACGATGTACGCCTTCAGGCGGGCGCCGTGCTCGTAGCGCTCGTAGGGCACCTGCTCGGCCTGCGGGAGGAGCGCCTCGACCTTGCCCAGGTCGAGGAGGGTGTAGCGGTTGTCGCTCTGCTGGATGATGCCGGTGACGATGTCGCCCTCTCGGCCCGCATACTCCTCGTACTTGAGGTCCCGCTCGGCTTCTCGAATGCGCTGGAGGATGACCTGCTTGGCCGTCTGGGCGGCGATGCGGCCGAAGTCCTTGGGGGTGTCGTCCCATTCCCGTACGACGTTGCCGTCTTCATCCAGCTCCTGGCCGTAGACGCGGATATCGCCCGAGTCGGGATCGACGGTGACCACCGCCTCTTCGGCCGCGCCAGGCGTGCGCTTGTAGGCCGCCACCAAGGCATTGGCGAGCGCGTCGAGCAAGGTGTCGACCGAGATGCCCTTGTCGCGCGCGATCTGCTGCAGCGCTTCGAGGAACGCGAAGTTGTCTTTCATCGTGAGGCGTCTTTCATCAAATCAGCCTTCATGGGCTTGGACCGGGGGGCGCCTTTGGCGACCCGGGTCTGGGCCGGCGGCCCCCAAACGAGGACGGTGCGGGCCTTTTGGATCTGGTGGTAACGCAGGCTCATGGCCCCCGTGGGCAGGTCAAGGGTGATGCCCTCGGTGTCGGCCGCCAGCAGGACACCTTCGAGCCGGCGCGACCCGTCGATGGGTGCCTCGGTCTTGACCATCACCGTCGTCCCGACGTAGCGCTCGTAGTGGCTTGGCGTACGGAGCGCTCGCTCCACGCCGGGACTGGAGACCTCCAACTGGTACTGGCTTCCCGGCGTCAGCTGCTCGCGGCCATCCAGGGCGGCCGAGACGACCCGCGCCAGGTCGGTGAGCGATTCGAGGTCGACCCCACCGGGGCGATCGACCAGCACCCTCACCGCCCGGGGATTCACCTCGACGTCCCACAACTCGAGTCCAGCGGCGCCGACCAGAGGCTCGACCAACTCGCCGATTGATTGTGCCGGACTCGTCATCACCACCTCCACCTCTCGTCAAGGACCATCCGAGTGCAAACAAAAGCGTGGGCACCCTGCCGTCGCAGAAAGGCCCACGCCAGACACACCACGGGTCGCCCCCGCAGGGGCGACTACCCAAGTATAGCCCGGAGGACCCCGGTTCCGGGCCCCCGGGACGCGCCGATGATGAGCCACAATGGGTGCAGTGACAGTCATAGCGGCCCTGGCGATGCTTGCGGTCGTCGCGGTCGCAACCGGGTTGGCTGTGACCGTCGGCCGCACCCACCGCAAGGAGCGCCGCGAAGTGGAGAGCATGTTCTCCAACGATCCCGACGAGCGGGTGTGGTGGGACGACCGGCGCTGACCGGCCGGCCCGCTAGTAGGCCCGGCCGCAAATGGCGATCAGGTCGTTCTCCCGGGTCGAATCGGCCAGGCTGCCATCGGCCCGCTGGAGGCACCGCACCGTGACCGCGGCGGCCGCCAGCCGGTCTTCGCCCTCGGGCCCGAGCGCCGACCATGGCACGACCGCGAAACCGGTCTGGGCCGCTTCGACCGCCTCCTCGACCGAGCCCACGTGGACGGTGTGGCTGTCCCGGAACTGGCGGGCCTGCTCCAGCAGGGCGACCTGAATCTGGTCCAGGGTGGTGGCCGCAACAAGCACCGCCTCCGCGATGGCCACCGGGCGCTTGCTGCCGTCGTCGCGGCGGACGACCGTGACCTGGCCCTCGGCCACGTCGCGAGGGCCCACTTCGAGACGCACGGGTATGCCCTTCAGTTCCCATTCCACCGCCCGCCGACCGAAGGAGGTGTCAACCCGGTCGTCCAACACGGCCCGATGGCCGGCCGCCTTCAGGTCGGCCACCAGTGCCTCGGCGACCGGACGGGTTTCCGCCTCGTCGCGGATGAGCACCACGGCGACCTGTACCGGGGCCAGGCGTGGGGGCAGGCGCAGGCCGTTGTCGTCACCGTGGGCCATGATGAGCGAGCCAATCAGGCGGGTCGACGCGCCCCAGGACGTCTGCCATACGTACTCCTGGGCTCCGGTCTCCGACGAGAAGGTGGTCCCGAACACCTTGGCGAAGTTCTGCCCGAGCTCATGGCTGGTCCCCATCTGGACCGCCTTGCCGTCACCCATCATCCCTTCGCAGGTCCAGGAGGCGGTCGCGCCGGCAAAGCGTTCCCGGGCCGTCTTGACACCGAGCTGGACGGGGACCGCCAGGACGTCGACCATCGTGCGGCAATAGACGTCGGTCAAGATCCGCCGGGCGTAGGCATGGGCCTGGGCGTCGGTGGCATGGGCGGTGTGGCCTTCTTGCCAGAGGAACTCGGTCGTGCGGAGGAACAGCCGGGGCCGCAGCTCCCAGCGGACCACATTGGCCCACTGGTTGATGAGCAGGGGCAGGTCCCGGTAGCTCTGGATCCACTTGGCGAAATAGCTGTTGATGATGGTCTCGCTGGTCGGCCGAACCACGATGGGCTCGTCCAGAACCTTGCCGCCACCGATGGTGACGACCGCCAGTTCGGGGCTGAAACCCTCGACGTGCTCGGCCTCCTTGCGGAGGTAGGACTCGGGGATGAACAACGGGAAGTAGGCGTTCTCGGCCCCGGCCGCCTTGATGCGGGTGTCTACCTCAGCCTGCATCCGCTCCCAGATGGCGTAGCCATAGGGACGAATGACCATCGTGCCCCGGACGGGACCATTGTCGGCCAGCTCGGCCCGGGCGATGACGTCCTGGTACCAGCGGGGGAAGTCAACGGCTCGTGGAGTGAGGACGGGCGCCTTGGCCATGGCGGGGCAGGCTACCGGGGGTAGGTGGTGCGCTTCGAAGCCGAGCGGGTCGCGGTTCAGAAGTGGAGGGTGCAAAACGGAGCCACGGGGCTGGCGAACACCCGGTCAGCGGCGGCCAGCGCCCCGGGCTGAAGCTCATTGACCCGGCCTGCGGCAGCCAGTGCCGACGGGGCGATGCCACCGAGGTAGATGGCCCCCAGTTCGGCCAGACCCAAACCCAGCTGCGCATTTTCCCCCCTATGGGCCGGCCGGCACGAGCCCGACGTCGGCCCCGACTCCAACACGAAGCGGCCGCCCGCGGTGGGCTCGATCCCGGCCACGTCGACCACTAGCCGTTCGGCCGACCCATAGCCCCGGGCCTCGAGGGCGCTCTGGATGTCGATCACCCGAAGCCACAGATGGTCGGCCACGTCGGTCGTCCGCAGCCGCCTCGGGTCGGCCAGGAGCCAGCGCAGCGGCTCGTCCGCCGGGCGATTCGGCGCCGATACCTGCTCGACCAGGTCGAGGTCCAGGACGAAGCGCCACAGTGCGGTCAGGCCGGCGGCGTCGAGTGCCACCAGGTCGTCGATCTCCACCTGGTGACGGGGAATCCCGGCCGGCCAGGAGGGCCGGTAGCGGTAGCTGACCCAGCCGTCGGCGGCGCCCTGGGCTGACTCGTGGACCGCGTACATGCGACCGCCCGCGCCTTCGCGGTCCTTCTCCGGGTCTCTCAGATGGAGGTCCCACCAGCGGGGCGACCGGCTCAACTCACCCGGGCGAAGCCGCCGGGCCTGCTCGTGGACAGAAGGCAGCAACTTGCCCGCCTCGTCACGGTCGATGAGCCGCAGCCGCCCCGGCGTGGCGGGCGCGCTCGGGCGGAAGGCGGCGTAGCGGGTTTCGAGCATCAGCGATTGGTACGACTGGGCCCAGCCGTACCCGAACCGGCCGTAGATGATCGACTCCGATGCCAGCAGAACCGCAACCGGGTAGCCCCGCTGTCGGAAGTCGGCCAGTTGGTGGTTCATCAGCGTGGTCAGCAGACCTTGGCGGCGGTGGGTCGCGGCGACGCTGACCGCGGTGACTCCCGGCGCGGCGACCGTCGGGTAGGCGTGGCCGCGAGCAGCGGGCACGGTCAGCTCGAGTGGGAGGGCGCTGGCCGTCGCCACGATCCGGCCCTGGTCGGAGATGGCCAGCGCGAAGTCGGGCTGATGGGCTCCGGCCGCGTGAGCCATATCGTCGTCGTCGGCAACTCGGCCAAAGGCGCCGTACACCGTGCGCGCAAATGCCGGGACGTCGGCTTCGCGTACGTGGTGCACCTCCCAGGCCATAGTGGACAGTGTGGCTTCAATCGGCCGCGAGTGCCCGCCATTTACGGGCGGCGGCGGGGGTCTCAGGCCGGGCCGGTTGGGGGCCGGTTGGGGGCCGGTTGGGGGCCGGTTGGGGG